>JBFGLJ010000068.1:0-13641 GCA_041576235.1 Gemmatimonadales bacterium | reverse complement strand
TGCCAATCCCTACTGGCTCGTGCCGATGGATGATGCCCAAGGCGATCATCTCAAGGCGTACGGGGTGGCCTTTCGGCTCCTCGAACGGGCAGGCCGCGCCGAGTGGCTACTGAATTACCGAAGTGGCGCGTTTCTCATTCCTGCGGACGCAGCCACGACGCGAGATGCCCAGCTCGAAGGCGTGACCCTGGAGCCGTTGAGCGAGCGGGCGGTGTTGGATATCCGGGCCGAGGTTCAGGACGCCAACATGGATGCCATCCCGCTCGAGAAGGCCCCCAAGGTAGCCGTCTACGCACCGCCCAACACGCCGCCCTGGGATGATGCGGTCACCATGGCGCTCGAGTACGCGGGCATCGCCTATGACCGCGTGTGGGACGCCGAGATGCTGAGCGACCGCATTCGTGACTACGATTGGCTGCATTTGCATCACGAAGACTTCACCGGCCAGTATTCCAAATTCTTTCTAAATTATGCCGGGGCGAGCTGGCTCTCGGAGATGGTCGATCGCAACCAGCAGATGATGCGGCAACAGGGCTTTGCCACCGTGCCGGCGCTCAAGCGGGCAGTGTCGCAGGCGATTCGTGCCTACGTTGAACAGGGCGGCTTTCTGTTCGCGATGTGCACGGCAACCGAAACCCTCGAACTGGCACTCGCCAGCGCTGACGTGGACATCGCTGCCAACTACGCCGATGGCAACCCCATGGATCCCAACGCGTCCGCCAAGATGGATTGGCGGGAAACGCTGGCCTTCCAGGACGCGGTCCTCGTGCTCAGTCCCACCATTTCCCAGTTCTCGGATATCGATGGCCACCAGGTCAATTCTCCGGCCCACCGCCAACCGCTCGGCTCATTCCGGTTGTTCAATTTCAGCGCCAAGATCGATCCCGTCGCCACCATGTTGGTCCAGAATCACCGCCAGGTGATTCCTGACTTTTACGGCCTCACCACTTCGTTCACGCGGCGGACCGTGAAACCAAACGTGACCGTGCTCGCCGAGGAGCCCGGCGCACCCTGGTTCAAGTACATCCATGGCGAACGCGGCCAAGGGACGTGGACCTTCTTCGGCGGGCACGATCCCGAAGACCCTCAGCATCAGATCGGCGACGCGCCGACCGATCTGTCGCTCCATCCCCACTCGCCGGGCTACCGGCTCATCCTGAACAACGTGCTGTTCCCGGCGGCCAAGAAGCGGGAACTGAAGACATGAGACGGGAGACGCGAGTCGTGAGTCTTGAGTCTTGAGTCATCGGTCATCGGTCATCAGTCCGTCATTGCCGGATCGGAACGGAGACTCCGTGCTGCAGGGCTCACGACTGTCGACTGAAGGCTGAAGACTCATTTACCTTTCACCCCCATGTCAGTCACCCTGCCGAGCCGCCCCGCCGAGCGCCTGAGCACGGAAGTGCGCACGTATCTCGCGCAGGAGATTGCCTCCGCCGGCGGGCGCGAGGTGTGTTTTGTCGCGGACCTGATCGAAAATGGGGACATCATTCGTGCCGCAGCCGTGGCTCGGGGCACCCCGGATGCCGTGCTGGCCCTGCCCGGGGTCGCCGTGCGCGGTCAAATGCTCCTCCACAACCACCCCGATGGCACGCTCGAGCCGTCCCAGGCTGACCTGAGCATCGCCACACGGCTCCACGATGCCGGAGTCGGGTTTGGGATCATCGACAACACCGCGTCCTCGCTCTACGTGGTGACCGAGGTGCCGGCGCCCAAGGTGTCCACCCCGATCGACCCCCTCGAGGTCGTGGGTGCCCTCGCTGAGGGAGGCCTGGTTGCCAAGGTGCTGGGGCAGTTCGAGGACCGGCCGACCCAGAGGGACATGGCGGCCTACATCGCGGACTGCTACAACGAAGGCGGGGTTCAAGTGCTGGAAGCCGGCACCGGCGTAGGGAAGTCGTTTGCCTACATGGTTCCGGCCCTGGCCTGGGCCCAAGCCAATCGGGAGCGCACGGTGGTCAGCACCAACACCATCAACCTGCAAGAGCAGCTGGTCGGCAAGGACTTACCTCTCCTGCGCGACGCGCTCGCCGACGAGCGCTACACGCCGACGTTCGCTCTCCTCAAGGGGTGGAGGAATTACCTGTGCCTGGCGCGGTTGGAGCACGCGGCATCGGCGCAGCAGACGCTGCTCGAACCCGATCGGATCGATGAGCTGCTGACCCTCGCGAAATGGGCGGGCCACACCTCCGACGGCACCCTGAGCGACCTCCCCTTCAGCCCGAATCAAGAGGTGTGGGATGAAGTGAGCGCGGAGTCCGATCTCTGCACCCGACTCAAGTGCCCGCACTACGCCAGGTGTTTCGTGTTCCAAGCGCGGCAACGGGCCGCGGAAGCCGACGTGGTGGTGGTCAACCACCACCTCTTCGCGGCCGATCTCGCGGTGCGGAGCGCCCAAGAGAACTGGCAAGAGGCCGCGGTGCTCCCGCCGTACCGCCGGCTCATTCTCGATGAAGCCCACCACTTGGAAGACGTCGCCGCCGGCCACCTGGGCGCCCACGTGTCGAGTTGGGCCGTCCGCCGGCTCCTGAACCGGTTCGAGCGAAACGGCCGCGGCCTGGCGCCGGCTCTCACCCAGGAGCTCGTGTCCCGCGATGATCTGCTCAGCCGCGCAAGCGTCGATTTGGTCCGGGAGCGACTCCTGCCGGCGCTGGGCACCGCTCGGCGGGCCACGGACGCGCTCTTCGCCCGGCTGCATCAGCACCTGGCCGATGTCCCAGGCGGCACGCTCCGCCTCGACGACGACTTCGCCCAACACGACATGTGGGCCGCTGGCCTCGGCGAGGAACTCGATGCCGCCGTGGGTTCCTTCCGCTCGATGAAGGATCTCGTGGAAACCGTGGCGGACCGGCTGACCCAGGCCGCCGACTCTGAGCGCCAAGACCAGTTGCTCAAGGAACTCCGGGGCGTGCTGCGGCGGCTCGAGGCTCAGGAAGACGGTCTCAACCGCACCCTCCGGCCCCTCCCCAGCGGCGCCCCCAGCGTTCGGTGGATCGAGCGGTGGGGATCGCAGGGGCAACATGTGCGCCTGTCGACCGTGCCGCTCGACCTGGCTCCCATCCTGCGCGAATTGATCTTCGACCGCGTGGACACAGTGGTGCTCACCAGCGCAACCCTGGCCGCCGGCGGCGAGTTCGAATTTCTGGAACACCGGCTCGGGTTGAGTAGCGCGCCGTCTCCGGTCACCGTGCGCGAGATTCTCGCCTCCCCGTTCGACTACGGCGCACAATGCCTGTTCGGGATCCCCAACGACATGCCGGATCCGCGCGCCGACCAGGCGACCCACGAAGCGGCGACCGCCGAGATCGTCTCCGACCTCGCCTCGGCGGCGGACGGGGGCATGTTCGTCCTCTTCACAAGCCACGCGGCGCTCCGACGGGTGGCGGGCCTGCTCCGCGAGTCGCTGCCGCCCACCTGGCCGCTCTTGGGTCAGGGAGAGGCACCGCGGGACGCCCTGCTCCGGCGCTTTCGGGAAGCCGGAAACGCCATTCTGCTCGGCACCGATTCGTTTTGGGAAGGGGTGGATGTGCCCGGCCGTGCGCTCCGCGCCCTGGTCCTGACCAAGCTGCCGTTCAAGGTACCCTCCGAACCAGTCACGTCCGCTCGGATCGAACGGATCACCGAGGAGGGCGGCGACGGGTTCTGGCAGTACCTGCTCCCCCATGCGGCCCTCAAGCTCAAGCAGGGATTCGGCAGACTGATTCGCTCCCGCCAGGATGTCGGCGTGGTGCTGCTGTTGGATCCCCGCATTCTCACCAAACGCTACGGCCCAATTATGCTGGCGGGTCTGCCCCCGGCCGACCAGGTCATCGGTACGTGGAAACAGGTGCGGATCGCGTGCGAGGATTTCTTTGCCCGTCACGGCATCGGAACGGCCTGGTGAGCACCGTCACCCCCTCAAAGATCGTATGTATAGGTCGGAACTACGCTGCCCACGCCCAGGAGCTCGGACATTCCCTGCCGGCGCAACCGCTCCTGTTCTTGAAGCCGCCCAGTGCCGTCATCGGTCACGGCGAGCCGATCGTGCTCCCCGCGGCGTCGAAACGGGTCGAGCACGAAGGTGAGCTGGGCGTGGTGATTGGAAGCCGACTCACCCGGGCGGGACCCGAGGAGGCCGAGGCGGCCATCGGGGCGTTGGTGTGCATGAACGACGTCACGGCGCGAGACCTGCAGCAGCTCGATGGGCAGTGGGCCCGAGCCAAGGGATTCGATACCTTTTGTCCCGTGGGTGCCCCGGTCACCGATCCTCCTGACTGGCAGGAGCTCGAAGTGGTGTGCCGGGTCAACGGTCAGGTGCGTCAACGGGGCAGCACTACAGACATGCACTTCGCGATCCCGGAACTCCTGAGCTATATCAGTGGTATCATGACCCTGGAGCCCGGTGACCTGGTCGCGACGGGGACGCCGGAGGGAGTGGGTCCCCTCCAGCCCGGCGATGTGGTCGACGTAGACATCCCCGGCGTGGGCCTGCTCTCCAATCCCGTTGTGAGCGAAGGATCGCTATGAAATCGGGTAACAGCCGCGTCCAAGCGCTGCCAGGATACCCATTGGCGGAACTCCCTGGAATCAAGCGTCGTTTGATCGAGGCCGGCCGCGACGTCATCGACTTGGGCGCCGGTGACAACGACATGCCGCCGCCGCCCGAGGTCGTGGCGGCGCTCCAAGAGGCCATCACCGACCCCGCCATGAGCAAATATGGCTTTCAACAGGGTCTCATGGCGTTCAGGCGCTCCGCGGCGGGGTACCTGGAGCGGAGATTCGGCTACCAGATCGACCCCACGAAGGAACTCCTGCCGTTGATCGGATCGAAAGACGGCATCGCCCACCTGCCCCTCGGTCTCATCGACTCGGGTGACGTGGCGCTCATTCCCGAGCCGGGCTACCAAGCGTATATGGGAGGAGCGATTCTCGCTGGCGCCGAGCCCCATGTGGTGCCGCTCAGATCCGAAGACGGGTTCCTTCCCCTGGTCGACGCGCTCCCAACGGCCCTGCTCGACCGGACCCGCATCCTCTATCTCAACTACCCCAACAACCCGACCGCGGCCGTGGCACCCATGGAGTTCCTCGAGCGCATGGTGGCCCTCTGCCGCGCGCACGAGATCGCGCTTGTCTACGACAACGCATACTGCGACGTCACCTTTGACGGCTACCGCGCGCCCAGCATCCTCGAGATTCCGCATGCCGGGGACGTGGCACTGGAATTCTTCAGCCTGTCGAAGAGTTTCTCCATGACGGGATGGCGGATCGGCTTCGTCGCCGGGGGGCAGGGGTTGATCACGCTGCTGACCAAGGTCAAGACGTACCTCGATACCGGACCCTTCCTCGCGGTGCAGCGTGCGGGCTGCACGGCCTTGGACCAGGCGGAGCGGTTGGCCCAGCCGGTCGTGAATACCCTGCGCGAGCGGCGTGACGCCGCGGTGGCGAGCCTTCGGACTGCGGGGTTTCGGGTCGAACCGCCTCGAGCCACCATGTATCTCTGGGTACCACTTCCCGAAGGTGTTGCCGCCCGTGATTTTTCGAGGGTGGCGCTCGAGGAGTTCGATGTGCTGGTGTTACCCGGCAGTGGATTTGGACCCGCCGGTGAAGGGTTCTTTCGGATCGCGCTCACCGTCGCTCCGGCGCGGCTGAGCGAGGCGAGCCATCGATTGGGACGAGCCCTCGCGGCGCTCCAGGAGAAAGGGAGGGCACTTGAGACGCCAGCCTGATCTCTGGCTGCCCCGCCCGCGGCGGTGGTCGGCCTGGGCCATTGGGCTGAGCGTCGCCGTTCATGCGGCCTTCGTGCTCCTCTTTCGCGCCGAGCCGCACCTTCCGGTCTGGCAACGGCGGGCGGCGCCCCAGCCCCAGGTGATCGTGTTGACCCCGCCCGAGGCCGAGCGGCGGGACGTCGCGCTGCCGTTCATCGGCCGCCGGGAGACCCCGGCACCGCCCGCGGCTCCACCCACGCCCGTTGTCCGCCCGGTGATCCCCACCGATACCCCGCCCGATACCGGCAGCCGTGAGTTCCCACCGCTGTTGTCGTTCGATACCACCCGCGCGCGAGGCGGCATCGGGCGGATTCGCCCCGGCCTCGGCGAGGGACATCTCTGGGTGCGGCCGTTGCCGCTCCCGCCCCGGGAGCTGGCCCAACGGCTCTCCCGCTCGCACACCGAATTGGTGGACAGCGCGGTCACGGCCATTGTGCAGGCGTTCATCGATTCGGTGGCGCACGAACCGGGTGCCGCGGCGGTGCCGCTCCCCGATTGGACCACGACCATTGCCGGCAGCAAGTTTGGCCTCGACGGCAACAATATCTACATCGCCGGGCTCAAGATTCCGGCCGCCGTGCTCGCGCTGCTGCCCATTCCGGGTGGCAACATCGACCAGTCGCGGGCGTACAACGAACTGATGGACCGGCGGGCCGATCTGTACTACGCGGCCCGGCGAGCACAAACGGTCGAGGAGTTCAAAGAGGTGATCCGCGAGATCCGGGAACGAAAGGCTCGCGAGAAGGAGTTCGAGGAGAATCAGCGGACCGCCCCACCCCCGTCCCCCGACGAGGCGCCTACACCCTAGGCACGGTGCTCCTTACGGGGCCGGCACCTCCGCGCGCGGTGGGAGGATCTCGCCCGCATCGGTGACGACGGCCCCCGACTCCCCAAAATCCTCCCTCGACAGTCGCTGCATGAGCTTGATGCCCTTGGCCTCGGGATCGGGCTCGGGCCCCATGCGTGGGCGTTGGATCAGTGGGTGGAGACGGGCGGCGCGGAAGGCGCCCTCCGGTCCCAGCTCGAGGTGGAGGACGGCGGTCACACCCAGCGGGCCCGTCAGATTGAAGCCGCGATAGGTGGCGAAATTCCCCAACGAGTAGACGATGGGGCGGCCCAGGTAGAATTCGATGCCCCGAAGCACGTGCGGGCCGTGGCCGATGACGGCATCGGCCCCCGCATCGATGACCGCGCGCGCCCACCGACGCAGATCCCCCCGGGGTTCACGGCCGAGAAACTCCATGCCCCGCGGCGTCCGAACGGCCTCGGCCCCCTCGCCGCCACCATGAAAGGTGGCGATCAAGACATCCACCACCGGCCGCACGCTTCCGATCACCGCCTCGCTTTCGGCGATGTCCAAGAGGTTGTACGAGTGCGGGTAGGTCGTGAACCCCACGAGCCCGACGACCGTGATGCTGTCTCCCCGGTACAGGGTGTCGATGCTGATGCGCTCGAGCGGACCGTAGGTACGGATCCCCAACGCCTCGAACGCGCGCTCCGCTTGCTCCCGGCCGACCGGTCCCAGGTCGTTGGCATGGTTGTTGGCCAGATTGAGATGGGTAAACCCGGCCTCGCGAAGCCGCTGCAACAGGTGGGTCGGCGACACGAACGCGTAGCAATTCTGGCGGATGCTCCCATCGCGTTGACGGCACTTGCTCGGGGTGCCAGTATCGCCGACGGTGCTTTCGAAGTTGCCCACCACCAAATCTCCCTCGAGAAGCCCGGTGACCCGAGCCAGCAGGCCCCGGCCGCTGTCGGGCGGGACGCCACCCGGAAGGGTGATGGTTCCGGGACTGATGTCTCCCACGAAGCTCATCCGCACGGGCGCCTCGGCCTTGGGCGGAGGCGGCCTACGCAGCGGCTCGCCGAGGCGTGCCGAGTCGATGACCGAGGGGGGGGCCGGGAACGGGGGCGTGCCGTCGCGCGGGATGAGGACGTCCGGTCGATCGAGGCGCGCCGAATCGATCGTGGGCTTGATGAGCGGCGCCGTATCCCGCGGGATGACCACGCGCGGCGCATCCATCCGTCCGGGGTCGACACTGGGCTCGGTGGCCTCTGGAGGCTCGGGCGCCTCCGCTTGCGCCTCAGGCGGAAGCGGGGCTGGGGGAGAGGGGGAGGCGGACGGCCGAGCGCAGCCCACGCTCACCAAGAGCATCGTCGCGAGGCCGCTGGTGGACATGAACCGACGCAGCATCTCGTCTCCTCCCTTCGCTGACGACTGGCGACCGATGACATATGACTCACGATTCACGTCTTCAGTCCTCAGTCTTGGGTCCCTGAGCTGGACTGATGGTGGCGGTGCGCAACCGGGCGAGGCTCTGCTCGCGGCCCACCACGTAAAGCAAGTCGTTCACGGGTTCCGATACGGTCGACCCGGTGAGCACGACGCGGATGGGTTGCATCACGTCGCCCAGTTTGAGTCCTGCTGATTCCGCCACCTCGCGCAAGAGTTCCACCAGGCGCTCAGGCTTCCAGTCACCCTCACCGACATCCTGAAGAACATCCAGGGCCAGTCGGATGTTCGTAACGAAAGCATCTCCCATTCTGCGCTTGAGTTTCTTGGCCTTGTCATCTGGAACCACCCGTTCGGGATTGAGCCGGTTGGCCACCTGTTCTGACAAGTCCAGTGTGGTTCGTGATCGTACCTTAACCGCATCGATCGCTGCGTTGAGCTGCTCCGGTGTGAAAGTAGCCTTGAAATTCGCCGACGCCATCGGGATTGTCGCCTTGAGGATGCCGGCGATCCGCGGGCGTACCACGGGTGCCAATTCATCGGCAGGGAGGCTCGACAAATATTGCCCGTTCATCCACTCGAGCTTGGTGGTATCGAAGATGGCGGGCTTCTTCTGAATGGCCTCGAGTGAAAAGGCCTCAATCATCTCTCGTAGGGTCAGGATCTCCCGGTCGTCGCCCGGCGACCACCCCAGCAGTGCCAAGAAGTTGCGCATGGCCAAGGGCAGGATGCCGTGGTCCTGGTAGTCGCCCACGGCGGTCGCCCCATGCCGTTTGGAGAGCTTCTTGCCGTCGGCACCCAGGATCATCGGGACGTGAGCAAAAATCGGAGGCTCGAAGCCGAGCGCCCGGTAGAGCGCGATCTGCTTTGGGGTATTGGAGATATGATCGGCGCCCCGAATCACATGGGTGATGCGCATCGCGAGGTCGTCCGAAACCACCGCGAGATTGTAGATGGGCGACCCATCGCTCCGGAGGATGACGAAGTCATCGAGGTCCCGGCCATGAAAGCTGATGGAGCCATGCACCGCGTCCTCCCACGCGATGTCTTCCGCCGGCATGAGGAACCGGATGGCGAAGGGGATGCCGGCATCGAGCTTGGCCTGGATTTCGGCTGCCGATAAGGCGTGGCATCGCCGGTCGTAGCGAAACGGAGCCTTGTGGCGATCCGCCCGCTGCCGCTGCTCGGCCAATTCCACGACGGTGCAGAAACAGCGGTAGGCCCTGTCTTCCGCGAGCAGCCGCTCAGCGTGAGCGCGCTGTTGGTCAGCGTAATCCGCCTGAAAGAAGGGTCCCTCGTCCCACGAAATGCCGAGCCACATGAGGCCGTCGTGAATGACCTTGGTGTGCTCGTCGCTGCTCCGGGCACGGTCGGTGTCCTCGATGCGCAGCACCATCGTGCCGCCAGTGCGCTTGGCGAAGAGCCAGTTGAACAACGCCGTGCGCGCCCCGCCGACGTGGAGATAGCCGGTCGGGGACGGGGCAAAACGAACCCGGGTGTTCGTCATGGAACCATGGGGTCCGGGACGGGGGAAAGGGCGAGGGTTTCGGGGCGGGAGGGGCCATGAACCGCGGACCGCCGGCCCCCCCCGCGACGTGAACGGAGCGGGAGGGATTCGAACCCTCGATAGGGGAATTACCCCTATGCCGGTTTAGCAAACCGGTGCCTTCAGCCACTCGGCCACCGCTCCACGGGCGGTGGAAAGTGATACCATGGAGGGGCTCCGAGCAAGGTCCAGGGAGACCCGCGTTGCCTCGCTCCTCCCGGACGCTCATCTTGGGGAAATGGTACGAACAGAGACGGTTAGCCCCCGGCTTGGCCCCTTGCTGATCATGGGCGCCATGCTGGCCAGTGCGTGCTCGGACGGCCCGTCAGGCCCGCAAGGAATGCGGGACGTCTCCGGTCTCTGGACCTTCACCGCCTCGCTGCGGAGCGCCGTCGCCGACTGTCTCGTCGGCGGCGTCGAGTTGAGCCTCATCCAAACGGACAGCACCTTCTCCGGGCAGAGCGATGGGGGAACGGTGGTGTGTGTGAGCGGCTCCGCCACCGATCAGCGCGATGCGCTCCCCCGGCAGGTGATCAACGGGCTGGTGACGGGCGATTCGGTGTCCTTCAACTTCAATACCGTGAACTTCAGTTACACCGGCCGTTTTCAGGACGACACGGCCATGTTCGGGACCGCGGTCGAGGTCAGCCCATCGATCACGGCCACCGGCCTCTGGCGAGCCTCACGGAAGTAATCGGCCTACCGGCGCTCGATCTGACCCTCGACGTTGATGGGCCGGTCTCGAGGGTGAGATCTTGGCGACGGGGGAGAAGACTTCGCTGGACACCGACCAGTGCTCCGCGCTCGGACCGGGCGTGGCAGGGAGGTGGGGCGGCGGGTGGAGCGATCGAGACGAGCTTGGCCTCGCTCAGTCGTCGGGCTGGATGCGATCGTTGGCCGCCACCGCCTCTTCCTCGGCCAGGATGCGATGCGACAGCGCGTAGTGAATCAACCCGGCGGTGGTGCTCATGCCCAGGAGCTTCTTGAGCCGCCCGCGGTGAAACTCGATGGCTTTGGGGCTCAGGCCCAGGGCCTTGGCGGTTTCCGCAATGGTCGATCCGAGCGCGATGTGCCGAAGGACTTGTCGTTGCCGGTGGGTCAGGTCCGCGCCGGGCTTGCTTTCGGCGAGGGTGTCGACGTCGGGCTCGTCGCCGTCGGGCGCGTAGGCGCGGAGCTTCCGGCGAATGGCGCGGTCCACGTAGGTCCCGCCTCTGAGGGCCTTCTCCACCGCTTCGATCAAGATGTCCCGCGGCGAGTGCTTGAGCACGAAGCCCGAGACCTGGGCTCGCAGGGCCTCGACCGCGAAGATGGGATCGTCATACATGGTGAGGATGATGATCTTGGTGGGCCAGCCGAGCTTGCGCACGCGGCGGGCGATATCGATGCCGCTCTGGCCGGGCATCGAGATGTCGACCAAGGCCACGTCGGGTTTGACCCGTTCGATCTCGCCCAACACGTCGGCCCCGTTATGCACCATGCCGACCACGCGGTAGCGGGGCGTGAGGGTGGCAGCCAACCCTTCGCAGAACATCTTGTGGTCGTCGGCAATCAGAACCCGAGTGACGGTCATGGCGTTGCTCTCCTCAGCGGGACCCAGGCTTCGACCCGGGTACCCAGGCCTGTCTGAGAATGCACCGAAAACCGGCCGTTGACCAGGCGAATGCGCTCGGTCATGCTGGTGAGGCCCAGGCCCTGGTTTCTGAACTCCCAATCCTTGGGCATGCCGCGGCCGGTGTCTTCGATCACCAGCTGAATGCCGCCGTCGACTTCCTTGACCGACACCGCGGCGTGGTCCACCTGGGCATGGCTCGCCACGTTGCGGAGCGCCTCTTGGGCGATTCGATAGAGGCTGGTGCTGATTTCCTTCGGTAGGGATCTCGGCTTGTGGTGGAGGCTGGCGTCCACCTCGACCCGGATGCCCTCGGTCTTCCCAAATTCCCGGGCGATGGTTTCGATAGCCGCTTGGAGTCCGAGGTGATCGAGCACGGCTGGGTGCATGCGGCGGGCGATTCGGCCGATATCATCCGCCAAGTCGACGACCTCCTCCCGGTATTCACCGAGCCACTGCTTGTTGGTGTCCGAAATGGGAGTTGGCGCTTGGGCCTTGGCATCGAGTTCGCCGATCAAAACGGCGACACTTTGCAACACATCGTCATGGAGTTCGCGCGCAATGAGCGCCCGTTCCTCCTCGTGAGCGGCAAGCAACCGGCCGCTGAAGGCCCGCATGGCCGCCACGTGACGTCGCTGTTGTACGATGGTGGCTACGAGGAACGCAGCCACGAGGATCGTAACGGCGCTGGCACCTGCGACAAAAATCCACCAAACCTCAGGCGGAACCGTCCGCACAAGAAGCCTCCGGTCAAGAGAGCAAACGCAAGAACGTTGATGCCGGCCTTCAGGTAATACGAGAGCCGGAGATAGTCCAACTCGCCCGCGCGCAGCAGGAGATGGCTAATGGGATCGTGCATGACCCCGCTGCCGAAGTACAGCACCCATCCGAGGCTGATCCAAAACCAGGGCTCGTCGAGCGGGGCATCGGTCTCCCGAAAATGGGCGACCAAGGTGTAGCCGGCCGCGGCGATGACCAGGATGGCCTGCATTGGGCCGGTAAAGCGGCTGAACTGCATGAAGCTTTCTGCAGCAAGGGAAAGGAGAACCCAAATGAGGAGGTAGAGGGCAGCCGCGACGCGAATAGCAGAGCGCGGCGCCCCTCGTACCTGCCAGTGGGAGTAGGCCCAGAGGATGAGGGCCGTCGTCACCGGCATCGCGGCGTGGGACACCCACAGGTTGTTCATCCCGCGGCTCCCGAACCACACCATCAGCAAATCCTGGGCGAGCATGACGAGCACGCTGATCGCCGTCAGGGTCAGAGCCACGTTCGCCCAACGCCGCACCGCTACGAAGGCCACCACCGGAACGAGCTGGACCCAAATCGATCCGTAAGTAAGGGCCTCTCCCATGACCAGACTCCTACGCTTCCTCCGCTACTCCGCCAGCCGACCATCCCCACAAAACGGGGGGCATGGGCGGCTCTTCTCAGCGATGGTCCCCGTCTCGAGGTCATTCCCCTGGGCGTCGACACCGACAACCACCAAGGCCTCGGTCCCATCTGGATTGAGCGCGTGGTAGACCCGCACCCCTGAAACGCCGGGCTCGCTCAGGATCTGATCGACGACGGCACGGTCGAAGTACCCCGCGCTGGTGGCACCGGGATTCGCCTGACGGAACGAGGCCGTCAGATCCGCCGCCTCGTCGAGGGACATGGCATGAAGGGCGACCGCGCTGGCCGGCGGGGCCATGCCTGCCTGTTGCACCGACTGCTCTTGCTGGCAGCCGGCAACCAGGAGCGCGCCACCTAGTATCAGCGCGAGGGCCGCTCCGCCACTCCGAATGGTCTGCATGATTGCCTCCTTATGAGTGTCGCCGAGGAACGAGTGCACTCCGCTGTCATCGCTAGAATACAACCCCCAATGGCGATGCGACAACACAAAGCGGCCAGATTTAGGGTTTTCCCCAGTGTTTCTCGGCGCGCGAGAACAGCCCGGCTATATGTGATGGATAGACTGTGGGTGTAGAGGACTCTACTGGAGGGCGGTGCACCTTGCACCGACCGAGGCGACCGCCTCGCCGCGGCGCCGTGCCCGCCGAGCATCGTTGCCCGGCATCATGACGGCGTGGGTGAGATTCGAACTCACGGTACCCGACTAGGGTACGGCGGTTTTCAAGACCGCTGCATTAAACCACTCTGCCACCACGCCCGAGCCGAAAGGTAAGAAGAGCCCCTGGCTGGGGAAACACGCCCCCGTGAATCGGCCTTGTCCCCATTCCTCGGCCTCTGGTATTTTGCCGCGCCGCCCCCGCCATTCCACCGGCCCATCTCCCTCCCCCCTTCCAGGATGTCCATGTCTCAAGCGCGGCTCAACCTGGCTCTCCTGCTGGTGGGCCCCGCGGTCGCTGGCTGCGACTCGGGAACCAGCAGGAAGGCTTGGGCCCCAGCCGCCTCCGGCCAGGCGCTCCGCGTCGCGGTGAGCATCCTGCCCGCGAAGTACTTCGTCGAGCGCATCGCCGGAACGGCCCTCGGGGCAGGGCGGCAGGAGGGGCAGGAGGGGCAGGGGAGG
>JBFGLJ010000067.1:0-13709 GCA_041576235.1 Gemmatimonadales bacterium | reverse complement strand
CCCAGGCTTCGGCTCCGAAACGACCCCCAGATGCCAAAGAACCCGCTGTTACCGCCAGGCGGCCGCTTGAGCGAGGTGCCAAACCATTCGTCGCTCAACTGGACCGAACGGATGGTGGGGTAGGGAATGTCCACCGGCCCGATCGGACGCATGACTTTGAGTCCGTCCGCGGCAAAGCCCACCCCGGTCGGCGTGTAGATGTAGGCAGCGGCGGCGATGGCCCCACAGACCGCAACGGAGAGAATCAACGCCAGGAGCGCAATGACCCTGGGGCCGGTGGTGAACGTGATACCGGTGGTGATGATGACCGCTGCGAACATCATGAGAAGGAGACCCGTCACACCGGTGACGAATCGATCTCGCGTCATCGGGTACGTCGACATAGCGATCCCGGGGGGCGTTGAGGGATGTCCCCTACTATCAGCGCTGGTCACAAGGTAACAGGGTGCCGGCCATCAAGGCAGGAACCTGGCGCCGCGGCCATGGTTGGAGAATATTCGGATCGTGGGTCGTAGGGCCTCCAGGCCGATGTGTGGACCTGGAGACGGCCGGACGTCCCCCGGTGCAGCAAGGAGTTGGAATGCGGAAACGGACCAGAATCGGTGTGCTCTCCCTCGCCTGGGCGATGGCGGCCTGCGTTGGTCCCGGCGGCCCCGCGGACGGCACCCGAGGCAATGACGGGATCGAGCGCCAGGCCCGCGATCTGACGCTCGCCATGCCCGGGTCCGAAGCTCAAACGGCCTCGGCGCTCGAGTTGTCGAGGCCTGAGCCGGCACAGGCCTTACCGGCGGGCGACCCGAGTCGCGCGCCAGAGGCATCGGGTGAGGCACCGCGGACGGGGTCCTTGGCAGGCTTCGCCGCTCCGGCCCCGGCCACGGTCCCGGAGGTCCACCGGATTCTCAGACCGGGCGCCCATACCGCCGCGCAGCCGGCTCCCCCCCTTCTTGGCGTGTCGGTGCTGCACTCGGGGCAGACAGTTGGCGCGCCGACGCCACAGCCCATCGAATTCACCCGGCCTTCTCCCATGAATGAGCCGCTTCCGGAGGACTATTACGCCTGGGTGGGCGAGAGTTCGCCCGAACCCCGCCGCGGCGTCATTATTGCGATTGGAGGAAGAGGAGGAGCGTGCGATGGTCCGGGCCGTGGCGCGTTTGTCCGTCCTCGACTCCAGCGGTAGTCTAACCGTAGGCCTCCCGCTGCAATCCAGTCCGCGGCCCGAGCATCGGTTCGCGGACTTTGTGCGTCTGCACCTGGAAATGGCCTGGCAGGCACTCGTTCGGTATAATCTTGTGCGATGGATCGGGGCGTGATTCGCCCCAGCATCTCAACACGAACTGGGCACAGCATGCGGCGGCAGAAACGACCCTACAAACGATACGGCGAGGCGGATGACCGCTGGCGGCGGCGGCGAGCCAGACTGCTGGTGTTGCTGACGGTTCCGGCGGCCGTGGTGTACTTCGTGCTCCTCCCGGGTGCCCTCAACCCCGATCATCCCGTCATTGGATGGCTGTTCATCTTTGCCGAGGCGATGTGTCTCGGCCTGTTCCTGCTGGCCGCAACCGATGTGTGGCAGTTGCGATTCAAACCACGCGCAGGCGTCGACTTAGCGACTATTGGGAGCAAGTCCGCCGATGTCTTGATCACCACCTATGGCGAGCCGCTGGAGGTGGTGGAAAAGACGCTCCGTGCCGCCGCCAAGCTGGAATGGGATGGACCGCTGACCACCTACGTTCTGGATGACGGCGGCTCCGCCGAGGTAAAACGATTAGCCTCTGAGCTCGGGTTCACCTATCTCTCGAGAGCATCCGACAACACCGCCGGCCAGGGTGGAAAGGCTGGCAACCTGAATTTCGGGCTGTCGCGAAGTTCCGGGGAGCTCATTCTCACACTCGATGCCGATCAGGTGCCCGTGCCCGAAGCCATCCGGGTCATGGCGGGTTACTTCCGATTCCCTTCGGTGGCATTTGTCCAGTCGAAACAGACGTTCTGGGTGCCCAAGGGCGACCCGTTCAATAGCCAAGACAGCGTCTTCTACGAAACGGTGCAACTGGCCTTCGATGCCGATGACTCGGTGATTTCGTGTGGCTCGGGCGTGGTCTACCGCCGTGAGGCCCTGAACGACATCGGCGGGTTTGTCTCGTGGAACCTGGTGGAAGACTTGAGCACGTCGTACCAGCTTCATAGCAAGGGATGGAAGTCACTCTATTACCCGTACCCAGTGACGATCGGGGTCGCTCCTCGCACCATCCGCGATGTCTATCGCCAGCGTTCGCAGTGGGCCCTCGACTCGATGCGCTTGTTCTTCTGGGATAACCCTGTGCTCAAGAAGGGCCTGCGATGGCGGGCACGGCTCAACCACCTCGTCATCGGAACCAGTTACATCTGGGCCGGCTTCGCGATGCCGGTGTTCTTCCTCATCCCGCCATGGACCTATGTGTCTGGGAACCCGCTGATCGTCAGTTCAGAGTTCGAGATCGTCCTTGCCCGCTTGGTCTACTTCGTCCTCTACGCGTTGGCCGCAGAGCACCTCTATCTGGGCCGAAACCCCGGGAAGCAATTCCAGTTCCTCGCGGGACTGTTCCCGGTGTACTTCTGGAGCACCCTCAAGGCGCTCGTCTATCCGCCGGCCCGCCGCCCTCGGTACCAGGTGACCAATCTCGAGCGCCCCAATACGCGCGGGACCTCGTTGGTTTCTATCGTGCCGCAGCTGCTGTTATTCGCGGCCAACGCCATTCTCCCGTTCTACGCGATCCTCGCCGGGACCACCGGTCCCTGGGTCATCGTCGCGAACGTGCTGGTATCAGCCTTCGTTCTCTGGACCCTCTGGCCCATCATCACTGAGTCACTCCGGGCGCGGGAGCCACGACCACTGCCCGCAGGCGGGATTACGGTTGAGCTGGCGACCTAGCATTTCCTGGCCCAGGCTGCTGGCTATCGGCGGCTGGCTGGCGGTCGTAGCCGTAGCACTGCACCTCACCAGCGGGCCCTTTTGGCGGCTCGATCCAGGCGCGCTCTACGCCCGTGCGGTCGAAGCGATTCGGGGTGGAGACGATGCCAAGGCCCTCGACCTGCTCGAGAAGGCCGCGGCCCGTGATTCGACCGACGCCGGCGTGTTCAAAGTCAAAGGGTTCACGGAGCTGCGACTCGAGCGCGCCGAGGCCTCCGCGGCATCCTTTGAGCAGGCATTGCGCCTGGTACCCCACGATCCTGAAGCAAGCCTCGGACTCGCTGGGGCACTCCTCAGACAAGACCGCACCGACAGCGCCCGTATCGTCTTGCAGGAGATGGCCGGCCAGACCCTGCTAGACTCCCAAGCATCACGGCGGGCCCAGCTGCTGGAGGCAGCGGGCGACCCCGGGGCGGCGCTCGATGCCTACGCCCAGATCGCCGATCCCGAAAACCTCGAGCATCGCGCGGCACTCGCCCTCCGGGCCGAGCGGTTTGACGCCGCCGTGCCGCTCTTGCGGGCCCTCCTGGCCCAGCGCCCCGACCACCCTCCGGAGATTCGGAAGGATTTGGCCTACGCGCTCGAGCGTGCTGGGCAACGCGCCGCCGCCCTCCGCGAGTATGCCGCCCTCGCGAACCAGGGGGAGTTGGATGACGAGGCCCGGGTGCGATATGCGTGGCTTCTCAACAGCCAAGGCCGTCACGCAGCGGCCTGGCGCGTCCTCGCCCCACTTCCACGACCGTCCCCCGATCCCGACGTGCTCGAACTGCAAGCCAAGACAGCGGCATGGGCCGGACGGCTGGATGAGGCCTCCGCGCTGGCGGACGCGTGGCGCGACCGGGATCCCTCGAGTGCGGGTCCCGGAATCCTGCTCGCCGACATCGCGCGCGAGCGGGAACGCCGCGCGCGTGCCGATGTCGAACGCCGGGCGGCGGCCTACCCGCGCTCGGGAGATCCCGACCAGGTCGAGGCGGATACGGCTGCCCTTGGGGTAGAGACCATCGATCAAGCGCTCTGGCATTACGCCCAGCTGCTCGAACACCGACCCAGCGATCGTCGAGTGCTGTCGGAACTGGACCTCCTCTGGCGCGCCGCCAGGAGGTACCTGCCTGTCGCGACCCCCCAGGCGCTGAAAGACCTCGGTACACGATTGGAATCGATGGGCCATTTTGAGCGCGCCGCGAGAGCATATGAAGCCGCCGTTCGCCCTTCGCCGGACCCCGAATTGCTGCTTCGGATTGGGCGGATGTACCGATGGATGTCCCAGCCGGAAAACGCGGTCCCATGGTTCGAACGCTACGTTGCCGCGGTCGGACCCGGGGGAGTCTCTGCCAGCGACCGGGTGGACATTGCCCAAGCCTACCTGGAAGTCGGCCGGGGGGAGGAAGCGCTCCTCTGGATCGAGCCTGTGCTCGATCGAGGCGCCGCCGACTCGACGCAGCTCGTTCTCGGCGCGAGGGCCGCCACGGCGGCCGGTCGTCCCGACTTGGCGGTGAGCTATCTCGAGCGGCTCGAACGTCGGTCCACGTTGTCGATCGAGCAGCAACTATGGCTGGCCGGCCAGTATCGAGCCGACGGCCGAGCGGCCGCTGCGTTGGCCAGATACGAAACGGTGGTCCAAGCCATGGATGCTCCCCCGGATTCCCTCGAGTGGACGGTGGGCGATCTGCGTGCGGCCACCGGGGACTACCAGGGCGCGGTGGGCGCCTACGGCGTGGACCGCGGGGAGGTGCCCGATCCCGTGCGCGTGCGGGCGGCCTTCGCGTTACAGCAGCTCGGACGGTGGGATGACGCGATTGGACTGTACCGCGCGCATTTGTCGGCTCAACCAGATGATGTCGACGCCCGTCTGGCGCTCGCGCGTGCGCTGGCCCGAATCGGCAAAGCGAAGGAAGCGCTGGTCCACTACCAGCGAGTCATTGAGGCACGCGGCCCGGATGGGTTGGGGCTCGAAGTGGCGCAGGCGAGTCTGGCGGCCGAGGACCCACGCGCGGCCGTCCGATGGGCCAGACACGCGGTAGAGGAGGACGGCTGGGAGGCCGAACTCGCCTTGGCGACCGCGCTGCGCCTGGACGGGGACGGTGCTCGCGCGGACCGACTCTTCGACCGCCTGAACGACCGGCCGATTTCGACCGATAGTGCCGCGCTGTGGCAGGGCCGAATCGCGCGAGCGCGCGGCCGGCTGCTGGAGGCCTACCAGCTCTTCGAGCGGGCTGCCGCCCCCGGTGCCCCCGGCTTTGACCGGGGTGCGCTCCAAGTCTTGCTGGGAGAGACCGCGCTCGAGCGACGGGACTATGGGCGGGCCGAAGCCGCCTTCGAGAAGGCCCGGGCGTTGGGAGCGGATAGCATCCGGCTCGACCGGGCGCTGGCCATTCTCGACTCCGCGCTGACGGCCGAGTTTGGCGTGCCGGCGGGGTTGGCCGATGACAACAATGCCTTCGAGCATCGCGAGATCGGGGTCAGGGCTGCGTTCTGGCCAAGCGCGCGCCTTCGAATGGACGCCGCCGGCGTGCGGAGCGAACTCGAGCAGACACTGGCGGAGTTCCAAGTGACGTCGGCGTTCTTCTCGATAGGGAATCTCTTCCTGACCCCTTCGCTCGAAGCCGAGGTCCGGGTAGGAATCGAGGCCCCGGACGACGGCGACACCTCGGCGTCCGGGCGGTTGGGTCTCGCCTACCGGCTCCGAGACGAGTCGGTGCTCGGGGTTCGTGGCGCCCGCGACCCGGTCTGGCGCGCGTACCGGCCCGGGCGGACCATTCGGCACCACCGTATCCTGGATCTGGGAGCCGTTGGACCGAGTCTGTACGTCAATCAGGGGCAAGTGTACCTGGACAAGAACTTCTCCCGCCATCGCCTCCGGCTCGAGGCGGGAGGTGCGGGCTACAGCGACGACAACCGCCAACTGTTCGCTTACGGTCACTTTGAGTTCCCCATCGAGGTCGGGCTGAGACGCCGTTCGGTGGTCGCGCCCAACGTATACGTGGAAACCTTCGAGGATCAGGTCGGGGAGTACTTCAGCCCCAACCGGTATGTGGCGCTTGGCCTCCGAGGCCAAACGCTCAGGAGGGGCCGGATGTGGCGTTTCGCCGGCGAAGTGAATCCCCACTACTTCGACGATGATGATGCGTCCGGCTTTGGGCTCGAGGCTCTGGTCGAGGGCGGGGTGCGTCTGGGCCCCATCTGGGCGGAACTGGGTGTGTTCTTCTTTGCCCAAGACGATGGATACCGGACGTTCTCCTTGTCGCTAGAAGCAGTGGTTCCACTGGGCCAACCCTGACATCCTCGTGAGAGTCCCGACCGGCGTCGCTTATGCAGGTTTGGCGCTGGCGCTCGGCACGAGCTGCACCAGCCGATCGGCGGCCACCAGGTATCTGGACACGGCGTGGGAATCCTATCGAACCACCTATGTCCATCCGCTGGGCTATGTGCTGGACCTCCACCGCGATGGCGGCACCGTCACGTCTGAGGGACAGGGGTACGCGCTTCTCACCGCCGTCTGGTCCCGGGACAGCCAGACCTTCGCGCGCGTCTTTTCCTGGACGGAAGCGACCTTGCGCAGGGAGGACGGGCTCTATGCGTGGTTGTGGTCGCCCGTAGGCGGCGGCGGGGGCGGCGTCATTCTGGATTCCAACACCGCCACGGACGCCGACCAGGAAATCGCCTTTGCCCTCCTGCTCGCCGCCCGGGCGTTCGGCGTGGACGCCTACCGCGACCGTGCCCGTGAACTCCTCCTCGCGATCCGGCGCGTTGAGTTTCTCGACCTGCCGAACGGTCGGTTCCCGGCGGCGGGGAATTGGGCGGTCGGCGATCGCATTGTGAACCTCTCCTACTTTCTACCGTACGCCTACCCCTACTTCGCGAGTGTCGATCCCGACGGCGATTGGCTTCGCACGCTCGAGCAAGGCTATGCGTTGTTGGAGTTGGCTCTCGAGTCGAACGGCAGGAGATTGATCCCGGATTTCATGGTGGTGAGCCCGGACGGACACATCAGGCCCCTTCCGCCCGGGAGTGAGTTGAGTGAGGAGTTTTCCTTCGACGCCATGCGCCTCTTTTGGAGAGTCGCCGCCGACTGTCGGCTTCACCGGCGGCCGCGGGCCTGTGCTGATCCGCTCGGGGTGGGGCGCACGGATGGGGGGGGGATCGTCATCCGCGACGGACAGATCTTCACACGCTACACCACGGCAGGGCGTGCACTGAGCGATCAGCAGTCCCTCAGCTTCTATGGGAGTCTTCTCCCCGCCTTGCGGATTCATGCTCCCGCTCTGGCGGCCCAGGTCGAAGCGCAGACCCTCACGCGCGAGGCGCTGGCCGCCCTTACACGAGCACGGGATCGCTACTACGACCGCAATTGGGTGTGGTTCGGGCTCGCCTTGGATGGCGGGATGATCGAACGGCGCACTCCTCCAGCACTGCCTTAGCGCTCGTCCGGGACCGACGCGGCCTGTCTGCCCCGCTGGGCCCCCGCTGAAGAGGCCAGGAGGAACTCCACCACGGCGGCTTCGTCGGCGCGGAGGGTCAAGGGTGTCCCGGACTTCCGGGGTTCATCGGACGGCTCGGGATCGCGGATGACGCGACCCGCGTGGTACGCGTCGATGATGAGCGGATGGATGTAGTACCTGCGGCAGACCGCCCGGGTGTTCCCCAGGTGCTGGGCGACATGATCCACGGCGCGGACGATGTTGGCCTTGGCCTGCCGTTCCGTGGGCACCGGGCCGTACTCCCGGAGCGCGGTGGCCGCGAGCACCGTGCCGGCCCAGGTCCTGAAGTCCTTCGCGGTCGCTTCCCATCCCCCGCTCGACCGTCGGAGGTAGTCGTTGATATCGCCTGAATCGACGCTCCAACGGTGACCGTCTTCATCGAGGTATTGAAAGAGTTCCTCGCCGGGAAGCGTCTGGCAACGTTGGACGATTCGAGCGATGCGTGCGTCGGTGATTGCCCCCGCCCGCCGGACACCGCTCTTTCCTCGAAACTCGAACCGGACCTCCGAGCCGGTGACGGCCACATGCCGGCGCCTGAGCGTCGTCAACCCAAAGGACTTGTTATCACGCGCATACTGATCGTTCCCGATGCGAAAGAACGTCTTCTCCAGAAGCCAGACGACCGTTGCCAAGACCCTATCTCTCGGCAGTCCCCTCCGCCGGAGATCGCGCTCCACTCGTCGGCGGAGGCGCGGCAGCTTCCGGCTGAAGGCGATCAACCGGGTGAACTTCGTCTCATCGCGAACGGCCCGGTAGCGAGGGTGGTATCGGTACTGCTTTCGCCCCTTGGTATCCCGAGCTGTGACCTGGATGTGGCCGTCCGCAGAGGGGCAGATCCACACCTCCGTCCAGGCCGGCGGGATCACCAAGGCGCGGAGGCGGGCCACGGTCTCCTCGTCGCGAATCGGTTGGCCCTTCGGGTCGAGATAGCGGTAGCCCCGGCCCGCGCGACGCCGCGTAATGCCAGGGTCCGTGTCGGTCACATACCGAAGTCCGGCCGACGTGGCCGCGTGGATCCGCTTCTGGATCATCGACTGTCAGACCTCCTCCCACCTTTCCACCCCGGCCGCCACAGGCGGGACAGGGAAGTTCCGGCCTCGAACGCAAAATCACTGCCGGGCCCCTCGATTCCTGCCCTGATCGTTGCAGCTCGCCTCTCCCGGGCTAGAATTGGCCCCAAGCGGCTAAAATCGATACGGCTGCTGCAGGCTATTGATCATCAGCTAACACATTTTATTACAACACGTTATGCGATCACTTCCTCGCAGGCTGGTGAATAGACATACTGCACTCATGCTCGGCACGAGAGGTGCAGGGCTCAGCATGGAAGTGTATGCCGGCCCGGATGGGCATAACTCATTGTTTCACAATAACTTCACCGCGCGCTGGCCCGGTGTGGCGGTGAGACGGGGTCACTCATGTACCGCATACGGCTTGGATCCGGGGAAGAAACCGAACTCGAGAACGTCGAAGACCTTCTCTATGGGATCGGCAGTGGGGTCATCGGGCCGGACGCGATGATCTTTCACGCACGCGCAGAGCAATGGCTCCCAATCACCGTTCACCCCGACTACAAGCGGGCGACCGAGATACTCGGCGGCAGCCCAGCCGCCCAATCGGCGCCGACCAAGCCACAATCGGCGATTGAACCGGTCACGCGCCCGACCCGGAAGCGCGGTTCGAAGCGCTCCCGCAAGCGCAAGCGCTCGTCGCTTCCCAAGGCCATCCAATCGCTTCCGCTGCTTGATATTCCGCCGGAAGACTCACTCGTCGACAGCACCTTCGACCCCAACCTCGAGACCAGCGGTCTCGAGGCGCAGCCGTCGAGCATTGCCCCCCTGGCCTCAGCCCGGGCCCCTGCGGTCGATCCGCCGGACGTGCTGGCGAAGCCATCCCCATCCCCCGCGGAACCACCGGTGCCTGACGAGCCTGCCGCGAGCCTGGGAGCTTGGAGGCTCGAGCCGACGGCGATGGGGGATTTCTCTGCGCCAGCCGATGAGGTTGGGGAGACGGCAGGGGAAGACGCCCGCGCGCACGGGGACAAGGACCAGTGGCTGCCAGACCTTGCCTATCCGGAAATGGTGTCAGACGCCGTGCCGAGGCGGCGGGGAATCGTGCGGGCGAGGCCGTCGAGGCGGAGTTGGGGGCGATTGGTCGCGGCGCTGGCCATCGTTGGTGTTCTGGTCCTCGGTTGGTTGGGCTTCCAACGCCTTGGCGGTGGGCCGGGCGCCGACATGCCAGATGCCGCAGCCGAACCCGGGCTCTCGGAACAACAAGCCGGAGCGGCCGTTTCGCTCGACGCCCAAGGTGAAGGGGCGGAAGCGATGCCTGCCGTCGCCCTCGAGAACATGGCGCCGAACGGCACCGCCAAGCCTGGGGATCCCGCAGTGGCCGCCGCCACCCCCGCGGGCGACTATTCGGGGGCGTATGCCGCTGCCAGAAGTCAATTCGATTCGGTGATGGCGGGGCTGGATTTCACCCAGATGCTGTCGCAACGGAGATTGGGGACGGAATCGGAGCTATTGAACGGGATGGGCACCATCCGCGCAACCATGAACGCGGTGCACCTTTACCGCAGCCGTGAGATGGCCATCGAAGCCGCGCACGCGGGCGGCGAGCAATCGCTTCGAGAGGATCCCCAGGCGGCGCGAGCCGTGGATTCGGTTCTCACGTCACTGGACACTGTCTATGGGCTCTTGTTGAGCCAGTACGGGCGGTATCGCTTCGCCAAGGGCGTCATCCTGTTCTCGAATTCGGCCGCCGAGGACGAGTATGACGACGCTCAGAGGCGCGTAACCCGGCACACGAGGGCGCTCCTGCGATACTCTCGAGATGAGCCTAGCCTGACCGTGCGACACATCGCTGGCGGGGTGTCCGATTCGCGCCTGCCTCAACTCGGAACCGTGGTTTCCGCACCCCGGGTGCCGAAGGTTCCCAAGCTGGATGTGGAGGTCACCGGCCCGCAGTGGGATTCCATCGAGGCCGAACGGCGTGCCCGGGCGACCGACTCCATTCTGCAGGCAGGCATGGAAGTGCCGTGGCAGACGGAAGAGCAGCCCCTGCCGTAACCACCCCGGCGGCGGGCGTTTCTTACGCGCGGTCCCCCGTACGCTTGCTCGCTCCATCTCCCTCTCCCGCCCGCAGGTGAACCGTGCGCTGCGGGAAGGGGATTTCCACCCCCTCGGTGTCGAACTGCTTCTTGATTCTCCGGCGCAATTCGCGCTGGACCTCCCATTGCTTCCCCGGGTGCGTGGTGGCCATGATCCGGATATTGACGGAGTTATCGGCCAGGGCCTGCACTCCGGCTACTTGATAATCCAGAATCATTGCGGACCATTTGGCGTCCTCGGTGAAGGTCTCGCCGATACCCTCGAGGACCTGGATGACTCGGTCGATATCCTCCTGATAGGCGACGCCGACATCGAGCACCACCCGCGACCATGACTTGGTCTTGTTGCTGATCTTGGTGATGGTCCCGTTGGGGATGATGTGGAGGGCCCCTTCGATGTCACGGAGGGCTACCACGCGGAGCGTCATCTTCTCGACCACCCCGCTCGTGCCGGCGATCTCGACGACGTCACCAATGTCGAACTGCTTTTCTGAGAGCATGAAGAACCCACTGATGATGTCCTTCACGAGACTTTGAGCGCCGAAGGAGATCGCGAGCCCGAAGACACCGAGTCCGGCCAGCAGCGGCCCGATGGGAAAGAAGAGATTGAGGATCAGCAGGATGCCGATGGCGATGATCGAGATACGGGCGACGCTGTAGGTCAGTTGGGCTACCGTTCTCTTGCGCTGGGTGTCCTCGTTCGGCAACTCACCCGTTTCCTCGACGATGCCTCGCTCGACGCGGCGCATGATCACCTTGGCCACGTAAAGGGCCATCGCCACCAGAACCGCGAGCACCAGCGCGCGGATCCCCTGCTTGATCAACCACGGTCCCTCGATGTTCAGTGCTTCCCCGACTTGCGTGAGGACGTCCTGGACTTGCATCGCCAGGGCATCGATCGGGAGCGGGAGAAAGAGGAGCATCATGGTCGACCGTACCTCGTTAGGGATGTGTTACACGGGGGAGTGTAACCCGTGGGGCTCTCTGCGGCAGGGTCTTGCGGGTGCTGCCCATGCCTCAACGCTGCGACTCATCGCATCCACTCATCCCGATGGGCGGTCACGAAGGCATCGTCGGTGAGATGGGGGTAGGCTCGCACGACCCGGTCGATGTTGGCCATTTGCCCCGGCGAGAGCCGCTCGAGTGGATCGAGGCACCACCGTCCACCAAGCAACCTCTGTCGGCGCAACACTTCATGGATACCTGACAGACAACCCGCAAACGCATTCGCCTGGTCGAAGATCGCCCCGTTGGCGTCCGTCAGTTGTGCTCCGAGCGTGTGCAGCCGAGTGGGGATGGCGGCCTCTCCCCGGATCCGGTGAATGTCTTCCAAGAGCTCGGCGGCCCTCCGGGTCCACATGGCCCACTGCCCAAGCAGGCCACCCACGATGGCAACCGGCGCGGCCGTTGGCCCGAAACGGAATTCGGTGAGCAGGTCGAAAACAATATGATCGTCATTGCCCGTGTAAAGGGCCACGTCCGCTGCACGGCCCGATTCCCACACGGCACGAGCCACTTCGATAGTCTCGTAGCGGTTGAAGGGGGCGATCTTGATCGCGACCAGGTTCTCGATGTCCAGGAGACGATCCCAGAACACTCGCGGAAGCCTGCGTCCGCCTACCGCCGGTTGCAGGTAGAATCCGACGACCGGCATGACCGTGGCCACCGCCCTGACCTGGGCCAGGAGCGAGGCCTTCGATCGCCCGCCGAGGCCGATGAAGCTCACCAGCGCCGCGTGATATCCCAAGTCGGTGGCGAGTTCGGCCTCCCGCACGGCCTGGCGACGCCGGCCTGCGACGCCAGCGATGCGGATGAACCCCTCCCCACTGGCCGGCCGTGTCTGGTCGAGGGTCTCCGCGCACAGCTCGAGCACGGGACGGTAGAGCCCGACGGCGGGATCGTGGATCGCGAACTGGGTGGTGTGCACCCCGACGGCGATGCCTCCCGCTCCGGCCGCGAGGTAGTACCGGGTAAGGGCTCGCTGGCGGCGCTCGTCGAGCCGCCGCGCCGCGGTGAGGGCGAGTGGATGGGCCGGAATGACGGCGCCTTGGCGAAGCCGGGTGGCCACCACCCGCGGCAGCGTCGGCGTCGGGCTGCTTCCTGGTCCGCTAGAAGCGGCCATCGCGTTCCCCGTAGTGGGTCGGACGATTCAGCGTCGCACCCCCGGCCGCGACCCAATCCGCGGTCCGCTTGATCATCGTGTCGACAGACACGTCAGGCGCACCGAAGAGCTCCACACACTTCCGGCCGTCACTCAACAAGGCGGTGTCCGCTTCCCGTCCGGTGAAAATGGGCTCGACACCCCATCGCGCCCCGAATTGAGTGGCCACGTCCCGGACCGCCACCTTGGTACCGGCCACGTTCAGCACCAGTGGCGGCACGCTCGCATGCGCGAGGGCGCAGAGGGCGACGGCGTTGGCGTCCCGCTGCCAGATGACGTTGACCCACCCCATGGTCAGGTCGATCGGCGCCCCGCTGTACACCCGGTCGGCGATGTCTCGGAGCACGCCATACCGAAGCTCGCAGGCGTAGTTGAGCCTGAGCAGCACGGCGCGCGTTTGCTGCCGGGTCGAGAAGAACTCCACCATCCGCTCTCGCGCAAGAGCCGATTGCGCATACTCACCGACGGGTCCCACCGGACCGCCCTCGGATGATCCTCTCCCCACCGCCGGGGTGAGCGGGTAGACGTTCCCGGTCGAGAACACCACCCACCGGGCGTCCGGGAACCGCTCCATCGCTCTGGCGGGGAGGACCACATTGGTGGCCCAGGCCTCAGCGGGACGCAGCGAGGCACCGAATTTCCGGCCTACCATGTAGATGATGTTCTCGATGGTCGGAAGGGCGTCGACCGCCGCGCGATCGAATAAATCGCATTGGATCGTGTCAATCCCAGCCTTGTCCAAGGCCTCCCGCACGCCCGGCTCCGAAAACCGCGCCGCGCCGACGATGCGCCGCGCCACCCCGGCCTCGGTCGACGCGCGCTGGGCCAGTCGCGCGAGGCTGGGTCCCATCTTACCCGCCACCCCCAGGATGAGGAGATCGCCTTGGAGCATGGACATGACTTGGCGAAGTGCCGGGGTCGGACGCACCAGGTCGTCTGCGAAGTCGCCGGAAGGCGGCGTTCTAGCGCCCGGGCCGACGGGCGGGGTCGGGGGAGGGGGAGGGGGAGGGGAGT
>JBFGLJ010000066.1:0-13769 GCA_041576235.1 Gemmatimonadales bacterium | reverse complement strand
GGCCTCGGCTGGCTCCTCGAGAGTCCCCCGTTTCAGCAATCGTTCGACTTGGGCTGGCGGCCTGTGGTGCTGGGCGTTGTCGCGACCGTCCCCGTGGTGCTCGCCCTGGTGTGGTGCCTCAACTCGAGCAACCCCAGTGTGGTGCATCTCACCGAGGTGGTCGAAACCACCGTCGGGCCGCTCCTCATCGGCGCGCCCGTGAGCGGACTGGCGATCCTCTCCCTCCTGGCGGGTCTGGGAGAAGAGGCACTATTCCGAGGCGTGTTGCAGCCGGTACTCGCGCGCCTGAGCGGGCCGGTCGTCGCGCTGGTGGTCGTGAGTCTGGTCTTCGGGCTGGTGCATTTCGTGACCGCCACCTACGCCGTCTTGGCGGGTCTCATCGGCCTCTATCTGGGTTCGCTCATGCTGGTCACGGAGAACCTGCTGGTTCCCATCACGGTGCATGCCGTCTATGACATGATCGCGCTTTCAGTGCTGGTCAACCGGGCCAGCACTCGCGAGTCCGCCGGGCCGGCCTCAGGGGGTGAAGGCGAGGGGGTGGGGATCGGAGACCAGCCGGACGAGGGCGCCATCGATTTTTGACTGTGCAATCAAGAATTATCGGTTCAGGAGGGCGAGCCCGGCCTGAGCCATCCTGCGGAGCGTCGGCGGCGCCACCCCGGCTCGTGCCGCGACCAGGATGCCGATGGTGGCGGCGGTGAGTTGGTGGGCCAGGACCGCAGGCTCAAGACCGGACGGGAGCTGGCGAGCCGAGCGGCAGCCTTCCAGGGCATTCTGAAATCCGCCGTGGAGTCGCCTGAGGTAGACGGCCACCTTCCGTTGCACCACCGGGTCGCGCCCGCCGAGCTCGCCTGCGGCATTGACCATGAGGCAGGCCCTGGGACTGGGACCTGACTGGTAGGCGACCAGCCGATCGAAGAAGTGGTGGATGTCGGCCAGGCCCGCTCCAATGGCCTCCAGTCGGCCCAGGAGATGAGTCACGGGCACGGCCGAGTAGCGGTCCAGCGACTGGAGGAAGAGCCCCAGCTTGTCGCCGTAGGTGTCGTAAATGCTCTGCCGCCCGAGCCCCAAGTGGGCCTCGAGGTCGGCCATGGAGGTGGCCTGATAGCCCTGACGCCAGAAGAGGTCCATGGCCCGGTCCAGGGCGGCGGTGACGTCGAATCCCTTCGGGCGCGACATGGCAGCTCGGAAAAGGGGGGGCAGGAGGCGGGACCGCAGATCGGTATCTTGATAATGGACTGAATAGTCAAAAATAGATAGTGGGCGCTTCCCACGCGCAGCGTTAACTTGTGGCGGGTTCACGATCTCACCGGAGAGCATCATGGCGGCACGCCCAAGCGGGCTCTCGACTGCGCTGCTCGGCGCGGTTCTGGTGTCGATCTTGGCGTGTACTGGGTCGGACGATCGAGGTGCCCAGGCCTCCGACGCCCCCGCCGGCGCTCCTGCCGCGGCTCTCCCTGACACCAGCGCGGGTTCCCTCTGGGCCTACCTCTTGGCCGCGGACTATCGCGCCAATTGGCCCAAGTGGCCCGGTAAGGGCTCGTTCTACCGGGGGACCGAACCGCACGGCGCGTTGCTGACGACCTACCTCAGCCCCCAGGCGTTCGAGGCGCTTTCCAGGGGGGCGGCGGCGTTGCCTGCGGGGGCGATCGTCGTCAAGGACAACTTCCTGCCGGATAGTACGCACGCCGGCGTCACCACCATGTACAAGGTGGCGGGCTACAACGCGGGGCACCAAGACTGGTTCTTCGCCAAACATGCCCCGACCGGCGCGGTCGAGGCGGAAGGCAGGGTGGAGGGATGCATCACCTGCCACATGGGGCAGGCGGCCAACGACTACATCTTTACCGGGGAGCTGGGCCCCGAGGCCGACTAAGCGCCGAGCGGACCGAGCCCGATAGCAGGACACCCCCCCGTGCTCAGCCGAGCACGGGGGGGTGTCTTCCGGAAAGACCCTGTCAGTCTTCGACGATGATCAGGTACTTCGACGGCGCCCAGAATTCGTCGATCTCCGCGATCTCGATCCCGCCCTTGACCTTGCCGTCCTTCTCGACCGGCGTGGCGAGGGACGCGAGATTCTGACGCGAGATGATCTTGTAATTCTTGTCGGGCAGCGGGAAGGTGATCTCGGTCAACTCCCGCCTATCGACCGCCGTGAACAGGCTCTCGCTCAGGGTCCGCGCCGGCTGCAACGACTTCCCGCCAAAGAACAGGAACTTGCTGCCCTCCTCAACGGCCAGCCCCTTCTCGATGAGCTCCTTCTTGGTGCCGATGACGTAGTAGACGGTTTTCTCCCTAATGTTCAGGGTCTGAACCGTGTCCATCAGCGCAGCCTTCTCCTCGGTCAGCAGGGTCTTCTCCTGCACCAACTGGACCTTCTCCTGCTCGAGCTGTTGCACTTGGGTCACGAGTCCCTGAATCGTCAGTCGCTGGGTCTCGATGATGCTCTGAAAGCCCGAGATATCGAACGCAAGGCTGTCGGCGTCTTTGGTTAACGCCTGGATCTTGCGCTGGCTTGCGCGGAGGCGGGCCTCGCTCTCATCGACGCGGGCCGCGAGATCCTTGATCTTGGCGAGGATGACCTCACGGTTGGTCATCGGCCCGGATTCGGGCGAGACAACCTCGACGCTCCCCGTGCGGTCCTTGACCCTGGAAAGCTCGGTACCAATGTCGCTCAGCAACTTGCTGTTCTCGACCACTTCACTGAGAAGGCTGTCCTTCTCGGCGGAGACCAGACTGAGCTGCTCGATCTTGCTGTTCAGCTCTTGGACGACCTCCTCATGAGCGGCCTGGGTGCAGCCAAACAACACGAATGGGGCGGCGAGAACCAGAGCCCCTTTCATCACAGTACTGCCAAGGAAACGCATGGGCACTCTCTCCTTCATGTGGCCTGACGGGCCGAATAGGCGCTGGGCGACGGGTTGGTTGGCATCCCGTAAAGCTCGCATATTCGGCTCTGAAAGAGTAGTCTTCTGTCCAAGTGATTGTTTGACAATGAGTTAGATACGATTCTGGGAGGCTCCGGAACTCAGAAACGGTGGCGTCCCCGCTGCCTGGATGCCATGTTAGGATCCTGTCATTTCCTTCAGGGAGGTCCACCGTGACAAGCAGCTTCGTTCGCCTCTCCCGGCAGGTGGTATTGAGCGTCGCTGGGCTCGGGGTCGGTCTCATCGGAGCCCCCCAGGTGACCGCGCAGCAAACTGGGACGATCCGTGGAACCGTCGTCTCGGCCGAGACGTCGGCCCCCTTGGTTGGGGCCAGCGTCGTGGTGCTGGGGACGGTCCGGAGCTCCGTCACCAACTCGAGCGGGGTCTATCAAATCGCCGTCTCGCCCGGGCGCTACACGCTCAGGGTGCGGTTCATCGGGTACGAGTCCGCCGATCAGGCGGTCATCGTGCGGGCCGGAGAGACGGTGACGGCGAACTTCCAGATGACCCCCGGCGCGATCATCGTCGACGAGCTGGTGGCCATCGGATCCCGGACGGCCCGAACCGTCACCGAGACACCGGTGCCGATCGACGTGATCTCCGCCGAGGAAATCACCGAAGCGGGCTACACCGAAGTGAACCAGATCCTCGCGGTGTTGGCGCCCTCGTTCAATGCGTCACACCAGACCATCTCCGACGGGACCGACCACATCAATCCGGCGAGCCTCCGGGGGTTGGGACCGGACCAGGTGCTGGTCTTGGTCAATGGCAAGCGCCGGCACCAAAGCGCACTGGTCCACGTGAACGGGACCTTCGGTCGCGGCACGGTTGGTGTCGATCTGAACTCGATCCCGACAACGGCCATCGAGCGGATCGAGGTGCTGCGCGACGGGGCATCGGCCCAGTACGGGTCCGATGCGATTGCCGGGGTCATCAACATCGTGCTCAAAGAGCAAACGGATTTTGTCGAGATATCCAGTCAGGCTGGTGTTACCGGTGAGGGAGACGGTGCGCAGGTCAAGGCCGGCGTCAACTACGGATTCGCCATCGGTGACGACGGGTTCTTCAACGTGACCGGTGAGTACCTCGATCGGGAACGCACCAATCGCTCCGGCGACTGGACCGGCGACATCTTTCCCGGCATCAGTGGCCAGGCGGCGACCGACGCCGAGCTAGCGAGCCGTGGCTTGACTCGGGCCGATTTCAGCATGAGGACGGGCCAAGGGGCGGCCGACGTCGGCCAAGCCTTCTTCAATACCGCGGTCCCCCTAGGCGAGAGTGCCGAGTTCTACAGCTTCGGTGGGTTGTCCTACCGCAACGGGGTGGCCACGGGATTCTACCGGCTGCCGGACTCCGAGGCACGGGTGGTTCCACAACTCTATCCCAACGGCTTCTTGCCAGAAATCCACACCGGGATCCGCGATGGGGCATTCACCGCCGGCGTGCGTGGAGTGCGGGGCGGGTGGGACATCGACTTCAGCGTGACCCACGGTGGCAACTCGTTTCAGTACAACATCGAGAACACCAACAACGCCTCGCAGGGGGTATCGAGCCCGGTCACGTTCGACGCCGGCACGCTCAGCTTCGATCAAACCGTGGGGAATCTCGATGTGGTGCGCGGGATCGACACCAAAGGGGAGTTCAAGTCGCTATCGCTGGTGGCTGGCGCCGAATTCCGGATCGAGAACTACGAGATCCAAGCGGGCGATCCCGGCTCGTACCTGCTGGGAAACGGCGGCCCCATCCCCGGGGTCGATTTCGACACGACCTCGAGTGGGTCACCGAAGGCCGCTGGCTCGCAGGTCTTCCCCGGATTCCAACCCTCTAACGAGGTGGACCGGAACCGCAACAGCATCAGCGCCTATCTCGGTCTCGAGAGCCAGATCACCGACGAAGTGCTGATCGACGTGGGCGGCCGGTTCGAGAATTACAACGACTTCGGGAGCACCGTGACCGGGAAACTCGCCGGGCGCTTCGAAGTGGCCCGCGATGTGGCGCTTCGTGGAGCGGTGAGCACCGGCTTCCGGGCCCCCTCACTCCATCAAGTGTGGTTCAACAACGTCAGTACCCAATTCGTGATCGATCCGGGCACCGGGCAGCTGGAGCCGAGCCAGGTGCTCACCGCGAACAATCTGAGCGGGGTGACGGCCGCGTTCGGGTTCCCGAACCTGAAGGAGGAGACCTCGGTCAACGTGAGCGCGGGCTTTACCGCCCGACCGACCAACAACTTTTCTATTACGGCCGATTTCTACCACATCTCGATCGACGACCGAATCGTGCTGACGAGCCGGTTCACTGACGGTGACCCGACGGTCGCGGCGCTCTTGGCGCCCTTCGCGGCGTCTGGGGTGAGCGAGGCGCAGTTCTTTGCCAACGCGGTCGACACCCGGACAAACGGCGTTGAGATCGTGGCCCAGTATGCAACCATCGTCGGGGATGGAACGCTCAATCTCACGGGATCGGCTAGCATCACCGATACAGAGGTACAGCAAGTCAACATCCCGGCCGGTGTTGCCGCCAAGTTCCCGAGCGGGGGACTCGATGCAGTCCGCAATACCATCTTCAACCGCGAAGAGCGGAACCGGCTCGAGGACGCATTGCCGCGAGAGAAGGTGACTGCCTCCGCGCGCTACTCCCGCGCCATGTACAGCGTCCTCGTGCGGAGTACGTACTACGGCAGCATCGAGTACAAGCCGACCGATCCCGCCAATGACGAGACCTTCGGCTCCAAGGTGCTGTTCGATCTCGAGTTCAGCGTGGACCTGGTGCCGGGCCTCAATTTCTCAGCCGGCGCCGTCAACATCTTCAACACCTTCCCGGATGAACACCAGAAGGACGCCAACCGAAGCGGCGAGCGGTTCATCTTCAGCCGTCGGGTCACACAGTTCGGCATGAATGGCGGCTTCTACTACGGGAAGATCAACATCAAGCTGTAGCTCGTCTCTTTGGCCACCGGCCCCTAGTCGTTAGTCTTCGGTCTTCGTGGAAGACCCGAGCCTAACGACTAGCGCCGAGGGCCCTTGGCACACCCGCCGTCCCAGCTGCTCGCGGAGTATCCGGTCGTGATCACCATCCCGGTCCAATGGGGCGAGATGGATGCCTACGGGCATGTCAACAACGCCGTGTTCTTTCGGTACTTCGAGTCGGCCCGGATCGCGTACTTCGAGCGTTGCGGGTTTCTCGAGAGCATGGAACGGGACGGGGTGGGCGCAATCCTCCACTCGACGGCGTGCCGCTTCCGGGCGCCCCTGTTCTACCAAGACACGGTCGACGTCGGTGCCCGGGTGCGAGACCTCAGCCGAGACCGCTTCACCATGGAATACCGCGTGGTGTCCCGCACCCAGGGGGTCGTTGCCGGAGACGGTCACGGGGTCATCGTGGCGTACGATTACGCCGCGGGACAGAAGACCGCGTTGCCGGACGCTGTCCAACGGCAGATCGCGGCGCTCGAAAGAGGGGGTGGAGGGGGCTAAGAGGAGGAAAGCTCCTGCGGCCCCGCCGTCCTGGCGTGGGACCCTGGCACTCGGTGGGCATCGGGTCGTTGCACGGCGTCGGGAAGGTCGTGCAGAAACGCCCGTGAATCGACGACGACTGCGCGGTCCGGATAGGCGAAGACGGGGTTGACTTCGAGCTCCTCGATTTCCGGATGAGCCAGCAGGCACGCGGCCACGCCCAGAATCACGTGGGCCAAGGCCTCCCGGTTGGCCCCTGGACGCCCGCGGTAGCCCCGAAGAATGGGCGCCAGCTTGATCTCCTCCAACATCTCGAACACGTCCTCCCGGTTGACCGGCAGCCGCCGGTGGGCCGCGTCCTGAAAGACCTCGACCGCCACACCCCCGGCTCCGATCGTCAGCACCGGCCCGTACTGGGCGTCCCGTTTGACCCCGACCAAGAGTTCCGCCACCGGTTCCTCGAGCATGGGTGTCACGAGCACGCCGCGCAGGTCGGGGGCGACCCCGTGGGAGATCGCGTAGCGGGCCGCCGCTTCGAGGACTTGGTGGAAAGCCCGATGGGCCTCCTGCTGGCCATCGACGCCGAGCACGACACCACCCGCGTCCGTCTTGTGAGAGATGGACGGCGACACGGTCTTGACCGCCACAGGACCCCCGGTCAATTGCACGGCGGCGGCGACCTCCTCCGAAGTCCGGGCGAACGCGGCGTGGACAACCGGGACCCCCTGCTCGACCAGAAGCTCACGAGCTTCGGTTTCCATCAACGTCGTGCGACCATCCCGACGGGCCAACACGATGGCGGCAGGCTCAGCCCGTCTGGGCACCGGCAAGATGGCGGGGAGGGTGCGTCGCTCGAGGAACCGGCCACGGCTGTAGGCCGCCCGCATGCAGCGTGCACCAATCTCGAGCGATCTCACGACCGGCACCCCCTGCTGGCGAAGGTGGCTCAGCGCTTCGCTCCCCGGTACCGCGTACAGCGAATGCACGACCAGCGGCTTCTTGCTCTCGGCCATCCGCTGTGCCATGGCGGTTGCCGCCAGGAGCTCGGCCTGGGCGAGTTCTCCGGCAAAACGGATCGAGTACCCGCCGAACAGGCCGACTACCAAGATTCCGCCCACCGCCGGGTCGCTCGCGAGCACGCCGATTGCCTGAGCGAGGACTTCGGGGTTCCGGTCGGCGGCACCGGCCACATCAACTGGATTGCCAACCGTGGCTGCGCGGCCGAGCAGATCCTTGAGCGCCTGCGCGGTGTCGGGCCCGAGGTCGGCCAGGTCGACCCCCAACTCGGTCAGCGCATCAGCGGCCAGGGTGCCGTGGCCGCCTCCATCGGAGAGAATGGCCGCTCCGCTGTCGGCGCGCATCACCGGCTGATGCACCAGCATCTTCCCAACGGGGAGGAGCTCGTCGGACCGTTGCACTTCGATGACGCCGCTCTGCCGCAGTGCGGCGCGGAGCACGGGGTAGGATCCCGCGATGGCCCCCGTGTGGGAGCGTGCCGAGGCGACCCCTCGAGGGCTTCGGCCACCCTTGAGGAGGACGATTGGCAGGGACTCGGCAAGGTCCCGGGCGACCTCGATGAACCGATGGCCGTCGCGGAAGCCTTCCACATACATGCACACCGCGTGGGTGCGGCCGTCCGTGGCCAGGTACTGCAGGTAGTCATGAAAGGCGATATCGGACTCGTTGCCCACGCCGACGTAAACGGAAAGCCCCTGACCGTCCCTGATGGATTCATTGAGGATCTCGAGCCCGATGTTGCCCGACTGGGACAGCAAGGCTACCTGGCCGCTGGGGACGTCGGCTACTCCAACCAAGTTGAGCCCGATGCCGGTGTTCAGCACGCCGGAGGTGTTCGGTCCGATCAGCCGGACGCCGGTGCGATGCACGATATCGAGGATGCGCTGTTCTAAGGCGTGGCCCTCGTCTCCTGATTCTCTGAACCCGACGGCCGAGACGACCGCCCCTCCGATCCCGCGTCGCGCGCAGGCTTCCAGGACCTCGGGAACGGATTCGGCTGGTGTGCATACGAAGGCAAGGTCGGCGGGGTGCGGCAGGGCTTCGACCGACGTCGCCACCGGGAGACCCAGGATCTCGCCGCCGGCAGGGTTGATCAGGAAGAGCTCACCGGAGAACCCGCTGGCGAGCAAGGTCTTGACTGCTTGATGGCCACGTTTGGTCGAATCGCGCGATGCGCCTACGACGGCAACCGATCGCGGGTTGAGGAGGAGATCGAGCGCTCGCGCGTTCTCAGTTTCCTCGGAACTTCGGCTCCCGCTTCTCATGAAATGCCTCGATTCCTTCACGCCAATCGTGAGTTTCCATGCATTGCTGGAGGGCCTCCGCTTCGAGGGCAAGGGCCTGTTCGGCTGAGAGCGTTCTCGCCTCCGCGAACCGTTCCTTGACGAGCGCCATCGAGACCGGGGCCATAGCCGCGAGCCGCCGAGCCACCTTAGTGGCTTCGTCGACGACGCGGTCTGTGGGGACGCACCGGGTGACCAGCCCGATACTGGCGGCTTTGCGCCCGTCGAGGAGCTCGGCGAGCATCACCAGCTCTTTGGCCCTCCCCATGCCGACGCGGTCGACCAGGGTATAGGTCAAGCCTCCGCCGACGAACGTGCCTAAGGCCAGCTCCGGAAAACGCAGCTTGGCGTCTTCGGCCGCGATGATGATGTCGCAGGAGAGCGCCAATTCGAGCCCGGCCCCGATCGCGTGTCCATTGATTGCCGCGACCACCGGTTTGGGCAACGCCTGGAGCGCGTGGTACACCGCCTGTCCCGTTTCCACGTAGCGTCGGCGATCCGCGCGGGTGAGTTCTTGGTCGCCGTGCGCCTTGAGGTCCGCTCCCACGCAAAACGCCCGGCCGGCGCCCGTGATGAGCACCGCCCGAACCGCGGCATCATTCTGGAGATCGCGCAGCATTTCCGCCATCATGTTGTACAGGGGCAGGCTCACGGCGTTGAGACGTGACGGCCGGTTGAGCGTGAGGATGGCGATCGGTCCGTCGTGGTGCAGGAGGACTGGCGCGCTGTCGTGGGGCTCCACTACCACCTCTCCCGAAATATCGAGCGTCCTAGCCGTCTCGAGCCGCACAATAGCCGCTCCGGCGCCAGCGCGCCACCACACCACGACCCCAGCGGGCTGACCTACCCCCTCGTCGCTCCACGAGGCAGAGCCCGCCCGCCCGGGTCAGGACGATTCACCTCGACCAGGTGCTCCTCCAAGCGGTCCGCCAGGCGCTCGAGCTCCGCCTCCCGCTTGCGACCGATGTGCCTGAAGATGCCTCGCGCCAACAAGTAGGAGCCGCCGATCCAGAGGGGGACCAGGACGGCGGTGGCCACCGGGGAATTGAGCAGTCCCATCCCGAGACCAATCACCAGTCCCATGCCGCCGCCGCCCATGCCTCCCATGATGCCGCCGAAGAGGCCGCCGGCCATGTTGCGCATGCGCTCCGTGATACGCACCCGGGTGCGGCCTGCCCGCGGAATGATGGTGACGTGAACGTCGCGGGTGACGTTTGCCGACGGTCCCGATGTCCAGGCCAAGGACTTCCCGAGGGTGCTGACGTTGCCCACGCTTCCCACCGTCGAGCGAATCTCCTCGACGAGGGCCAGGAACTCGGATTCCGGGACCTCTCCGGGAACGGTGCGCTCGATGTCGTACACCGTCGGAGCACCCAGGAAGCGCGAGGCGGCCACGCTGGTCGGCTTTGGCCGCTCGAGCTTGCGAGCGGCCGACTGGACATGGCCGGGCGGGATGCCCACCTCTGCGGCGATCTGCTGGACCGAACCCAGGGTGAGCGCTCCGGCCTCGGTTGGACGAGCGGCTTCGAATTCCGCGGCGCTGCCGACGATATGGTCGATTTCGGTGCGGCTGTACCGACGGACCGCCCCCCCCCCCCGAACGAACGGTCGAGCGCGTCGGCGAACTCCATCGGCGTGGTGAACCGCTGCTCGGGCCGCATGGCCAGCGCTTGAACCAGGGCCCGTTCGATTTGGCTGGGCAGGGCATCGAGGCGCTCACGGTGCTCGGCCGGGGCGTCTACAAACCGCTGGAGGCGCACCGCCTCGTCCGAGGGCCACATGTCCGGTGGCTCGCCCACCAGCATTTCGTAGGTGACGCAGGCCAGACTGTACACGTCGGTTGGGGGGCCGAGCTCCGAGCGCCCGATGGCCTGTTCGGGGCTCATGTACCCAGGGGTCCCAAGGGGGAAGCCTGTCCGGGTGAGTTGCTGGACACCCGCGGAACTCACCGCCTTGGCAATGCCGAAATCACCGACGACCGCATGTCCGGCTGAGAACAGGATGTTCTCGGGCTTGACGTCGCGGTGCACGACCCCTTCACGATGCGCGTAGGTCAACGCTCCGGCGACCTCTCGGGTGATGGCCTTGGCTTCGTCTGCATCGAGGGGACCCTTGTCCAAGCGGCGGCGAAGCGAATGCCCCTGCACCAGGGGCATCACGTAGTAGAGGACACCGCCGGCCTCGCCCGAGTCGATCAACGTCAGAATGTGCGGGTGATTCAACCGGGCGACGATCTCGATCTCCTTCAGAAACCGACCCGTCCCAATCGTCCGCGCCAGATCGGCGCGGAGCACCTTGACAGCAACGAGACGATTGTGCTTCATGTCTCGCGCCTCGTACACCGTGGCCATCCCGCCGTGTCCGAGGACACGCTGGATGTGGTAATGCTCGCGGAGGGCGGTGACCAGGGACTCAGGAATCTCCGACATCGCCCCCAAGGTATTGCCATCGAGGGGGGAGACGCGAGTCGGAGGAGCGGGGGAGTGCCAGCCGTTACCGGAGGGGGCGAGCCGCCGTGAGCCGGTGGGAAGTAGAGGTGTCGGTCGGTTCCTACGGCTCGTGCGCCGGCGTACCGCTCTCGACCCGCACGGTCGTTGGCCTCCCCCGCTCACGGACGTTCAGCATGAACCCGCTGGAGTCGGCCTTGAGCTGGACCGCGCTCGAGTCCCCCTCAGCCGCACTCACGACGAGGCCGTGCGAGTCGGCTCGTAGCAAGATCCGGCTCCCGCCCGGCTGATCGGCGATTTGAAGAACCGCCCCGCTCGAATCCGCCTTGAGTCTCAAGCCGGCCTCCCGCAGCGCATCCCAGACGCTGATTGCCACGCCAGAAGAATTGGCCTTGATCTCGGCCACAACGTCCTGAGCGTCCGGATCACCCGACGCTTCCGGGTCCGCCTGGTCCAGCTCCCTGGCCAAGGCCTCCATGTCACGCGCGGAGACCAGCAGCGGCTGAATCAGCCCGGCCGGTGCGAAGTGCACCTCGCCGAACGGGACATAGGCCTCGCTCGCATCGGACGCCTCATCGAAACAGCGGAACAGGCTTGGATGCCCCGACGACTCGAGTCCCTCCGCGATGACCCGGCAGGCCCGCACGCGGTCCAGGACCTCCGTTTTCTCTTGGTTCAGATCCACAGCCAACCGCACGCCGCGGACGGTGCGAGGCGCGCTCCTGAACACGGCGACGCGCCGGATTCGGCCGATCTCGTCGCCGCTCAACCGGAAGGGTACCAGGGCCAGCGGAATCGAGATCGGGTCCGCGGAAGCGAGGGTATGCTCGACCATATGGACACCGCGATGCCCGACACCGTACACGAGGAGTCCAGCGGCAAAGACCCCGAGTGCCCCGAAGGCGATCCCCAGCCAATAGCGTTTCATGACGAGCTCCGGCGTGGAAGGTCTGTTGCATATCGAGACGTGCGCTGCGGGTGAATGGTTTCAACCGTCCCTTGCCCCCCCTGGCCCAAACTCGTTGGCATGGCGGGATCTGGATCCAGGCTCCAGATTCACAGCCGAATCGGGGGGCGGGGGAGGGGGCGGGAAGGCCCCACGCCTTCCCCGGTGGTTCCGCTGTTCCCATTGGAGGGCTCGATGAGACGTTGCCTGCCGATCCTCGTTCCCATGCTTGCCACCGCCGGGATGGCCCAGGCACAGGAGTCCACTTCCAAACGGCCGGTGGCCACCTATTCGATCGTTGCACGAGACTCGGCCACCGGAGAAATCGGTGTCGCGGTCCAGTCGCACTGGTTCTCGGTGGGCCCGCTGGTCCCTTGGGCGGAGGCGGGTGTCGGCGCCGTGGCGACGCAATCGTTCATCGAGCCCAACTACGGTCCGCTGGGTCTCGAACTCATGCGCCTTGGCCGCACGGCCTCTGAGGCCCTCCGGGCCCTCACCGCGACCGATGCGGATTCGGTCGTCCGCCAGGTGGCGATGATCGATGCCGCAGGGAGGGCCGCGGTCCATACCGGGAGCCGTTCCATAGCGGCCGCGGGTCACCGTCTCGGTCGACAGTATTCGGTGCAGGCGAACCTGATGGAACGAGAAACCGTCTGGGACGCCATGGCTCTGGCCTACGAACGCGCCGAAGGAGACCTGGCCGACCGGCTGATTGCGGCGCTCGCGGCGGCGGAAGCCGAAGGGGGCGACATTCGTGGCCGCCAATCGGCGGCGTTACTGGTCGTCAGGGCCCGAGCCACGGGACGTCCGTGGGTCGACCGGCGATTCGACCTCAGGGTGGAAGATCATCCCGATCCGGTCGGAGAACTCCGAAGGCTCGTGCGATTGGCGCGGACCTATGAGCACCTCAATGAAGGCGATGCCCACATGACCAAAAACGATCTCCAGAGCGCGTTGGGATCGTACGGCAAGGCGACGACCATCGTGCCCGATAGCGCCACCAACGGGGAGGCGGCGTTTTGGACCGGCGTGACGCTCGCCGGCGCTGGTCGCGTGGATGAGGGTCTTTCGTATCTCCGCCGCGCCTACCGGGTCGACCGCCGGTGGGCGGAGTTGATCCGGCGACTCCCTCAGGCTGGCCTCCTTCCGGCAAACGAGTCGTTGGTCGAACGCCTCGTAGCAGGAATGGCCGGGCCGGCTAGGTGAAGATTTTGAGAATCAGGCGCCAGATTTTTTCCAGCAGGAAACCGAACACGATCTTCCACACATGAAGCTCCGAGCACAGGGCAGCCCTGTCGGGCAGCCGGCCGGAGGCCGGGCACCGGTGGTTGGGCCTTCCCCCCCAACGGCAGGAGTCGGCTGATTGTTTCAAGCTGCGACGATGGCCATCTCCCCTTCTCTTCTTAGGGTCTCAGCGTTGTTCGATTATCATACGCTTGGCCCAAATGGGTCGGCGCCATAGAAACCCTTGCTATAACTATGTATTGTACTCATCTTCTGGGGTGGATGTGACGTGATACCGTCAAAGATCTTTGGGTTTGGATCGAGGTTAGCGAGGGTCGCGTCTGAACCTTGCTCGCTGATCCTCCAGCTCCACGGGTAGGATCTCGCCCTTCCAGGGGGCAGGTCGAGCCCCGGTATTCGCAGGTTGGATACCGGGGCTCGTTCTAAGTGGGAGGTGGTGGCGGGGCAGGGGC
>JBFGLJ010000065.1:0-13938 GCA_041576235.1 Gemmatimonadales bacterium | reverse complement strand
TCATGACCGACGACGTGCGCGGACCGGTCAACGTCGTGGCGCCAGGGACAGTCACCAATCGCCGCTTCACCGAAGTGCTTGGCGGGGTACTCGGGCGGCCCACGGTTCTCCCGGTTCCTGCTGGTGTGCTCCGGCTCGTAGTCGGCGATTTGGCGGACGAAGCGTTGCTTGCAAGCACGCGTGTCGTGCCCGGCGTCTTGACCGGTTCCGGGTATCGTTTTCGTCATCCCGACCTCGGCGAGGCATTGCCGCATGTGTTAGGGCGCTGGCCTCGCACTCCTCCTTCCGCGGGTTCGCCTCCCCGCGCCTGACAGGGACGACCCATGACGGCATTCCAGTACAGCGATCCCATCGATCACGCGTTCTTGTTTTTCCTGAAGCACTACGGCGAGGGGAGTCCACGCATCGGTAGTCCCAAGCCACCGACGCGCCCGATGAATGTGGCGGTCACCTTGGCGCGGTGTGGCTGCGACGAACCCACCGTTGTCGCGGGGATCGTCCGCTACGTGTTCGAGGAGGCGGCCCCGCGGGTGCGTCCCGGGCTGGAGCACAAGGTCGAGGAGAAGTTCGGCCGCGCCGCCTACGTGCCGGCGCGGGACGCCACCTACCCGAAGTACGACGCGATCGGGCGCGAGCGTCCCTGGATGGAGTATCGCCGGGAGTACATCCAACGGTTGACCCGCGCGAATCCAGCGACGCTAGACGTCGTCGCTGCGCACGAAATCCACTGGACCGGGTCTGCGGTCTCGCTGCTCGAGCGGTTGGGCGGTGAATACCTCCGGGGCCTGACCCCGGCCAGTGATCACGATCTCCTGTGGTGGTATCGCTCCATTGGCGACGTTCTCGCCGCGCATGGGGAATGGGAGCGTCGGCCGATGCTGGAGGAGCTTCGCCGGCTCAGTGCACGGCTCATGGCCATCTCCCGCGAGGTGCGGTGAGCGCCCGGCTTAGAGGAAGGCGCCACGTCGCGGTCCGCGGTTTGGTTCGCAGGCAGGCACTCGCTATGTTCTAAGCGCATGGGAAACCCGAACGCCCCACCGCCGCCAACCCCTCTCACCGCCATACCGACGGCGTTTGCCGAAGCGTGCCGTGTCTCGCGGACCGACTCGGAGTTGTTCGAGCGATGTCGCGATGTTCTCGTCCAGCGCTTCGGCAGTGAAAAGATCTGGTTTACCATCATGTCCGCGGCGGGATCGGTACGGCGTGTCGGCGCCGCCGCCGGGTATGACCAAGCGAAAGAGGTGGCCAAGCTCGGAAGCGGGGAAACCGAGGTGGCCATCGCGGCGGAGAGCACCGTGGCCGCAGAGCTGCGGCAGGTCTCCCTGCCGCTGGCCCTGGGGCTTTCGGTGGTGCTCGAGCTCCGCAGCGTCTTACTCGAGCGCCAGACCGAGTTAGACGATGCGGTGTTCCAGCTTCGGGCGCTCCGGCAAGTCGCGCGCCTGCTCTCGTCGGTCCATTCGACCGAGGAAACCGAACGGCTCATCGTCGATTTCACCGCCGAGGTCTTCATCTCGAGTTGGGCCTGTCTCTTTCGGCCCCGTGACGGAGATTATATCGGAAGCGCTTTTCGCAGTCACGAGGAGCGTGACAGCCCGCCGGCTGTCTCTCGCGACGCGCTGGACAAGGCGGTTCCCCTTGGCTCAACGGCGATTCCGTGCGGCACCACAGCACTCTCATCGCTCGTTCCACCCGACACGCAGCTTCTTGTCCCGCTCGATGCCGGAGCGGAACGCATGGCGATCCTTGCGCTTGGCCCGAGGATTACCGGCCAGGGATTGGGGCACGCGGAACATGAGTTGGCGGGCACGTTGTCCTTCGCCGCAGCCATCGCCCTCAAGAACGCCGCGCTGGTCGAAGAGTTGCACAGCGCGGCAACGACGGATCAACTCACGGGGCTCTACAATCGCCGTGCCCTCGAGGAACGGTTGCATGCCGAGCTTTCCCGCGCCGGGCGCCACGATCTCAGGACCTCGATCGTGTTGATCGATATCGACGAGTTCAAGCGCGTGAACGACAGCTTGGGCCATTTGGCGGGCGACCGCCTCTTGGTGATTCTCGGCAGCATCTTCACGCGCCAGAGCCGCAACCTCGACATCGTCGGCCGCTTGGGCGGAGACGAGTTTCTCGTCATTCTCCCCATGACCTCCGCCAAGGAGGCCTTGATCTACGTGAACCGGGTGCAGCAGTCGGTGGCTCGCCTGCCCGAGGAACACCCTGAGTTCGGCCCTCAGACCATCAGCCTCGGCATTGCCGAGGCGGAGAAACACGGCGCGACGGTCAGCCGCGTGTTGCGGGCAGCCGATAACGCGCTCTACCGTGCCAAGCGGGGTGGCCGCAACCAGGTCGCGATTGCGGAGGGTGAGGACGGTGCCACATGAGGTCGAGAGTGGAGTAACTCCCACCCTCCACCCATCGGTCTACTACGAGCGTACCGAGGCCCTGTTCGGACATCGGTTCCGTCTCGATCGCGTGATCGCCGCCTCGCGCGAACGTGTCCTCTTCCTGGCCTTCGATCGACTGCTCCATCGGCGAGCAAGCCTTCGGATCAATTTCTTTACCAGCGAGCCATACCGGACGTGGTTCTTGGCCGAAGCCAAGGCGCTTGCCCAACTCGATCACCCCGCCATTCGCCATGTCTATGACGCGGGGGTGGTGGAGGAGCTTGCCTATCGCGTCGGGAATTGGATTGACGGTGAGGGACTCGACCAGGCGACGGCGCGCGGGCCCCGCCCGATACCGGCGGTGCTGAGCTTTGCCAGGGATCTCCTCAGTGGTCTCGATCATGCCCATGACCGAGGGATCTTCGTGCGGCGCATCGTCCCAACCTCGGTGGTGGTGAGCCCCTCGGCTCGGGGGGTAGTCACCGACCTTCGTTTCTGCAACTACACCCTCGATTTCCTTCCCATCGGCGTCACCCCAAGTGGCGAGGTGTTCATGGCCCCCGAGATTCGGGACGGCGCCCGGGGGGATCCGAGCAGCGATATCTATATGGCGGGCGCGATTCTGTATTTCGCCCTCACCGGGCAACCCCCGGCCGGCGATCCTGAGGCCCTCGTGCCACCCCTGACGCTCCGACCGGTAACGCCGAAGATCCTGGAACACGTCCTGGTGCGTGCGCTCCAGCGGAGACCCGGAGACCGTTATCTCACTGCCAACGAAATGCTGGATGACCTCATCTCGGCCGCCGGGCACTTCGAGACCCTCTCGGCCGGCGCCCAGTTCGGCGCTGCTCCCGATCAGTACAGCACGGCCGATGTGTGGGAGCGGCATCTCCGACGGGCGTTGGGCGACGACTATGAACTTCTCGACCAGCTGGGTGAGGGCGGGTTCGGCCGGGTGTACCGCGTACGCGATCTTCATCTCGAGCGGGAGGTGGCGCTCAAGGTGCTGCATCCCCTGCTGACCAACCGCCCAACCGGCATCGAGCGTTTTCGGCGCGAAGCCCAGTTGGCCGCCAATCTCAAGCACCCCCACATCGTGGCCATTTACGATATTTCTGGCCGGGCGGGACTCTTGTGGTACACGATGGAGCTCGTCAAGGGACCCAATGTGGCCCAGCTGGTGGAGCGGCACGGCCCGTTGCCGCTCGATCGCGTTCTCCGGTTGCTGCGGGAGGCCCTCTCCGCGTTGGCCCACGCGCATGCCGCCGGGCTCGTCCATCGCGATATCAAACCCGAGAACATGCTGATCGACGAACGTGGGAGCCTCCGCATAACCGACTTCGGACTGGCGCTCGCGCTCCGGGGCGACGAGTTCGAGGGCGCCACCAGCCGCAGCGGGACCCCGCAGTTCGCGAGCCCGGAGCAACTCCTCGGCGAGCGTGTGGACCAGCGGTCCGACCTGTACAGTCTCGCCGCCGTGGCGTACTTCGCGCTCCTGGGGTTCCCGCCGTTCACGGGAAGGACCCCGGCGGAGATCCTGGCGAAACAGGCCACGGACCAGATCCCGTCGCTCCGGGACCATCGACGCGACATCAGTGACGACCTGGAGGCCGTTCTCGAACGCGCCATCCGCAATGCGGTCGAGGCGCGATATCCATCCGCGGAGGAGTTTGTCCAGGCACTCCGCCACGTCAGGCGCACGAGCCCGTCATCCGCGGACATCGACCGCCAGCGCTCCGGGTTCGGATGGTGGCGCCCCCGCCCCCGCCCCCGCCCTCGCACCCACCACCCCGAGGGCGAGGGCGGCTGAGTCATCGATCTTCGTCTCGCGAACTGCCAGAGGTCAGCATTGCAGTTTGCCCCATGCAGGCGGATGCTGGCCGGCGCAGGGCACCTGTTAGAGGGGTTGACTCTGCCGTAGTCCGAAAAGATCTTAGCGGAAACCTTGACAGGGGGAGACGCGACGACGGTTCGCACAGGATGCAGGGCCCGGTGCATGAGAATGGGCTGCTTGCTTGTGGGGGCCTCATGGCCTCCATGAGCGCAAGGAGACCTGATCGCTTCAGGTCCAACGGGTTTCCCAATTTCAACTGGAGTGGGTTCATGGCTCGCACGAACGGCACAGTAAAGTGGTTCAACGACGCGAAGGGTTTCGGATTCATCACTCCGGAGAATGGCGACAAGGATTGCTTTGTCCACCACACGGCGATCAACTCGGAGGGATTTCGGACTCTGGCTGAGGGCGACACAGTCGAGTTCGACATTGTCCAGGGGGCCAAAGGACCCGCCGCAGAAAACGTCATCAAGCTCAACTGATCGGTGTGGCCAACGAAGACCAGAGGGCCGCCTCAGGGGCGGCCCTCTGGTCTTTTCGGCGAGTCCCGTCCTGCGGGGATCGGGCTATTTGTGGCGATAGATCACACGCCCCCGGGTCAAATCGTACGGGGACAGCACGACGGTCACACGGTCGCCTTCAAGCACGCGGATCTTGAATTTGCTCATCTTGCCGGCGGCGTAGGCCAGCACTTCATGTCCATTTTCCAGCAGCACCCGGTAATTCCGATCAGGGAGGACTTCACTCACCACGCCCTCCATTTCGATGCCTTCTTCCTTCGCCACATTCACTCCCAACGTAAATGACTCTCATAGCCCCACGAGGCCCTGAACGCGGTAGGAATCTCACCCTTCCGATGGTAAACCGCAACACTCCAGCTTCGGGCCCCACCGGGGCTTACTCGCCGCGGAGTTCGATCATCGCCTCTTCGACAAACCTCACCAGCGAGGCCATCCGGGACGGATCGAAGACCAGTTGCGCCCCGGCGGTGCGATACAACTCGGGTAAGGACCGCGTGCCCCCAAGTGCGAGCGCGGCGCGGTAGCTCGCGAGGGCGCCGCTGGGGTCGGTGAGGCTCCGCCGCCAGACTTGAATCGCTCCCAGTTGGGCGATGCCGTACTCGATGTAGTACAGCGGGTAGACGAAGATATGGATCTGCCGATACCAGCGGGCAATGCGTTCGCGGGTCAGCCCGCTCCAATCCACGCCGGGATCGAATCGTTGCCGCAAGGCGAGCCATGCCGCATCCCGGGCTTCGGCATCGTGGCCCTGGCCGCTCGTGTAGATCCAGAACTGGAAGGCATCTACGGTGGCGATATGCAGCAGGCTGGTCAGCATGTCCTCCAGGTGCTCGAGTCTTGCGAATCGAAGTTGTTCGTCCGTGAGTAATTCGCCAGGCGTGGCCAGATGAGGCAGGGCCAAGAGCTCCATGGACATGGACGCCAACTCGGCGCCCTCGGAACCGGGGTGCCGTTGCCAAATGAACGGCTGGGGGTGAGCCGCAAACGTATGGAAGGCATGGCCGGCCTCGTGAAGCAGGGTCATAACGTCGTCCATGACGCCGACGGCATTCATGAAGATGAATGGCCGCCCGCGCGACGACAGGGTCTGGCAGTATCCCCCAGGCGCCTTCCCCATGCGGCTCTCAAGATCCAGGAGTTCTTCAGTGCGCATGGTCTCGAAGTTCGCGCCGAGGACAGGATCGAGGTGGGCGAACACTCTGGCGGCTTTGGTTCCCAGTTCGTCGCCGGTTGTGAAGGGGCGCACCGGTGGCCGGAGTCGCGGGTCGACCGCCAAATCCCATGGGCGCAGGTTCGCGACCCTCACCCCGAGCATCCGCGCCCGTCGCTCCCGCATGCGACGGACAACAGGTACTACGACCTGCTCCACGGCGCCATGGAACCGGACGCAGTCCTCCGCCGTGTAGTCGAATCGGCATTTCTCGGCGAAGGCAAACGCATGATAGTCGGGGAAACCAGCGTTTCGGGCCGCGCGCTGGCGGAGGGCAATCATTTGATCAAACAGTCCCGCGAGGGTCTCCTGATGGGCCATATATGGTCCGGTGACCGCGTGAAACGCTCGCTCGCGCACCGCGTGATCCGGGTTCTTCAAATGGGGCGCCAGGTGGGGGAGTGGAACCTGCTCTCCGTCCCAGGTCGCCGTCATTTGCCCGGTCGTTTCGTGATAGATGCTCGCCCGCTCTTCCAGGTCCGCGAAAATGGGGACGTTGGCCTCTCGGAAGATCTCATGCGCCGTGTGGAACCGTCGCCGGGTGGTCTCGAAGTCAGGTCGAGTCCAGCCGGTCGCGAGCAGCCGCCGCGCCAACGCGACGCTCTGTTCTTCGACGTTCGGGAGAATCTCGGTGGCGAAGCGGAGATGGTCCGCCTTCTTCTTCGCGTCGGCCGTGTCCCCCGTATACGAAATCATGGCTACAGCCGCCGCTTCCGTGACCAACTCTTCGATGCGCGACCACGTGGCCAGCCACGATTCGACACGACCATTGTCCAAGGGCGTCGCCGCCAGTTCCGCATACCAGGGCGCGACATCGGCCCAGGAGGCGTTGGCGAACGCCGCGCTCGATGGTGGCACGGACTGGAGAAACGTTCCTCCGTCCTTACGCTCAGATGAGGGCATGAGAGGTCCTTAGAATGTACTTGGTGTTTCCACCGCAGCCTGTGCCGTTCCGGCTTCGACCCGAAGGGCAAGCATGCTCACCAGCGACAGGATGACTGCGGCGGTAAAGAAGGGAGCGGCGTGGCCAAGGCGCTGGAAGAGCGACGTGGCAATGAGCGGGGCCGCCACCCGAGAGATGCCCGCGAAGCTCTGGGCCGTGCCCATCGTGGTCCCGACCTCGCGTTCGTGCGAAAACCGGGACATGAGCGAGGTCGTGGAGGGAAACAGGAGGGCCGTCCCGATGGGCACCAAGGGGATGGCCGCGACCAGGACCCACAGCGTGGGCATCAGCGGGTACAGCACCAAGCCGGCCACCAGCGCCCCGGCTCCCACCCGCATGGCCCACGCTTCCCCGATGCGCTCCACGATGGGGCCCAGGAGCACGGAACGCATCACGAAGCTCAGCGCGCCGATATACAGGAAGAAGTAGCCGATCGTGCGCTCGGTGACCCCGAACTCCGCATCCAGATACAGCGCGAAGACCGAGGTCAGGAAGGTGAACGCCAACATGCCCACCGCATAAATCCAAATCAGGCGCGGCACCGAGCCACCCGGATGACGCAGCACGTGGACGAGGGCCTGCCACACGGGGGTCCGGGTGGTTCGCTGCGTGTCGGTGTCCCGTCGTTTGGATTCGGGGAGCCACTTCCAGGCGAAGAACACGTTGATCAAGCACAGACCCGCGGCGATGAATCCGGGCGCCTTCTGGCCCCAATTGGCGGCAAGCGATCCAATCGCGGGCCCGACCATGACTCCGGCCGAGGTGGCGGCGGAGAGCCACCCGAGGGCGCGCGCCCGCTGCGCCGGTTGGATGGTATCGGCCACGTAGGCCTGGGCCACCCCGGTGGTGCCCCCGCCGAGGCCTTGGACGATGCGGGAGGCGAACAGCAGCCACACGGTTGTCGCGAGCCCAAACACCACATACGCCGCGGCCGATGCCGTGAGTCCGATCAGAAGTGCGGGACGCCGACCGTAACGATCGGACAGCCGTCCCCAGAGCGGGGCCGCGATGAGTTGGGCGATCGAGTACGACGCGATGATCGCGCCGATCACCTCCGGCGAGGCTGCCATATCCAGGGCATAAAACGGCAGCAGCGGGAGCACGATCATGAACCCGATCATATCCACGAAGTTGGCGGCGATCAGGACCGACAGGCGGCGGAGCTGGTCTCGGGAGGAGTCGACGGGCGTGGCGGGTCGGGTCACGGTCCGGCCTCCTCCTCCCAGGTCCGCCGCTCCCCGCCAAGCGCGAACACCGCTCCGCTGGCGAGCATGAGGAAGACGCCGTACGCCGCCGCCACACCGACATCGGCCTGGCGCAAGCTGGACAGAATCTCGAGGGAGATCGGCCGGGTGTCGTAGGTATACAGAATGATCGAAGTCACGAAGTCGCCGAGCGCCGTCACGAAGGCCAAGGTAGCGGCAGCGGCGATCGCGGGGCGCAGGAGCGGCAGCGTCACCCGCCAAAGGGTGCGCCAGCGCCCTGCCCCCAGGGTTGCCGCGGCCTCCTCCAGCGAAGGATCGAGCTGGCGGAAGCCGGCCAAGATGCCCCGGCCCGTTATCGGAAGATTCCTCACCAGGTAGGCCAGCGGCAGGATCCAAAACGTCCCGATCAGCAGAAACCGGCCGGCCCAGGGCAACGACACGCTAAACGCGGTCGCGACCGCAACGGCGAACACCGTCCCAGGGACCGCCCACGGCAGGGTGAGCAGGGCCTCGATCAGGCCCCGGCCGCGCACCCGGCGCCTGACGGCCAGGATGCCGGCCGCGACCGCAAGGGCAACAGCGGCCACCGTTGCCACGGAGGCCATGGCGAGACTGTTCAGCAGCGGACGGAGGCGCTCGGGCTCGCTCAAGAGCGCGGTGTAGTTCTGGATCGTGTACGATGGCGGGATCGGCTCGACCGTCCACGTGCCGATCGGCACGAACGAGATGAGGACCAACGTCAGATGCGGCAAGAGCAACACGAGGGCAAGGCACCACGCGGCGGTGACAGCGACTCCCCTGCCCCACCCAGTACGCAACTGGCGCGGGGCCGGCGCGGCTCCCTTCCCGGCCGTCGCGAGTGAGTCACCCCCATCGCCGCCCACGCCCCAGCGGCTGAAGACCCACAGCCCCACCACCGCGACGGCGGCCAAGGCCGCCGTCTCCACCATGGCCAGCGCGTACTCGCCGTTGAGACGGGTGCTCACGATTTGGGTGGTCATCACCCGGAACCCGCCTCCGAAAATGTAGGGAGCGCTGAACGAACCGAGCGACGTCATGAACGTCAGCAGCGTCGCGCCGATGAGGGCCGGTTTGAGCAACGGAAGAGTGACGCGAACCAGCGTGGCCCACCGTCCCGCCCCGAGACTGGCCGCGGCCTCGAGCATGGACCGATCGATCCGGGCCAAGCCAGCCCGCGTGAAGAGATAGAAGTAGACGTACATAGAATAGGCGTGCACCAAGAGAATGGCCCCCGCTCCCTCGAGCCGCCACGGTGCGCCCTCGAGACGGAGGACCGCCCGGACCACGTGGGAGACAAATCCGGACTCCCCGTACAGGAACAAGAACGCGACGACCCCGACGAGCGGAGGCAGTACAGCCGGCAGGGCCACTAACCCGCTGAGCACCCGGCGGCCGGGAAAGTCGTACCGGACGAACAAGAAGGCCAGCGGAATCCCGATCGCGCCCGCCAGAAGAACGCTGACGCCCGAGATCCACACACTGCCCCACAGGGCCGACCACTCGTGTCGGCGGCGACCGAACTGCTGCACGAACTCCATCGTCCAGCCCTCGGGACCCCGGACGCTCTCGAGGAGGACCAACCCCAGCGGATACACCACCAGCCACGCCAGAACCGCAACCAGCGCCCACCCGACGATCTGGTGGCGCCGCGCAACCGAGGGGGCGGAGGCGCTCACTCGGCGACCTGCCGGAAGACATGGAGTCCGGTGCGCGCCGGGTGCAGCCCAACGCGATGCCCAACGCCGGCGGCGTCGGGCGGAGCACTCACTTCGAGCGATTGGCCACCGATGGTGGCCACGGTGTACAGGGCCAGCCCGCCGAGAAACCGGCGCTCGACGACCTCACCGTTCAGCACACCGTCTCCCGGATCGGTGAATTGGAGCCCCTCGGGTCGCACCATGACCACGACCGGGCCAGGCCCGGCCGATCCAGAGGCATCGGCCAGCACGGATTCGTCCAACTCCCACTCGACGCCCTCCACGTCCACCCGAAGCACCCCGGTCTCCGGTTGCGAGCCCACCAGGACCGCGGCAAGCACACTCGATCGCCCGACGAACCCCGCCACAAACCGGGTCCGCGGCGTGCCGTAGAGCTCGTCCGCGGTGCCGATCTGCTCGAGACGTCCTTGACGCATGACGGCAACGCGCTCACCCAGATCGAATGCCTCTTCCTGCTCATGGGTCACCAGCACCGTCGTTATTCCAATACGGTGAATGAGAGCTCGCAGTTCTCGCCGGGTGCGTTCCCTGAGGGAGGGATCCAGGTTGGATAGGGGCTCATCCAGGAGTAGAACCCGCGGCTCGGGGGCCAGGGCTCGCGCCACGGCGACCCGTTGCTGCTGCCCTCCTGAGAGCTGACCGATCCGGCGGCGCTCGAATCCATCGAGATCGACCCGGCGCAGCGCGCCCGCCACCCGATCGGCCAGGTCCGTTCCCCTCACACCTTGTGACCGGAGGCCGAACGCCACGTTGTCGCCAACGTCGAGGTGGGGAAACAGCGCATAGTGCTGGAAGACCATGCCGAAGCGGCGGTGGACTGGACCGAGACGGGTCACATCGCGCTCGTCCAACAGCACCCGTCCGGTATCCGGGCGCTCGAACCCTGCGAGGAGGCGGAGTGTCGTTGTCTTCCCGCTCCCGCTAGGACCGAGCAGAGCGAGGATTTCGCTGGCCTCGATCGACAGGGTGAGATCATCGACGGCGGCGGTCTCGCCGTAGCGCTTCGAGAGACGATCGAGCGTAAGAGCCGCATTGGCGCTCGCCCCTCCGGATCGGCGTTCTCCCCTCACTGTGCCTGGCTCGGCCGTCGAGCTTTTCCGGTCCCCCGCACGCGTTGATCCCAATAGGCCATCCACCCCGGGCCTTCCTTGGCAAGGAGGTCCCAATCCATCGGGGCGACGATCATCTCGCGTTCGACCTCCGCCACCCAGGCCGGAATCGAATCGGCCGGAAGATCGTGCCGCGCCGGCAGGCGATAGACCCCGCGTGCCGCAAGCAACTGCGCCTCGCGGCTACCAACGAAATCGATGAAGAGCTTGGCGGCCTCGGGATGCCGACTCCCGTTAACCAGGCCTATGGCGTCTTCGATCACGACGGTGCCGCTGGTGGGGAAGGCATATCCGAACGGTTTCCCCTTGCCGCGGCTGATCAGGATGTCCTGCAAGTCCCAGAGCGTGAGCAGTCCTTCCTGGCGAGCGAGTTTCTCGTCGAGGAGGGCCGGGTTCAGCGTGTAGGTCTTGGTCGCACCATCCAGCCGGCGAAGCCACGCCATCCCCTGGGCAGTATCCCCGGTTTCTCGAATGCTGCGCTGCAGGATCAAACCCCAGATCGCCCGCATGGTGCCGCTGGCCATGGGGTCGCGAATGAGGATCTTGCCGGCCCACCTGGGCTCCAGCACCTCCTCCCAATCCCGCGGCGCCTCGTCGGCGGCAACGGCGCTCGAGTTGTACGCAATGACCGCGGGCGTTCGGTAGACGGGATAATAGAGGTTCCCCGGTCCGATGCCTTCGGGGCCGACCGCCTCGGCCCACGCGGGCACATAGGGTGCGAGGAGGGAGTCTTCAATGCCTCGGTCGAAGATGGTCGACGGGCCTCCGAACCAGACATCGGCTTGCGGGCTCCGCCGTTCGAAACGCAACCGGTCCAGGATTTCCTGACTGCCCATGTCGAGCCAGCGGAGATCGATGGTCGGATGCAAGGCCTCGAACGGCGTCTCGATCAGGGTCAGTTGGTCCCGCCCATGCGGGGTATACACCAGGAGCGCGGTCCTTGACTCTCCCCCGCCGCAGTTGGAAAGCCCAAGGACGCCGATCATGAGGAGTATGGGAGCAACGAGCCGAGCCGGAGAAGGGGACTGCTCCATCCTCGGATACCGGTTCTTGCTTCCCCGTTTCATTCCACTTCCCTCCCCTCCGCCGTCCCGCCGATCGCGAGCAGGTTCGCGAACAATCGGAACGCCCCTGAGACTCCCTGGGGGAGCTGCCGGAAGAAGCTGAGGCCGGTATAGACATACGTCCCCCGGCCGACACGTGCGATCAGGAGGCCCCCTTCGAGAGGCGGCTCTCGGGGGCCCGGGTCGTGGGTCTCGAGGACGGATCGATACGCCCGGTCCCAGGTACGCGCAAAATAGAGGCCGCGCTCCTGCACCCATCCGTCGAAATCCGCGGCGGAAATGTGGTTGGGTCGAGCCAGCACGGGGTCCGTTGGGTCGAGCAGGGTGACCGGCGCCCGCTCGTCCGTCACGCGGTCGTGGCGGTTCGCCCGTGCAATCCCGCTCGCACCGTCTGCACCTCCCCCCCCCTCCGCCGTCGACCGTCCGGCGGTCTGACGGGCTGCGTCGTCCGGCGTCAACTGGGGCGGCCGGCCACCCACGGTGAGCGGGTAGGGGGCGTAGCCTCCCGAGAAATAGAGGTACTGCTGGTACTGGACGATGACGAGACCTCCAGCGTTCACATAGTCGAGGAGGCGACCATTGGCTCGTGCCAGCGCGGGGTTGATCTCGTAAGCACGGCTGCCGATCACGATGGCGTCGAACGGTGATAAGTCGCCTGTGAGGAGGTCGGCCGCCGCGAGTTCTTCGACCGGGACCCCGATATCCCGAAGGGCCTCGGGCACCCGATCGGATGCGCCTCGCACATAGCCGACACGATCGAGTCCCGGAAGGGAGAGGGGGGTCACCACCACCGTGACGCGAGCCTCGGCGACATACGACCGCGGGCGGATGTGAGGATACTGAATGGTGACGACGGCGTTCGTGTACCAGCCTCCATCGTCCGCGACCGCGACCGCTCGCAGCCCGTAGCGGCCTGCCGCCATCTGTGCCGGGCGAGCGACCTCGAAGGTGTAGGTGCTTTGCTGATCTTCCTCCTGAAGGTCGAACCGCTGCGGGGCGACATGGGGCCAGCCGTCCGGCACCTCGAGGCGGACTTCGCCCCGTGTGACTCCCGTGGCTCCGTGGACAAGGGTCACGCGAAACCGGCGCACCCGTTCCCCTTCAATCGGCCAGACGGTCGAAGCGGGTTCGAAGCGAACCCCGACCCGCGGTATCACCGTCAAGGGCAGGCGCAGCTCTCCTGTCGCCTGATCGGTGAAGCGGTACGTGACCTCGCGTGGGGGCTCGGGATCGACCACGGTAAGGGCCGGAGGGATGTCCCGATACACCGCCAGCGCAGGCTCTTCAAACGGCTCTCCCCGCTGGGCCGCCGGCACGGCCGACCAGTCGTACATGGCGCCCTTCCGCGGGGCCGTCAGGAAATAGGGGTTCGTCGGCGGGCTCTCGGGGCCGACCCGGAGACGGGAGCGGCGCGAACACGACTGAGACGTCCCGAATGTCTGGCAGGGCTGGATGGAATCGGCGAGCGCCGTCCACCCCGTAGGCATGAGGAGCGGTGGCAGGTGTTGCTCCCCGGTGCCGGCAGACGTCACAGCGGTCACGTGGACGGAGACGTCTTGTCCTGGCACCACCCGGGGATCATCGATGACCGCGTCGATCACGCGGCCGTCTAGAATGCGCCGCACCTGGTGGAGGTGACGCAATTGATCGCCGAGGACCAGCCGGGCCAGGCCTGCGTTGGAGCCATCGCGGCCTCCCTCTTCCCCTTGGGCTCCGCGGCTGGCCGCCGAGTGGAGAATCCTAAAGGCGGTCATCAACCCGGTGCGTGCCTCCTGCAGCCGGTGCGGGGCGAAGACCTCCTGCTTCTCGGCGATGCCCGCCCCCTCCCGGCCCTGCGTCTTCCATTCGGGGAAGAGCCGGTTCGGCAGCGGCTCCTCGACGCCGTTGCGCACCAGGAACTCGGGGAAGAAGTTGTGGGCGTGATACATCGAG
>JBFGLJ010000064.1:0-14144 GCA_041576235.1 Gemmatimonadales bacterium | reverse complement strand
GGCGACCGCCGAGGCGAGGGCGCCAAGCACCAGCGCGTAGCGGGGCATCCGGATCGGCTCGCTGATGGGCATCAGTTGCCTTCTTCCTCATTCATTGGCGCCGGCTCGCTGGTTTCGAGATCGGTCAGCGACTCGGGCACCGTGCCCACCGCCTCATCGAGGCGCGCCAACGCCGACAGATAGTCGTAGACGGCTTGGGCGTAGTTGAACTCCGATTGCCGGAGCGCGACCTCGGCGTCGGTCACTTGGAGCTGCGAACCGACGCCCTCCCGATACTCGGTGGAGGCGATCTCGAACCCCCGCTGGGCTTGGCCAACCGCGCGGCGTTGGGCAACGGCCCTTCGGCGGGCCTCCGCCACTTGATCCACTAGGGTGTGAACGTCGTTTGCGGTTCGGTGCTCGAGCCGGCTCAGCTGGGCATCGATCTGATCGATGAGCGCCCGGGTCTGCTGCATCCGGGCCGATCGTTGGAACCCCTGGAAAATCGGCACTTCGATACGAAGTCCGGCAACAGCGAACGTGGTCCGTTGCATGCTTGCCCCAAAAAAATTGACCGGATCGTCCTGCTGGGCGGTCACGGCGTAACTCCCGAAGAGGGAGAGACTCGGGAAGTAATCCGCTCGTTGAGAGGCGAGTTGGGCCTCCCGCACCTCCACGCTCAAGCGCAAGGCACGCAGATCGCTCCGGCGCTCGAGTGCGGCTTGATAGAGCGAGCCGGCGTCTTCCCGGGCCGTCGCACCGGAACCCGCCAGGGCCAGGAGCCGGGCATTTACGGGTGTGTTCTGTGAAGGATCTTCCAGATCCAACTCGTTCAGGCTCCCTTCGAGGGCGATCGCCGCGGTGGGCGCGAGCCCCATTTGCACCAACAGCGCCCGGCCGGATGCTGCCGCACGCTGGGAAGCGCGGAGGAGATTGGGTTCGAGGTTACCCAGTTGAACCTCCAGCCGCAGCACGTCGTAGTCGCTCGCCAGGCCGGCACGATTGAGACCTTGGGTCTCGGTCAGACTCTGACGGGTCCGCTCGATGGTCTGGGTGGTGAGGCGGACCTCCTCGGCTGCCAGGAGCGCGGCGAAGTAGGCTTGTCGGACAGCGGAGACAACCTCCTGGGCCGTCCCCCGATAGCGTTCTTCTTCCACCCCGCGGAACCGGCCCGCGGCACCCAGTCCGATGAAGACGTCGAGTTCGAAGAGCGGTTGTTCAACGGACACCCCGGCGGTCCAGGTATTGTCCGACCCGAACCGGACCGGAGTCAACAGGTCCGGCGGGGCGTTGGGATCGAATAGAAAGGCTGGCAGAAAAGCCTGCTGCACCTCGATGTTTCGCGAGTAGCTGGCGTTGGCCGAGATGTTGGGGAGCACATCACCCCAAGCCTCTCGCACCTGCTGTTCTGCCACGTGAAGCCGGCCGGCCGCTTCGCGAAGCGCCGGGCTCGTTGTCAACGCAACCCTGAGTGCTTCCCCGAGCGAATAGACCTTGAGTGTATCGGCAGCCGGTTCTTGGGACGCGAGCGGCGCCGCCGCCCCTGCCCACACGGTGAGCCAGGTGAGCACCCGGGCTTTACTCCGGCGCCTGCACCGCCAATCGATCATGGGAATCACCGCTCTTTGCCTTGTTGTGGTGGATTCGGCGCTACGGGGGGCGGTGCCAGCACGCCGCGCTCGACAAAGCACCGGAACAGGGTGAACAAATCGATCGCCGAGCCTTCGCCCTCACCCGGACAGCCCTCGGCGTCGGGGGTTGGAATGCCGCACGCCAATTCGAGGGTCACCAATCCGTGCGCCACGCTCCACAGGAAATGCGCGATCACGTCCGGCTCGGCGTCACGACGCAGCGTGCCGGCGTCGATGGCATCGACCACACACTGGCGCAGGAGGTAGTACCCGCCGCCGCCCGGCAACTCCGCAAGCGAGCGTGGCGTGTCCGACTGCATGCTAAAAATGACGCGGAAGTAGGCTTGGTTTTCGAGGGCGAATCGGATGTAGGCCTCGCCCAGGGCCGCCAGCCGATCGATGGATCCCATCGGGTGATGGGCGATGGCCTCTTCGAGGTAGGCGCCGAAGCGCCGGTACCCCGCCGCCACCACCTGGTCGACCAGCGCCTGCTTGCCGTCGAAGTGATGGTAGATGGCGGTAGCGCTGACGCCGGCGCGCTCGGCGACGGTCCGCATCGAGAGTGCGGCCAACCCGTCGCCCGCCAGTATGTCGCGGGCAATGCGAAGGATGCTGTCGCGAAGCTGTTCGGTGCTGCGGGTCGGCGTTGGAGTCGCCACGGCGCTGCCTCGGTCCTTCCGGCCCAACCTGGAGGGGCGACGCCCCAGTTAACACCGTTAACTTAACGGCGTTAACCAGTGAGGGCAACGCCGATCCATGTGAGGAGCGGAACCGGGCCCTACTCGACGAGGGTGGTGGTGGGGATGGTGAAGAGCCCCTGCTCCACCGGCACGTTGAGGGTCACGTCATGGACGGTGATCACCTGAAACGGCTGGCCATCCATGGTCACCTCGATGGCGAACGGCACCTTGATGCCACCGACGTCGCGGTAGTCGGTCATGAAGGTCTCGACCTTGACCCGGGCGCCGGTCACGGGGTGGGTGCCCCAGCCCTCGGCCTTGATCTGGAGATGGGAGGCGGCGTCCAAGTGCACCACGATCTCGGTGGTGTCGGGGGGCGGGCGGCGGACCCGGAGCGTCTGGGTGGGGGCGCCGCTCACCTCGCCGGCGCCGGCATGGGTGACGGCGTATCCCTTGGCCGCGTAGTCGATGAGGACACCGTCGAGATCCGCCTGCTCCCTGAAGTTTCGCGCCGGTTCGCCGGTCAACTCGCGGGTGCCGCCTTGCAACGGGTTGGTTTCCCAGGCGGTTTCGCCGTCGAAGCCGTTGACGATATCGACCGCCATGTCGGGGATCGCGATCTCCACCCGCATTCTGTTCGGTCGCGCTTGGACGATGGTGATGGGGAGAACCATGCCCTGGGAGGGAATGGCCACTTCACCGGTGGTACGGACCGACTGCACCGCTCGAATGGTCTCGAGGCCTCCCTGGGCGGCGATGTATTCGGCCACCAGCTGATCGACGACCGTGGTCTCGGCGCCCGGTGTTTGTGCGCGGGCGGACATCTGGTAGGGGCTGAGAGCCGTCACACTTGCCAAGAGTGCGGCCAGGAATCTCTGGATCGGTGTCATGCATCCCATCGCTGGACAGTGTCGAATGGTGAAGACGGGAGGGAAAGCTAATCGGCCCCGGATCGTTCGACCACAACTCCCACCCTCCCCCGCAAATTCCCCCAACCTCCCACCCGACGTCTCGCGCACGTCCTACGGGCCTCAGACTACTCCTCGCTCTTCGTGTATCCCCGGAGCCGATCGTAGGTCTCGACCTGGCCTTGGCCGAGGACCGACCGTGTGGCGAGGTGGGCGGCCAGGTGGACGAAGCGAAGCTCACCGGCCAAGCCGGCGATCTCCTGGGTGGCGGTCCGCACCGTGGCCGAATCGACCTGCCCGTCCGCGAACCGCTGACTCAGCGCTCGTTCGGCTTCGATGATCTCGCGGCCAAGGGCAATGGCCCGTTCCCCCATCGCCGCCCTGATGGCCAGGATCTGCGCCCGTTGTTCATGGGACAAGCCCAGCGAGTCGGCGAGCTCGAGCACGTGCCTCGGACCGGGGAAGCTGTTGAGCTCGGCGGCGCGGGCCAGCCCCATCCCCGCCCCGGCCTCGAGGTCGGCGAGTTCCTTCGGCGAGAGCGACGCTATATCGCTCCCCTGGTGGGCATAGGGGGAATGCTGGTGCTCCTGGGAGAAGATCGGGCTACTCAGGAGCACCAGTCCGACGCTCACGATCATGGCACGCATTGTTCCTCGCTCTTTGGTAGGGTTCCTCATCAATTCCCTACTGCCTTTCACCCTTCGCGGGTTTCGACACAGATTGGAGGCGCTCAGCGACGCAACTCCCTGAGGACCTCCGCGATCACACCGACCACCAGGCCCGGGCGTTCCACGTGCATGTTGTGTCCCACCTCTTCGAATACAATGAACCGGCCGCCAGGGGTGGCGGCAGCCAAGTCTTGCTGGAGTCGCCGCCACAACCCCTCGTGCGCGGTGGCGGTGGGCTGGGGCACCCAACCGTGGCGCCCGGCGCTCACGACCACGACGGGAATGTCCGGGAGCGAGCCCGGCGGGAGAGGAGGGCTGGCCTCGAGGCCCTCGTACTCGAGTTGCACGGCGCGCGGGAGCGCGGAGCGACTCCGGAGCAACGCTTCTTGGCGGCCGGCGCGTTCGGCTGGGGCCAGGAGGGTGAGCCGGGCGATCTCAAAGCTGTCGGGTGGGCTGTCGAGGAGTACCAGGCCTCCAACCTCATCGGGATACGTCGCGGCGAAAGTGCGCACATGGCGCCCTCCGATGGAATGGCCCGCCAACAGAAAGGGACCCGAGAGCCCGAGACGGCCCAGCAGTTGGCGCAGCTCACTGGCGATCTGGTGGCTGGTTCGGGGAGCGGGTCCGGCTTCGCTCTCGCCCAAGCCGGCGCGATCGTACGTCAACACGGTGCTGAGCCGGGCGAGCGGCTCGATGACGTGCTGCCACGCCCGCCGGTCGCTCCGCATGCCCGATTCGAGGACGATGATCGGGAATCCTCTCCCAGCAACACAGTATGCCAGGCGATGGGTGGCCAGGTCGGCCGAGCCGCAACGCTGTTCCTGGGCCCTCGCGTCGGTGGGGTGAAAGACCGTGGCAAGTGCAACCGCGACCATGAGCGCGCGACGATGGTGGGTGCGACGTCCGCTCATGGTGCTCGGGCCGCCGAGTCCTCCCGGGCACGGCGCGCCGCGGCCGAATCGGCCGCGTTGAGGGCACCGCGAACCCCGGCGGCGCCGGGCAGTTTGGACGCGCCGAGGACGCTATCCGGAATCGCCTCCGGCTGGGCCTCCCCGTCCGATCCGCACCCGGACAAGAGAGAGAGCACGACCGCGAGCGTAAGGACCGGGCGCATAGGACCGCTTGGCCTACGCGTAGCGCTTGGCCGCTCGAGCCCTTGCTTTGGCGGCCTCCACCTGGCGGTCGCGCGGGGGGGCGGCAGTGACCAACGAATCCACTAGCCGGCGCGCGACGCGGGTCACGTCGTCGACCGCCTGGTCGAAGGCGGCCTGGTTGGCTTTCGATGGTTTGGTGAAGCCGCTGAGCTTGCGAACGAACTGAAGGCTCGAGGCCCGCACTTCTTCATCGGTTGCGGGTGGCTCGAAGTTGAAGAGTGTTTTGATGTTTCGGCACATGGGAGGTCTCCAGCACGCCGACGGGCGGGAGGGTAGTGACGACACGCCGCCCCGGCAGAGAACGCGGCGATGGCCGCTAGAATTCGCGGCGTTTCATTTCTTTGAAGAGACGCTCGGTCTCCGCGGCGTCCTCGTCTTTGTCCTTTGAGGCTGGGCGGAGGGTATCGTCGTACTGTGCCGCCCGCTCCTGGCTGGCCGGCTTGATCTTGGCCGCATTCTTCTTGGCCAGCTTCGCGATGCGCTGGTCCTCTCGCTTGGTCATGGAGCCTCCGCCGGCTTGGAGTTCGCGCAGGGCTTCAGGCCCTTGGCTCGATCGCCCAACGTGCCCGGGACCGGTCAGGGCCGCCCGCCCGGACACGCTGAAATCTAACACGACTCAGAGCGGTTTCCGGCCCCGGATCACGCGAACCAGGACGACCACGATGGCGATCACCAGGAGGGCATGGATGAAGCCGCCCATGGTGTACGCCGAGACCAGCCCAAGGAGCCAAAGGATGACGAGGATGACCGCGATGGTCTCGAGCAAGACGCCTCCGACGGTGAGATGGGGATCAGGCTCTGGAGCCGGACTTGCGTCCCAGAAGGATCAAGGCCCCGCCGGCCACGATCGCCAACCCCGATGCCAACGGGGTGATGGGGAATCGCTCCTTGGGTTATTGAAGCGGTATCCGCTTGGCGTTGGCCGCGAGCCAAGTGGCGAAATCCTGGAGCGCCGGATTCAGTTTCTTGGTCTCGGCAATGCTTCGGACACCACAGAAATACTCGTTGAAGTCGCGCTTGAACTGGAACATATTGCCCAGATCCTCGGCGCCGGGGAAGCCGAATCCCCGGTAGGCCTCGGGCGAGACGCTGGCGTACGTGACGGTGGTCCCCAGGGCCTTGCCGAGCGCGTCAGCCATCTGATGACCCGTGAGGTGCTCCCCGGCGATCCCCACCCGTTGGCCGATGAGGTCCCTCCCCCGCTTGAAGATGCCGTAGGCAGACCGGCCGATGTCTTCGGCGGCGATGCCTGACAGCGGTTTGTCTCCCATCGGAAAGGCGATGGCCAGAACCCCGTCCGGTCCCTTCTTGGGCCCCATGCCGAAGTGGATGAAGTTGTCCCAGTAGAAGCTGGTGAGTAAAAACGTGGTCGGGACGCCGAGATCGGAGAAGATGTGGTCGGCCTCGCCCTTGGCGTCGAAATGCGGGACCTTGTAATCTCCCATCAAGGTCGGCATGCGGTCGTCATCCAGGGAAACCCAGTTTCGCGTATCCTCCAGGGTGGACCAAGTGACGTGCTCCAGGCCGGCGGCCTTGGCGGCTTGCGCCTGGGCCCTGGCCTGCTCCAGTTCCTTCTTGGGCTGGAAATGCTCCCAGAAATTCGTGACGCAGTAAGCCCCGTAGGCCCCGCTGAAAGCCCCTTCCAGACTCCTTGGGTCGTCGAGGTCCGCCTTGACGACCTCTGCTCCGGCCTGGGCCAGCGCCTTGGCCGAATCCGATCCGGGGTTTCGAGTGAGGGCTCGGGCGGCAAAGGGTCTGGCTGGATCGCTCAGGATGGCCCTGACCAGGCCGCCGCCTTGGGCGCCGGTTGCCCCAACGACCGCAATGATGGGTTGATGACTCACCGACCGCCTCCTTCTCTCGGGTCAACTCCTCCCCTGGTGTAAATCCCGTTCCTTCGAAACGCAAGTCCCGGCCTCCACGACTCCGGGGGACCATTTGCGGTGCTCACCCGGTGCGCGGTTGGGTCAGCAGCAGAGCGGCCCGTGCCGTCCGGATGTGGTACACGCCCCAGTGGGCGATGCCGACGAACTTGAAGCCATCTTCGAGGAGATAGTACCACGGGCTGGTTCGGGGATTGAGCCCGAACACGCGAAAGTCCACCATGAGCGAAAGCACGAAGAACACCAACGCTCCTGCCAGGAGGGCATACTCCGTCTCGAGGATGATCCTACGAAACCCAATGAGGTAGGTGACGGTTGCGGCACCGTACGCGGCGTAGACCACCTGCTTTGGGATGCCGAGATAGTGCCGGGCCAGGTCTTCATGGAAGAGGAACAGGTCATCGAGCAACAGCACCGCAGTGAAGAGCCCCGAGACGAGGAGGAAGGTGTTCCACCTGTGGTCTCGTTGCCTTGGGACCACCACGCCGGCGAAGACTGAGACGGCAGCGGCCGAGCACCAGATAAGGATGCCAAAGTTCGAGAGAATGCCGGTCAACGGGTGGAGCCGGGCGGTGGAGGCCATGTCCCTGGTCAAGACCCCCACCGTGACCTGCTTGGACGTCGCCACCAGCGCGACGGCGCCCAAGATGGCGACCGTTGCGAGGTAGAGAAGGCCCACGACCGGCTTCGGTGTCTTCATCTGGGGGAACAGGCCCTTTCGTATGGATGGTCTGTGCAGGGGAGCGTTACTATATCGACACCGGTAGGGGTGCGCCAGAAGCACCCGTCTCCGGGAACGAGCCAGCGGTCGTTGTGTTTATTGACACACGGCGCGGAGGTCTACAATGGCTCACACTGTCGGGGCGCAGGTCGGCCTGTTGGCCCCGGTGCGTTGAGGGTTCGGACAGGCACCTCCGGCACCGGGTTCTCGGCCACCAGGCGCGCCAGTTGACAAGGCCCTCCCTGGCGTGTGTTACTTACGCCATGCGCGAGGCCCGGGGAGGCTGGTTCATTGGCCCGCGCGCTCATCTCGATACCGGAGGCACCCATGCGCTCGCTCCTGCCGTTGCTCTGTGGCGCTCTACTCATCTTTCCTTCCACCGCCCTGGGCCAAGAGGCCGGGGGCGCCGAGGCGGCGGTCCATCAGGGCACCAAGGCGTGGACCGCCGGCTGGAACGCCGGCGACGCGGCGGCCATCGCGGCGCTCTATGCCGACGACGCCGTGGTGATGGCGCCCGGCGGCGAGCCGGCGACGGGCCGGGCGGCCATCGAGGCGGCCATGAAGGGCGCGCTCGAAGCGGCCGGCGGGTCGCAGATGAAGATCAAGCCCACCGAGGTCATGACCAGCGGCACCATGGCGGTGGAGGTGGGCACCTGGGTCGAGGACGGGGCCGACGGCTCCCACAAGGACCATGGGCGCTACATGGCGGTATGGAAGAAGGTTAGTGGCAAGTGGATGATCCAGCGCGACATCTGGAACAGCAGCATGTAGCAGCCACGCGCATCGCATGAACCACGAGGGCCGGCGACGTCGCCGGCCCTCTCGTGTTCCTACGGCGCCGGCTTGCCCGCGCGAGGCCAGATTCCGGCCGCCCGCCTAGCTCTCGGCCCTGTGCTCCTCCGGGGCCGCGGCCACCAGGGCGAGCCGCTCGGCCACGCCTTCCATTTGACGGCGCCTGAGCCGCGCCCAGGCCGGCAGGCGCAGGGCGCCGACGCCGAACATGCCGAGGCCCATGGCGGACAAGAACACAAACCCATCCACGTTGGAGAAGTCTCCGGCCACCGCCATGACGACAAGCAGCGCGGCGGCGACACCCAGCAGCCCGAGGCCCCCGCCCATGAGGCCCATGGCGTTTCCCTTCAGGGTCTGGAGCCTGAGCCGATGACCCGTTGGCGTCGGCTCGAGCAGGGCTTGGAGATTGCCGTTGGTCCACTGCCGGAAGGAACCATCGTAGCTGACCTTGCCGCGGGCGTCGAAGGTCTCGCGGAGGTCGACCACCAGGCGTTCCCACTCCTCGTCCGAGATGCGCCGGTCGAGCTCGATGGTCCGTCCCACCCCGACCGGGAATCCCAAGAACCGTCGTGATGCCGGGCGGCCGCCATGGTCGATGGCCCGGGCTGCCTGGGCCACCATCTCGGGCGCGATGCCCACTTCACGGCCGATCTCCTGCAGCTGGCCCAGGGTCATGCCCTCACCGGGCGGGAGCCTCCGCCGGCCGGCGTGCTGCGCCTGGGCGGCCTGCTCGAAGATGGCGGCGACTTCCTCTTCGCTGTAGCGCCGGTCAGTCATGGGTGGAAAGATGGCTGGACCTGCGCCCGGCTGTAAATACCTTCCATGCGAGGCGTTGGTGCCTTTCCCCGGCCGGCGCATGGTGGAATCTCACGATCCTCGAGGAGGAACGGGTATGCGGCGAGTGCTGATGGTGATGATGGTGGCCGTGATGTGCGCCTCGTGTGGCGGCGGCATCAACTCCTATGAAGACGCAATGGATGCGCAAGTCGAGATCATGGAGGACATGGTCGGGGTCCTCGAGGGGGTCACGGACGACGCGTCCGCCCAGAAGGCAGCGTCGGAGATCGAGGCCTTGGGAAACCGCATGGCCGAGGTCGTCGCACACGTACAAGAACTCCCGCAGCCCTCGGCGGAGGAGATGCAACAGATCGCAGAGAAGTATCGGACGGAAGGACAAGAGTTTCAGGAGAGAGCGGCGTCCCAGATGATGAAGCTGGCCGAGTACCCCGCGCTGAGCGAGGCGTGGACGCGGGTCATGGCCAACATGAAGTAGCCGAGGCCGGCAGTCCCCTCGGTGGCCGGCGCTCTCCCGGCCGAGCATAGTCCGAAGCCCCGCCCGTCGGCTCGACGGCGGGGCCTCTCGTTTCTTTCATCGGGGCGCCCGGATTCGAACCGGGGACCTCCTGCTCCCAAAGCAGGCGCGCTACCGGGCTGCGCCACGCCCCGTGGTGTCTCCTCCCGAGCGAGGAAACTAGCACCGTCTCCTTCCTGTCCCAATGACCTCCCCCCCCTCGCCCGCGGCCCCCGCCCTCGGTTCAGCCGGTGCTCAGAAACCGCTCGATCGAGCTCCACTGCTCCACCGTGTCGCGGTACCCCAGGTCCATCAACGGCTCGGTGTAGGCCGGGTCGAACAGCAGATAGCTCAGGAAGTCGGCCGATCCCTCCTGCCTCCCGCCGATCGAGCGCACCAGCCGTCGCATCACCGGGGGGAGCCGGCCCCAGTGCGGCCGCGCCAGGGCGCCGAGGTCCTTGGATGGCCGGAGCACCAACAGATCCACCGGCTTGAGCCCGCTCGGCGGTGTGGCTCCTGACGGCAGTCTGGCCAGGGTGCGGTTCACCCGCTGCAACCGCTCGGCGTCGCCATCCAGCGCGTCGAGGAATATCGCGTGGAACAGCGTCCCCATGATCTGCGCGGCCGAGGGATACTCCCCGGTGTCGGTCTCGAGGCTTCGTCGGCCCCAGAGGGGACGCATACCGATGGCCAGGATGCGCCTGGCACCCAAGTGGATGGCCGGAGCCAGCGGGGCCGACTGGCGCACGCTGCCGTCGCCATAGAACCCCCGGCCGATGCGGATGGCCGGAAACAGGAGGGGAATGGCCGATGAGGCCAGTACATGATCCCAGCTGAGACGCTCGCGAACCGCCTTGCGCTGGGCCCGCTCCCACATGACCAGTGACTCCACGCCCTCGACGAAGGTGATGGTCTCGCCGGTCCCATACGACGTGGCGCTCAAGGCGACGGCGGTCAGCGCGCCGGATTGGATCTTCCGCTCGATGGTCGCGAGATCGCGCCTCCCGCCCAGGAAGCCACAGAGCGGCGACATGTCGAACAGCCCGCGAACCACGGTATCGCGCTTGCGACGCAACAGCCGGCGCCCAACCCACCTTAGCGCCGACCGCCACACGCCCTCGAGTTGTATTCGGTAGACGTTGTCGACGGTCAGCTCGGCCCATTCGTGACGAAGCGACTTGGCCGACTCGGCAAAGGTGCCCGGATGGGCGGCGAGCGAGATGGCGTTGATGGCCCCGGCGGAGACGCCGGTAATGATGGGCACGTTGACCTGCGGGGCCCGGTCGGCAATGGCGCAGACGACCCCGGCCTGATAGGCAGCCCGGGCTCCACCGCCGGATAGCACCAGCGCCAGATGGGATGGACCGTTGCCGGTGGCCATGCGCTCCCCTTCCCTCATCGACCCGCCGAGGCTACGCCCCCTCGGCGTGCAGCGAGTCGAGAAAGGCTCGGAACGCCTTGCCGCGATGACTCACCGCGTCCTTGGCACTCTGGTCCACCTCCCCGAAGCTCTTCCCCAGTTCGTCACTCAGAAACAGGGGGTCGTATCCGAACCCGCCTGTTCCTTGAGGATGAACGAGGATACGCCCGTTGCAGATCCCATCGAAGACCTTCGGTGCGGACGACGGAGAGGGGACATACACCAGCACGCAGCGGTAGCGGGCGCGGCGCTTCTTCTCCTCGAGCCCGCGCAACCGCCGCAACAGCTCGGCGTTGTTGGCGGCGTCGACCTCGCTGGGCGTGCCGGTGGCCCCACTCCAGCGTTTGGATCGGGTCCCGGGCGCGCCGCCCAGCGCGATGACCTCGATGCCCGAGTCGTCGGCCACGGTGGGGAGGCCCGTCTTGCGAGCAAAGTACTCGGCCTTCTGGCGGGCGTTGGACTCGAAGCTGTCGCCCAGCTCGAGGAGATCCTCCTCGGCCGACCAGGTGACCCCGGCCTCGTCAGGGAAGACCGCCTCGTGGCCCGCCTCGGCAAACAGACGCCGCAGCTCGCGCTGCTTGCCCTCGCTCCTGGTCGCGGCCAGGATCTTCACCCGGTCAACACCTCGCGCTGGCGTTCAAACAGCTCGCGAAGCCCCTGCACCGCGAGGTCCAGCATGCGGCTGAACTCCTCGCGAGAGAAGGTCCCGCTCTCACCGGTCCCCTGAATCTCCACAAACCGGTCGGGATGGAGCATGACGACGTTGGCGTCGACCTCGGCGTCTTTGTCCTCGGCATACGACAGGTCGAGCCGAACGTCCCCGTCGACCACGCCCACCGAGACGCCGGCCACCAGGCCGCCGAAGGGGTTCTCGATGCCGGTTTCCTTCGCCAGCCACTCGCACGCGTCGGCCAAGGCCACTGCCCCGCCGGTGATACTGGCGGTGCGGGTGCCCCCGTCCGCCTGGAGCACGTCGCAGTCGATCCGGATGGTGTATTCCCCGAAGGCCATGGTCTTCAGGGCGGCCCTCAGCGAGCGGCCGATCAAGCGCTGGATTTCCTGGGTGCGGCCACCCGCTCCGCGGCGCTCGCGAGGGGTCCGTTCGCCGGTGGCCCGGGGCAGCATGGCGTATTCGGCGGTGACCCAGCCGAGCCCAGATGGCTTGCGCCACGGCGGGACGCCGGGTTCGACGCTGGCGGTGCAATGGACCAGCGTTGCACCGGTGCGGATGAGGCACGAGCCCTCGGCGAAGGGGTTGGCGCGACGCTCAAATTCGAGCGGCCGGAGCGCATCATGGCTTCGATTGTCTGGACGTGACACAGGCGCTCCACGATGGAGGGTGGCGTGAGCGAGTCTCGGGGTGGCTAGGAGGAATCCGGCGGTGCGTCCTCGTGGGCCTGCCCCTCGTCGGTTGGCGTCGCCGCGATCGGTATGGCGTGCTCCGCGGTGCGTCCCGGCCCGCGGCCGAACAAGGCCTTGAGGACGACGGGGGCCACGAAGGTGGTGGCCATCACCATGAGCAGCACGGCTCCGAAGGCCGACTCGGTCAATACCCCACTCCGCCGGCCGATATCGGCGAAGATCAACCCAACCTCGCCCCTGGGGACCATGCCCACGCCGACCACGGCACGCCGGAAGGAGGCCCACGGCGCCGCCCACCCGGCCGCCAGTTTGCCGATGATGGCCAGGATCGTTAGGACTCCCGCGATGACCAGCGTGCCCCGGGCATCGGGTGTTCCGGGGTTGAGGAGGCTCAAGTTGACAGACGAGCCCACCGAGACGAAGAAAATCGGAGTAAAAATGCCGGCGACCGGGTGGACGCGGCTCTCGATAACGTCGAATTGGTTCGTGCCCGAGAGGATGATGCCGGCCGCGAAGGCGCCGATGATGAGGGCGGAGCCGGCGACCGACGCCAGCGCGGCGAGGCCCAGGGCGAACGCCACGGCGAAGACCACGAGGACATGCCGGACTCTCAACCGGTCGATGAAATCGAACAGCTTTGGAGCGATGAGCCCGCCCACCGCCACGGCCACCACCAGAAAGCCGATGGCAATGGCGAAGGTCTTGGAGACCCCGAGCACGGTCACCGAGGTTCCCGCGGCAATGCCCGAGACGACGGTGAGGATAACGAGACCCAGGACGTCATCGATGACGGCCGCGCCGATGACGATCTTGGCTTCCTCGCTCCGCATTTGGTTCAGGTCCGAGAGCACCCGGGCGGTGATCCCAACACTCGTCGCAGTGAGGGTGGCGCCGACGAAGATGGCCCCCGTGACGAGATCGGTGGCGGCGTCGTTGCCAACGTGCGGGGCGTACAGCCAGTAGAGCACGCCCAGGCCAAACGGCAGCACCACGCCGACCAGGGCGACCGCGAGCGACGAGGTCCCGACCCGAAACATTTCCTTGAGGTCGGTCTCGAGTCCGATTTCGAAGAGCAGCAGGATGACGCCAAATTCGGCGAGGATGTGGATGAATTCCGCGCTGGTGCCCTCATTCGGGATGATGCCCAGGACGCTCGACCCTAGGAGGACCCCGGCGAGGAGCTCGCCCAGTACGGCGGGCTGCCCGACGCGCTCGGCGGCCTCTCCCATGAGCTTGGCGCCGATGAGCATCGCCGCCAAGACCAAGAGGAAATCGGGGACCGAGATCGCGGTCCCTTCCGCGGCCCACAATCGAGTGGGCGCGACCAGCACCGCGCCCACGAGGAAGAGGATAGGCAGCAGACCGCGTCTAAAGACCGGCCTCCGCCTTGGGCTTGAACTGGAAGGTGTGCTCGAAGAAGGGTAGATCGACGGATTCACTGTATTGGGTCTCGATGGTAATGAGGCGCGTCTGTCCCCCTGTGCGTCGGATGCGGAAGCGCTCCGCATCCGACGGCAGGCCGAGATTCTCTACCTTGAGGATCAGGCGCCGGCGGATGGTGGCGTCGGTCAGGCTCGGCGCCAAACGTGCCTGGGATTTCATCTCGTCCAGGAGCTGGTAGTAGCGCCAGTACACCTCGCCGATGTTCACGCCAT
>JBFGLJ010000063.1:0-14307 GCA_041576235.1 Gemmatimonadales bacterium | reverse complement strand
CGTCCCCCTCTCCGACCACCCGGCGCCCCGGGAGGGCCACCCGGGCCGCCTCGGAACGCCATCCAGGGTCGGACGCGTAGGCTTGCCCCAGCACGACCCCACGGACCGAGCGGCGCTTCAGCGGAATCCGCTCACCGATGGCAATGCTCACCCGACGATCGACGGTTCCGGGGGCAGGTGAGTCCGCAGGATTCAACGAGACAACATGGATCCCCCCTGAAGCGCGTTCGGCAACCGACCGGCAGAGGGCAAGCGGTATCCCCACGAGCACGACGTACCCCCCTGGACCAGAGAGACCGAGAAATGCCTCGACGGCCTCCGCGGTCAGCGACGACGGGACTTGGCTAGGGAAACCGGGTGCCGGGCCGAAGCGGACGATGCCTTGCTCGATGGCATAGGTTCGCCCGCAGACTGGGCAACCCAATTGCCCCTCTTGGACGGACCGCTCCATAACGGTATCCGGCAACAGAACCAGGAATTGCTCGCTGTGATCGTGGGGACAGCGCAGGATGTCGGTGAGCTCGATGAACAGCGTTACCTCGGCTCGTGCAAGGTCCCGAAACGCTCGTTACGGAGAGAACTCAACCCAGGTGAGCTTGCCCTCTTCGACCGAGACGCGTCGATAGACCGGCAGGCCTTCGATCTCGGTTCCCAAGACGTAGGTGCCGGGGAGGACGTCACTAATGGCAAAGTTCTCGCCGTAGAGTGGATGGGGGTTGGCGCGATCGCCATATGTTTCGACGAAGGAGAGCGGTGTTTCCGCGGGATCGCGCTTCACCAGCCCGTAGATGCGGGCCTGCGGGACCGGCAGGCCCGCCCGGTCGACGACGCGGCCGGCCACCAGTCCGGTTCCCGGGATGGGCCGGATCCAGAGTTCCGGGTTCGTGGTGTAGCGGGGGAACCGCTCGAGCGAGTCGACCACGACACTGACATCTGTCGTAGGCGCGGCGTGAATCTCCAGGTGTAGGTGATCGTTCGTGGCCCGGCCCGTATGCCCGACCAGAGCGATCACCTGCCCCTTCTTGACCCGCTGCCCCACTTGCACCATCAGCGTCGAGTTGTGGTAGTAGGTCGAGAAGAGGGCCAGTCGACCCCCGTCGCTCGACAGCGTCGTGTCATGGCGGATTGCCACGGTGAGCGCCCCCCGCTCAGCTGGGCCAGCGTAGGCCACGCTCCCCGGCCCGATGGCCAGCACCGGGGTACCGTCGGGGTTGTTGAATTCCACTCCTTGGTGTTGCTGGAAGTTCCCGCCCATCGTCGATCCATATCGATAGGTCTGATCGATCTGGCTGTTGTCCTCCGGCGCGATCGGCCGGTCGAACCACCGGGTGCGCGGCCACCGGGGAGACTCGGCGGCAGGGGCTCTCCGGGTGAGACACGGGATCGTGTCCGCCGCCAGCCGCAGACCACAGTGACGGCCCTTGACCAGGAGGCCGTCAATGACCGTACCGCTCAGCGGTGGAAACGGGGTGAAGGAGAGTCGTCTCGCCTCCCATCGGCCGGTTCGCGTCCGCCTGAGCCTGAAGTTCCCGCGGAGGGTGGAGACCAGAAGCCCGCGCCGATGCGTCGCGATCCGCTGCACATACTCGTTGGGGAGCAAGCGCAATGCGCTGTCCGCCGGCCCAAGGGCCACGGGCCCAGTCGAATCGACGATGGCCGTCCAGCTGTCGCCATCGTTGGTTGTAAACAGTATGCCGTCCGCCGTGCCGACCCAGACGGTATCGCCCCGGGTGACGATGCCGGCCGGAGCCACGTACTGCCACTCTGGGCCTAGGTCTCGGAAGGTCCAGTTCCGCCAGGTGCGTCCACCGTTCAAGGAGACTCCCCATCCATTCCCGATGGTCCCGTACCACACCTGCCCTCTTGGCCCGAAGGCGATGGCGTGCACGAAATCCCACGAGATGGAGCCCTCGGTCGTATCGGACCGAATAGCCTCCCAATCAGGGGCCCCCGGCCGGAGTACATAGATGCCCTGGCCGTAGGTTCCAACCCACACTCCGCCACGAGGGTCGGTCGCGACCTCCAGCACGTGTAGACCCCACCCAGTGGGGTCCGGCACGGGTGGGAGGCTGGACTGAGCCGCCGCAGGAACGAATGGGCAGGCAGCGAGGATGAGGACCGCGAATCGTGGCATGAGCGTCTTCGGCGAGTTCCTTGGAGGGTTACGCGGGGCCCAGCCGGAGCCATTCGATGTGCACCCGGGGTGGGCGGGTCGCGACGAAGACGACGGCATCGGCGACATCCGACGGGCGAAGCATCTTCGCCCGTGGAAGAAATCCCTCACGATGATCGGGGTCAACCGGGTCCCAGGCGGCGGTATCCGTAGGGCCTGGGGAGATGAGGCTGAATCGTACTGGCGTTCCGCGATACTCGGCCACGAGCGTCTCGTGCAGTCCTCGGAGTCCGAACTTGGACGAGGCGTAGGCCGCATTCTGCGGGAAACCGCTATGGTCGGCCACGCTCCCCAAGTGGACGACCAGCCCCCCACTGGCCTCGCGCATGGCCGGAACCACGGCGGCAGCCAGCGCGAACGGCGCCCGCAGGTTGATGGCCAGCTGGGCCTCAAGATCGCCCGGCGTGGTCTGCTCGAACGACTGGAGCAGAAACCCCCCGGCGTTGCTCACCAAGATGTTCGGCGGACCCCAACGCTCGAGCACCTGATCAACAGCGCGGGTGAGGTCTTCGGGGTGGGTGAGATCGCACGGGATGTCCCAGCGCCGGTCTCCTTCCTTGGCGGCGATGGTCCGTGCGAGCCCCACAATCCGGGCCCCCTGGGCGTGAAGGGCGTCGGCCGTGGCGGCACCGATGCCGCGCGAGGTGCCGGTGACGACGGCGAGTTGGCCGGCGAGGGCTGTCACTCGCTCAGGACACCACCGTGCGCCAGCCGCAGGAATTCGTCCCTGGTCTTGGGGTCATCGCGGAAAATGCCTCGGACGGCGCTCGTCACCGTCTTGGAATTCTGTTTCTGGACGCCCCGCATCATCATGCACAGGTGGGCGGCTTCGATGACGACCCCGACGCCGCGGGGGCTCAAGACGCCCATCAGGGCGTCGGCGATCTGGTCGGTGAGCCGTTCTTGCACCTGGAGCCGCCTTGCGAAGATATCGACGAGGCGCGGGAGTTTAGACAGGCCGACGATCCGGCCGTCCGGCACATACGCGACGTGGGCACGACCGAAGAAGGGCAAGAGATGATGCTCGCACATCGAATAGAGTTCGATATCGCGAACGATGATCATGCTCTCGTGGCTCTCCTCGAACACCGCATCGCCAATGGCGTGGGCCACAGACATGTGATAGCCCTGGGTCAGCCACCGCAGGGCCGCGTCGACCCGCTGCGGCGTCTTGACGAGGCCGGGGCGATCAGGGTTCTCACCGAGGGCAATGAGCATGTCCCGAACGTGCGCGGAGACAGGCGGCGTGCTGGCCTCTGTCATCCGTCTACTCTCCTTGATAGTCGACATAATTCCTCGGTGTCTCCCACAACCGAATGCGTTCCAACCGCCCCGCAGGGAGGTGTGGCGCGAGTTGGTTCCAGCAGAAGACTGCGATGTTTTCTGCAGACGGAATATGGTCTCGAAACCAAGGCACATCCAGGTTGAGGTTCTTGTGGTCGAGCAGTTGTACCACCCGCTGATCTACGATTCGCTTGAGTACCATGATGTCCAAGACGTAGCCCGTTGCCGCGTCGATGTCCCCGGCAACGGTGACGTCCAACTCGTAGTTATGACCGTGGTAGTTCGGATTGTTGCACACGCCGAACGTCTCCCGATTCCACGCAGCCGACTCGGTAGGATTGTGGAGGCGGTGGGCGGCATTGAAGTGTACGCGCCGGGTAACCAGACAAGTGGGCATGGGGCTTTCGTCTCAAAATGCATGGGGTACCGCAGGGGACAGCAAAAAGCGCCGACCTGGAAGATCGGCGCATTCTGGTCGAACGGCAACAGAGAGGATTATTGAAGCCCGGATCGAATGCGTGGCGCCCTCGCCTTGATCTCAGCCTTCCCCCGGGGGGCGTGACATCGACCGAGGTATGTGGGCCCTCGAACGGACTGTTGGCTCAATAACGGTGTCTCCCCATTACCGTCCGGACACACTAAGATAGGATGTGGTGCAAACCTCGTCAATAACGGGTGAGAGGGTTCGACACGCATGTCGCTGACACTTGTGGTCGCAATACTCTGTCTCGCGTTGTGGATCACCTTCGGGTTCATTCTGCCGGTGGGCGTCGGCGTCGTGCACGTCTTGCTTGCCCTGGCGACGGTGCTCTTGGTGCGCTGGTGGGCCCTGCGAACGTAACCCGGCCCTAGATCTCCCAATTCGAGAACACCACGCCCCTCGACGGCATGATCTCCCCGTGAGAATGCAGCGCCATCCGCAGATCCGTCCAGTGAACGTGAAAATTGTGTTCGAAGACCAGCCGGTAGGCCTCAGCGAACCAGGTTTGACAGCGCACACTGACACGGCGCATGCGCTCCGCGTAGCACCGCGCTTGCACATCCACCAATAACGCCTCGAACGTCTCGAGATCCGACGCCACCAACTTGAGCACCCGGACTTCTTCGCGCGGGCGGGCCGCGGCCAGCGGCGCCACGTGCCAGAGCGCGAATCCCACCACCCGGCCCCCGCGGCGCACGATCGAGGTGTCCCCCACCCCCAATCGGGCAGTCAATTCGATTTCCCTCGTGTAGTCGGTCCCCCCTGCCAACTCGCCGGTCAAGGCACCGCACTCGCCGATGAGGCTTGTCCGGTCCGCACCCTCCTTGGAAAGCAGCGTGCCGGGGGCGGCGCGCCGTCGCGCGACATCGCGCACCACCGTGACGGTCGTATGCGCAGGTACGAATCCGAGCCGGCTATAGAAGCCGATGTTCTCCATGGTGCGCGGCATGGTTTCGAGGCCGATCGTGGCAACCCCCTGGTCGAGCAGCCATTCAACGCCTGTCTGGACCACAGTCTTGCCCAGGCCTTCACTCTGCCGGTCCGGGCGGACAGCCAATGGCCCCATCCACCCCTCGGCGCCAGAGCGATGCACCATGTTGAACGCCACGAGATCCCCGCCCTGATCGCGCCAGACCATGGCCCCGGCTGCCGCGTCCTCGATGGCGTATTCCCAGATGTCCGGGTTGAGACGCGGAACGCGGACCCCGGCCAAACCATCCCGACGGTAGCGGTCCGTAAACGACGCGGCGAAAACGTCATTCAACGATTCGACATCAGCGAGCGTCGCCCGCTCCGGACCGAAGGCAGTCTTTCGTTCAGGCCGCCACATGTTCCACGCTCTCGGGGGCGGCGTCTCGCACGAGGGAAACCCCCCGTTCGGGATCGACCTCAACGCGGATGACCCGATCGAACTCCTCATTGACCGACTCGATATGGGTGATGAGGATAACCTGCGGAAACCGGTCCGCGAGCCCGCGTAACAGCGAGACCACCGACACCCGGCGCTCCTCGTCCAGCGACCCAAAGATTTCGTCCAGCACCAACAGGGAGAGGGGCTGCCCCGCTCGTTCGGCGATCATTTGGCTGATCGCCAGGCGCAGCGCGAGGTTAACCACATCTTCCTCACCGCCCGAAATCACCTCCTTGAGATCGCCCTCCTCCATGATGTTCGCCACGTAGCTCTCGTCGAGTTCGATGTCGGTGTACCGGCCGTGGGTCAAATCGCGGAGAAACACCGACGCGAGATCAGAGAGTTCCGGGCGCAAGCCGGCGTTGAGGTCGGTCCGAAGATCGCTCAGGGCCCGGTCCAGCTCCTGATACATCCGGAGTTCCAGCAGCGCCTCCTTGGCCCGCCGCTTGATATCCTTGCGCTCCTGCCGTCGCCGGGCCACGACCTTCACGGCCTCTTGTGCCGCCTCGTATTCCGCCCGGGCCCGCACCAACTCCTTCTCGGCGTCGTGCCGCCGGGATTGCGCCGCGTCGGCAGCCGCCTTGGCATCGGCGTAGGCGGCTTCGCGATACCCCAGCGCCGCCATGCGCTCCGACAAAGCCTTGACCTCTCCCTCCCGCCGACTCAACTCCTTCTCCGCCTGTTCCGCCTCGATCACCAGCGCCTCGGCCCGCTCGGCCCTCACTTTCAACCGCTCCGCCTGGAGAGCCACCGGTTCGAGCTCCGCAATGCGATCCCGAACGGCTTGGTGGCGCTCCGCATCGTAGGCGGTCGGCGACCCCGCAAGCAATTCCTCGATGTCCTTGACCTTCCCCGCGAGTGCCTCCAGCTCGCCGGCCAGGGCCGGCCGCTCACGCTCGAGGTCTTCGAGCCGCTGCACCTCGACCAGGGCCGCAGCCAACCGGGAGTCGAGCGTGGCGCGTCGGCGCTCCGCCTCCGTGACTTCCGCTGGCGGGTGCTTCAGCTGTTGAAGACGTTTGCGATAGAAATTGCCGTTGTCCTTGACCTCTTCGATTTGCCGTTCCAACAAGCCGAGCACCGCCTCGAAGTCCTTGCCCAAGGGGCGCGCGCAGGTTGGACATGCGCCATCGGGGCCGGTCTCGACAATCCGTTCACGTTGTTCCGTCAACTCGTTGTACTCTTCGAGCAGGGTCTGACGCTTGGTCTGCGCCTCTTGGGCGTCTCTGACCCAGGCCGTCCGCTTGGCCTCGGCCTCGGCCTTGGCCGCCTCCAGGGCGGTCTTCGCCTCCTCCATTCCACGGCCGGCCGTCTGGAGCGCCTCCGGATCAGGCATCCGGGACAACCGTTCCTGGAGTTGCGTCGATCTCGAGCGGGCATCCTCGAGCTGGGCCTGGTAACCCTTCCGTGCCGCAAACAGGCCGGCCTGATGATCGAGGGTCTCCCGTTCGGCTCGGAGCGTCGCAAGCGGCTCGATCGTCGGGCTCAACTCGATCAAGTTCTCGCGCGCGTTCACGGCCTCGAGCAATTGCCGGTCGAGACCGCTGAATCTCTCGCGTGCGGCGTTGACATGGTGTTCAGCCACCCGCGCCTCCCCCTCGAGAGAGACGACCGCGTCGCGCAGCCGCTGGATCTCATTCCACCGAGGCAGCACCTCGGCGAGCCGCGCCTCCGCCTCTGCGACCTGGCGCGTGGCCGTCGTTTGAGCACCCTTGGCCCGGGTCCGGCGCGCCTTCGCCTGGGCGTCTTCCTCGTCCAACGAGGCCGTGTCCCTCAGCCCAGCCTCAAGGAGCTCATGCCGCGCCTTCAGCGCGGAGCGCTTCAGCTTGAGTTTATCCTGCGCGGTCTTGAGCCGTTCATAGCCGAGAACGCGCGAGAGGAACCGCGCCCGCTCCGGGGCGGACATCGCCGCCATGACGGCCAGCTCTTTTTGTCCCGTGAAATAGGTGTTGAAAAACTCGTCACGGGACATGCCAAGCAGCCGGGAGAGTTTGTCGGTCACGGTGCCGAGACTATTGGCGATAGGCGCTGGCTCGCCGTCCTGGTACAGCTCGGCCTGGGTGAGTCCCCGGTGGACCCGGTAGCGGTGGGGACCGAGGGTGAAGTCCAATTCAACGCGGACGGACGATCGCGGAGGGGCATTACGCCGCCGGAGTGAGTCCCGCTTGCCTCGGGCTGCAGGAGTACCGTAGATCGCGAAGGCGATCGCCTCTAGCAGGGTTGTCTTCCCCGAGCCGTTGGGGCCGACGATCCCGGTGAGACCAGGCCCGAACTCCAGGTGCGTGTCCTCATGCTGCCGGAAGTTCCGCAGGTGCAGGCGTTGGATCTGCATTACTCGGTGAGCTCGCGCTCGGTGGACGCGATCAACGCGACACCCATCTCGACGAAGCGGTCGCGATCGATCTCCGCCGGCAAGGCACGTTTGACGAGATAGCCCTCTACGAGTTCAGCAAGCGTCTGACGCTGTCCGGGCGTTCCGACGCCGATCGGACGCTGCGACTGCGGGCGGCGCACATCGAGGTGGTAATGCAACGCTCGGGCCTTGTAGCCTCGTATCGCGGCGTGGTCCAACTCCCGACCCACGTGCCGAGGGACATTGTACACCACCTGCCGCACGATGTTGCCCTCGAGGCCGTCGGGAAGAGCGTCAACCCTCGCGGCGATGTCGGCGCTCAGCTCCTCGGGCGTCCGACCGGCGGCGTCGATCGGATCGAGATCGCAGAGTTGCCGGGCCTGAGGGACCGGCTGTCGCGTGACCGTGCCAGCGTCGAGATCGACCAGGAGCCAGCCCTTTCCCTTAAGACCCCGCTCCGACTCATCCTGCAGCTCGCCCCACGGGTTCATGGTCACGTACTCTAGAGCGCCCGCGTACCAGGCATTTGGAGCGACCGCGTGCTGTACGTGGTAGTGGCCCAGGGCGGCGTAGCTCCATTCGTCGACGGCCAGATCCTGCCGCCGGAGCAGGACGCCGGCCGAGTCCGCCGTGGACCGATTGAGGGGAAGCGCACCCTCGATTTCTCCGTGGAGCGTGAGCACCTGATGCGTGGCGCTGTCGTCGGGGCGGAGGGTGGGCCGCTCCGGGCTCAGAAGCGAATCGTAGGGCGCAGCGAGCACAGCCAGATCGAGGGTCGCATAGTGCAGGCGACGCGCCTCGCGGGCCACGACGTCGAGACCCAACTGCTCGAAGAGCACCAGAATGGAGCCGGTCTCCGTCGAGCGCGGGGTGTCGTGGTTGCCGGCGACCATGATCACCGGGGCGTCGGGCAGGGCCTGCCGTAACCGTTGGAACTCATGAAAGGCAAAGACGATCGCGGCGTTGGTGGGGCGGACCGAGTGGAAGAGATCGCCCGAAACGATTACGGCATCGGGGGCGGCGAGTATGACTCCGTCGATCGCCGAGCGGAACGCGTTGGCGACGTCCGCTTCCCGCTGGTTGATCCCGGCCGGCGTTTGACGGTGGTATTGCCGAAATCCCAGGTGGATATCGGCGAGGTGCGCGATCTTCACTGCTGGAGAATGGCCCCCCGCAGGGCGGGAAGCAAGCGCTTACGGCGCGTAAGGATCCGGGGTGTGCTTGATGGCGGGCACCGCTGCACGAGGCGTGGGGGTGGAGGACTCGAGCGGTACCGCCCGGCCGAGGCACGACCGGAAGAAGGCGAGCACGTTGTCCGGGCGGGTCTGGCGGGTGGCGTGGACGGCCCGGCGGACATCGACTTCCCGCCGTCCCTCGAGGAGCCCGGCGAGTTCGGCGGCCGACACCGTCCGGTCGAGGTCCTGCAGTTGGCGGTGCACGGCCTCGATGAGACTCAGGTCCGGCTCCGGGGGAAAGCGCTCGACCCCGTCGCGTCCCTGGAGAACAGACGGCTTGGGAAAGCGAACGAAGATCGGGTGGGTGAAGTGCGGGTGCCTCACCATGAGCTCACCCTTGGGGAGCGTCGCGAGTTTGATCTTGGTGGCCGGGGTGACGGTACTGTATCCGGGCGTGGCCAATTCATCCGTGTCCATGCGGCCATAGATCGAGGTGCCCGCGTTCCCCACGACGCGACGGTGGACCTGGGACCGAAACTGCTGGGCGGAGAACAGCACCAGCCCCAGGTAACGGCCCCGCTCCGACAGATCGAGAACCATTTTCCGCACGTATGTGTCGGGCCCATCGGCCGGAGCGTACTTATTCAACTCGTCGATGAACACCACCACGTGGTCGACCCCCAGGTCCCGCCGTTCGAGGTGCTCGCGGAGCTTGGAGACCACCCGGGCAAACACGAGATCTTGCGCCAGCGGATCGATGCCCGCGACATCAACGCAGATGACGCCCCGGTCTCGGAAGGCCCCCCACGGCAGGTCGTTGACCAGGCCATCGTCTGTCACGAGCCCTTTCGCCCGGGTGGTGATGTTGCTGAGCCGGTTGCGGACCTTTCGGATCGTGGCGAGGTGATGGGTGCGCCACACCTCCCCGCGCCCGAGCGCCTCCATGAAATCGAAGATGGCCCGGAAGAAGTCCGAGAGATCGGCGAAGCTCTGCACCTGGAACGGCGCTTGACGAAGCTGGGGGTCCTGATACGTCTTGCCGACAACACGATCCGCCAGAAAATCGATGAACGCATCGGCCTTGGCGTCGATGTCATCCCGGTTGAGGACCACCTCGGCGTAGTCCAGCACTTCGCGCAGGCCCCAGACGAGCGGTGCCGTGTTCGTTGCCAAGCTCCGGTGCGTCCTGAGCGTATTGAGGTTGACGCCATCAGCCTTGTATGGGGCGAAGTACTGGACGTCCCGGAATGGTCCGGGGGTGAGCCCCATCCTGGCATAGAGCGCTTCGTCCTCCTCGGCCAACGCGCCCGCCTGATCGAGAAAGCAGAGATCCGGGCCCTTCACGTTGAAGCAGACGGCGGCCACACTGCCTTTGTGTGCCGGGAAGGTCTGGAAGATGCTGGTAAGGAGGAACTCGACGGCGCTGGTCTTCGTCGCGAGCCCGGAGACGCCGGAAATGTTGAGATGCGCCGCCTCCGGTCCCAAGAGGAAATCAGCATCGAGATAGACTGGTGCACGGAGGCCTGCAGCGCTGTAGACGCCGACCGGGATGCCGGTCGGCTTCTCGCCCACGGCATAGGCATCCATCCGGAGGGCAGCGATGACATCGGCATCGGTGGCCAGGAACACGTCGCCAATCGGCACAGGCTGGAGCGGTTCCTCGGGCTCCTGGCGGAGGACGGCGGCCGCGTACAGCCGGATCTCCGCTCGCTCGGTCGGAAACGCGCCGGCCAACGCGGGGTCGCTGTCGGCACTGATGACATCGTGAAGCGGGCTCGCGAGATCGGAGTACGCATACCCATCGGTGACGACCCCGTACACCACCCGGTCGCCCGTGGCGACCCGCACAATGGCCCCGATGCCGATGGGCGAGAGGCGCGCGGTCCAAAAATGGAATTGGTGCGGTGTCGACGGCTTGAGTTCCGTGGCAACGACCCGCCCAACCGGGGGAGGGCCGGCTTCGTCCAGCCGTTGATCCAATGCGTTCACGTCATCCCATCCGAGACTTGAGATACACTTCGACGTCGTGAATGCCGTACAAGAGGCGGTCCCAGCGGGGGTCGGGCGTGCTCACGGGGGCCCGCTCGGCGAGCAACCACCGACCAATCTGGTTGGCCATTTCGATGGCGCCATCGCTCGGCGCCGTCTCCACACGGATCAGGCCGTGAAAGAGGTCTCTCCCTTCCCAGGGCCACACCCGGAGTGCCCAGGAGTACACCGGCGCCACCCGGTGTGAGGCAGGCGCGAAAATCGAGGTCCGGTGACCGTAGGGCGTTTGGAGATAGGTGACCTGCGGCTCTCCGCCGAAGGGCAGGGTGGCGTGGCTCTTGACCACGCCGACCATGCGCCGGTCAGCGGCCCACGCGGGACTCTCCGCGAGCGAGCCGTCCACGACCAGCCACCCGCCGGTCTCCTCCCGGTATCGCGCGGCCACTCGGCGCTCCAGCACTCCGCGTTGGTGGTCGACCACCCGCCGACTCGCATGAATATCCAACACCGGGTGGGTCTCGTCCTCGTCCGGAAGCGGAATCGGCCGCGCGTGGCCCAGCAGATCGGCTACGGCCTCGAGTACGGCCGGGCGCCCGATCGCCAACTGCTCCCTCTCGACGGCCCTGGTGCGAAGGACCCGGTGGCGGCGTTGTCTCACCGCCGCTGCAATATCCGCCAGCACCAACGGCAGGGCGCCTCGGTAGCCGATGATCTGGTACCGTTGCACCCCGTCCACGAACCCAACCGGCTCCGGCCACGGCTCGGCGGGCCCTACCGGCATGGTATCGAGCCGGTGGCCCTCGACGATACGCGCGGGTTGGACGCTGGCTTCAACCGCCCTTCCCTCACTGGCCTCGGGAATCCAGGTCGCCGGACTCAGGCCTCGGGTTCTGAGCGCACGCCTGAGCGCAATGGCATTCTTGTCGTGCGAGACCCCCCGTGGGGTGGCTCCACTCACCCGACTAGGCAGCACGCGACCCCGCCAACTCCTGAATGACCGAGGTCACGCGATCCAACGCGGTGGCGAGCACCTCGTCGGAGACCGCGTAGCTCAGCCGGACCCAGCGGTCGTCTCCAAAGGCGGCACCGGGTACCAGGGCCACCCCGTGCTTGGCCATGAGCCCCTCGCAGAAGGCGCGGCCACCCGCCTCCGGTGCGACGACGCCATCCACGCGGAAGAAGAAGTAGAACGCGCCGTGGGGTTCGACAAACTCAACGCCTGGAAGGTCGGCCCGAAAACGCGCCACCAGGGCATCCCGCCGCTGCCGGAAGGCCTTGACCATCTTGGCGATATCCTGTTCGATGCGCTCGTCGTCGAAGGCCACAGCCGCCGCCCACTGGGCCGGATGGTTCGCGCCGGTGGTCGTGTGCGATTGAATGGCGCTCATTGCCTTGATGATGTGCGGAGGCGCCAGGGCCGCCCCAATCCGCCACCCCGTCATCGCGTAGGCCTTGCTGGCCCCGTAGGTGAGCACGGTGCGCTCCAGCAACTCATCGGGAAGATCGAGCAAGGAGGGCGCCACGCCGGACCCGTAATAAATGCGGCGGTAGATCTCGTCACCGATCACCCAAATGTCGCGCGACGAGGCCCATTCCATGATGCCCTGCAGCTCCTGTTGCGTATACACCGAGCCCGTCGGGTTGCAGGGAGAATTCAGGATCAGCCCGCGAGCCAACCCATCCGCGCACCGGTCGAGATCGTCGACGCTGACCTTGAGACCCCATTCGAGGTCGCCAGGAATAAGCACCGGCTCCGCCCGGGCCAGGCGAACGATCTGCGGAAAAGACACCCAGGCCGGCGAGGGGATCAGCACCTTGTCCTTGGGACCGAACAGCGCGAAACACGCATTGAACAGCGCTTGCTTCGATCCGGAACTGATCATCACATGATCGGGGTTGATCGGGCGACTCGCGCTGAGCCGCGACAGATGCGCCGCCACCGCCGTGCGGAGCTCGGGAATGCCCGCGTTGGGCGGGTAGTGCGTCATGCCCCGCTGGATCGCATGAATCCCGGCCTGGGCGATCAGGCTTGGGGTCCCGAAATCGGGCTCACCCACGGACAGGTCGAAGACCTCCTCACCCTGGTCTTTGCGGCGACGCGCCTCATTGGAGATGGCCACCGTTTCGGAGGGCGTGATGTAGGCGAGATTCTCGGAAAGCTCAGACATGACGTCGCGACCGTGGTGGAGGGTGATGCCGTGTAAGCTCCCTGGTGACGCGAACAGAGTCAACTCTACGTGGACCGTGCTGGCGCGTGATGAGACAGGGATCTACTTTCCACGCTCGGATGGCGGTGACGGTGCTTTTTGATAATCGAGGGGTGAATGGTTGAGGACACGGCGGTCCGTGCCGGACCGGAATGGGGAGGGGACGCGCTCGAGCGCATCGGCTGGGGCCTCGAAGAGGCCTTCCGAGCGGACACCATGCCAACGATACGACGAGGACACAACCTGGTCGTCGTGGCTCCCCCCGCGCCCGTCTATGCGGCCCCCGCCATCGCCGTGCGCGGCGCGGCCCAGACACCGAACGTCGGAACGCTGATCCTCTGTCCCTCGGAGATGGTCGCAGAATGGACGGCGTTGGCCTGGCAGCTCGCATCCCGCCGTGACGCCGCAGACCCCAACGGAGGGGACATTCTCGGCCGGGACGTCCTCGGCGCCCGCACCACCCCCCGCGCTACCCGGATGCTCGGCAAGCAGGTTCCCCGCCTGCTCATTACCACCCCGGAAACCGCCCTGGACCTCTCGGGTGCCTCGCTGCTCAAACTCCACCAGCTCGAGTCCGTCGTCTTGGCGTGGCCCGAGACCTGGAACGCCACTGCACCGGTTGCGGATTTGCTTGGCGAGCTAGACAAGGACACCCAGCGGATCATCTACACCGCGGCTCCGGGACCCCTCGGCGACCTCATCGAGCGCTACGCGTGGCGCGCCCTCACCGTTGGCATGACCGAGGAGGTCCCCCCCCTCCCGACTCTCTCGTCACGCCTGGTGAGGACCGTGACCACGCCGGCTGCCCGCCGGATCGAGACGCTCCAGGCGGCCCTCGACATGCTCGACCCTGGGGAATGCGCGGTTTGGACGGCCACCCGAGCCAGCGGAGATCAGGTTCGCGCTGCGCTCGGCGCGACCACCCCCACGATCCAGATCTTTCAGGAGGGCACCCCGTCGGTCAGCCTGGTAGTGGCGTACGATCTGCCGACCCCAACGCGCATGGCCCAGCTGTCGGGTGCCGCCGAGACCCTGCTCCTCCTGGTGGACCCCTTGGCGGAGGGCTACCTGGAGCATCTCTCCCTCCGCCGGGCGCCTCTTCGGCTGCCGGGTGTGCTCGAGTCGGTGGAGAGCGAGGCGGCGTCGCGCCGATCGCAGATCACGGAGACGCTCGAGGCAGGTCAATTGACCGGCCCGCTCTTGGTTCTCGCTCCGCTCCTCGAGCGCTACGACCCCG
>JBFGLJ010000062.1:0-14403 GCA_041576235.1 Gemmatimonadales bacterium | reverse complement strand
GGGGGGGGGGGGGGGGGGGGAGGATTGACTCGGCCCGGCCAGGCGATGGAGAATTCATGATCCGCAGGATCGTTGCAAGCAGCGACATCTATGATGGAGGATCGTTGGTATGCGTGCGTTCTTTCGACGGTCGGTGACCCTCTCCCTCGGCATCGTTCTCGCCGGCTGCGCCGGCCAAGCCCGGGATGCCACCGGTGGAGAGGACTCTAAGCACGACCTCGGCGCGGCCGCCCTCGGCACCGTTCACTTCCCGGTGTCGTGCACCCCTGAGAGCAGCCAGCAGATGGAGCGGGGGCTGGCGTTGTTGCACAACATGATGTATGAGGACGCCTCGCTGGCGTTCACCACCGCCGGCGAGGCGGACCCCGAGTGCGGCATGGCCTACTGGGGACGGGCCATGACCCTCATCCACCCGCTCTGGAGCGAACCACCGAGCGAGGAAAAGTTGGCCGAGGGACGCGCGTTGATCGCCGAGGCCCGGAGCCGTGGCCAGAAGACAGACCGCGAACAGGCCTACATCGCCGCACTGGCGTCGTACTACGAGGCCGACGCCCCCAGCGGCAACGAGGCGCCGCGCCTTCGCGCCTTCGCCGAGGGATGGGAACGCGCCCGAGCCCAGTTCCCCGACGATCCGGAAGTGGCGGCCTTCACGGCGCTCGCGATGATCGCGACCTCCTCGCCCGGTGACAAGACCTATGCACGGCAGCAGCAGGCGGGCGCCATCGTCGAAGAACTCCTGGAGCGGATTCCCGACCATCCGGGCGCCCACCACTACATCATTCACGCCTACGACTACCCGCCGCTGGCGAAGCGGGCGCTCGAGGTGGCGAGGAGCTACGGGAACTTGGCCCCCGAGGTCGCCCACCCGCTGCACATGCCGACCCACATTTTCACCCGGCTGGGGCTCTGGCAGGAATCCATCGACTGGAATACGCGCTCGGCCGAGGCCGCATGGCAAATCCACACGCGCGAGGTGGGCTCACTCCATCACCTCCACGCGCTCGACTACCTGGCCTACGCTTACCTGCAGCAGGCGCGGGATCAGAAGGCCCATGAGGTGCTCGAGCAGCTTCGAGGGGTCGAAGGGGAAATCGGTGCATTCCCCGGCTCGGCGTACCCCTTGGCCGCCGTGCCGGCTCGCTACGCGGTGGAGCGGCAGGAGTGGAGGGCCGCTGCCAATCTCGAGGCCCGAGTGCCCAGCACGTTTGCGTGGGATCGCTTCCCGCAGTTCGAGGCGATCACCCACTTCGCCAGGGCGTTGGGCGCCGCCCGGAGCGGCGATCCCCAAGCCGGCCGGAACGCCCTGGACACCTTGGCGGCGCTCGGCGCGAAACTCCCGGCCACAGGGCCGGGGGCGTATTGGGCCCAGCAGGTCGCCATTCAGTCCAAGGCCGCCCTGGCGTGGGTGCTCTACGCCGAGGGCAAGCAGGCCGCCGCCATCGCCACCATGCGCGAAGCCGCGGCAATGGAAGCGGCAACCGAGAAGCACCCGGTCACGCCCGGCGAGGTGCTCCCGGCAAGTGAGCTCTTGGGAGACATGTTGATGGTGGTGGGGCAGCCGGCCAAGGCCCTCGCCGCGTATCGAACGGCGCTCGAGCGAAGCCCTGGGCGCTTCAATAGCCTGTACGGGGCTGGCCGGGCAGCGGAGGAGTCCGGTGACCGCGTTACCGCGACCACGTATTACCGGCAATTGCTGGAGATCACGGCTGGGGCCGATTCGGATCGCCCGGCCTTGCGCCATGCTAAGGCGTTCGTAGAGTCGCAGCGGGCCTGAACCGGCCCGATTCCTGGCATCGTTGCCTTCGCCCCCGACCCGCGCGGTCGGGGGCGTGCTCGTTGGACGCTGATGCATGGCGCAAGGTGGTCTGAATGTTCTCTGATTTCGCGCTGTACGTGCTCGCCGGGTTCGCCGCCCAGCTCATTGATGGCGCACTGGGTATGGCGTACGGGATCACCGCGACCAGCCTCTTGTTGTCGTTCGGTGTCACCCCGGCGGCAGCGAGCGCAACGGTCCACGCCGCTGAGTGCTTTACCACAGGCGCCTCGGCCATTTCCCATCATGCTTTTGGCAATGTCAACCGAGCATTGTTCCGCCGCCTGCTGCTGCCCGGGATCCTGGGCGCCATCACCGGGGCATATATCTTGTCCAATTTTCCCGGGCATCGCATCCGGCCTTTCATCGCCGGTTACCTCCTCTTGATGGGAGTGACCATCGTGATCAAGGCCTTCCGTGAGTTCCCTCCTCGGAGCGTCACCTCCCATCTGGCGCCACTCGGCTTCGTCGGCGCCCTCATCGATGCGATGGGCGGGGGAGGCTGGGGACCCATCGTGGCCAGCAATCTGATTACCCGGGGGAACGAGGCTCGGCAGGCCATCGGGAGCGTAAACGCCGTGGAGTTCTTTGTGACCCTGGCCGCGTCGGTCACCTTCATCGTGACCTTGGGGGTCACCAACTGGCCGATCGTTCTGGGCCTTGCCCTGGGCGGCGTTCTCGGCGCTCCCTTCGGAGCCTGGGCGTGCAAACGGCTTCCCATTCGAGGCCTGATGGTATTGGTGGGTGGGCTCATCGTGGCCCTCAGTGTCAGAACGATCCTTGCGTACTACAACTTGATGTAGGCAGCCCGTGGAGCGCCGCCGACCAGTGGATTGGCCCGAAGAGGAAGGCGACTGGGCCGTGCCCCCCTACCCCCCTTGCGACCTGTCTGACGGCGTGCATTCTTGGGCATGTTCTTCACCGTGCAGATCGAGTCGACCGAGGACGGCGAGTACCAGGCGAGTTGTGCTGACCCCCTGGTGAGCTCGCGTGGACTCACGCCTGCGATCGCACTGGACAGACTCGGGGCGGAGATCCGGTACCGCTTGGAGTTCTGCCCATGCTCGAGTGTCGATGACGACTATATCCAGCTGCGAATCGAGGGGTAGCCGAGAAGGGACGTGACTGCATGCCCGAGGAAGTCCTGGTGCTGTTTTTCGGTAGTCTGTTTGGCATAGGCGGGATCATCCTGATCGGCCAATGGATGCGCTACAAGTACGACCCCAAGTACAAGCGATCGGACGAGACGGCCAAGCTGGGCGACGCGGTCGATGCCCTCCGAGAAGACATGCAGTTGCTCGAAGACCGAATGCACGGGCTCGACGAGCGAGTGGAGTTCACCGAGCGCGTGCTCGCCGATGAGGCGGGCCGGCAGCGCCGGGATGCGTTGCCCGGGCCGCCTCAGTGATCCTCCTGGGCAGAAGCTTCTTCCTCCGGATCGACCACGGCGTCTAGGTCGTGCCGCAGGTGCCGTTCGAACCCTTCTCCGGGGTGGAGCCCACTCCGCCTCGACCCCGTTCGACAAGGAGGGCCCTATGGTCAGCATACTCTCGCTTTGGCTCCCCATCTTGCTCGCGGCGGTCCTGGTCTTCATTGTGAGTTCCATCATCCACACGGTCCTCACCTACCACGACTCGGACTTCCAGAAACTGCCGGCGGAGGCCCAGGTCATGGACGCGCTGCGCCAGGCCAACATCCCGCCCGGCGACTACGTCATGCCCCACGCCGCCCGCTCCGAACGCAAGAGCCCCGAGTTTCAGGAGAAGATGACCAAGGGGCCGGTAGCGTTCATGACCGTGTTCCCAAGCGGCGCCATGAACATGGGGACAAGCCTCATTCAGTGGTTTGTGTACTGCGTGGTCGTCAGCATCATTGCCGCATACGTGGCCGGTCGGGCGGTTGAGCCTGGAGCCCCCTATCTCGAGGTCTTTCGCTTCGCTGGGACCACTGCCTTCGCCTGCTATGCGCTGGCGCTGTGGCAGAACTCGATCTGGTTCAAGCGGTCATGGCCGGCCACCATCAAGTCGACAGCGGACGGCCTGGTGTACGCCCTGCTGACGGCGGGTGCGTTCGGATGGCTGTGGCCCTGAGCGCAGCACCCCTGAGACATGAGAAGGCCGGGGTCTCACCGAGACCCCGGCCTTCTTTTCGATCAGACCCGTCTCTATTTCAATAACATATCATGCGGTCCCGCCGGACCATTGGCCAGATTCTGGAAGTCCGGCTTGAACGTGTCGTCGATGCTCATGCCATCCGGGCCGACATGGAGAAGCCAGGCCCCGAACTCGACCTCGCCATCCAGCGATGAGAGGATCGAGTTGGTGACATAGAGCCGGCGGCTGTCCGGCGAGAGCTTCATCATGTTGGGCTGGGGCAGCGCCACGTCGCTCATGAGCTTGGGACGCTTGGGATCCGAGACGTCGTACTGCACGACCTTGCCCCCACCCCAAAGCGAGATGTAGAGGAAGCGGTTGTCGTAGCTCACTCGCATATCCGCCGGGATCGCGCCCTCGCCCAGATCGATCACCCGGTGGAACTCCAGCGTCCCATCCTGGTTGGCGTCCTCCCAGTACCAGACCGAATTCCCAAAGGCGGCGTTGGTGAACCCGCCCAGGCCCTGGGGGCCGTGCATCCAGCGCACCTCGAGGGGCGCGGCATCGAGTTCTTCCACCTGCAGGATCTTCTTGTCCTTCCAGTCCCAGACTACCACGTCCTTCCCGGAATGCTCGGGGTGGGTCCCGCCCTTCACATGTCCAGGGTGGGCCCAGCTCGAGGTGATCATGCGATTCAGCTCGAGCTTGACCCCGACATCGTACATGTAGCCGGGCTCGCCGTTGGGCCGGATCACGGGCCACGCTTGTTTGAAGGCTCCATCGTTGTCGACAAAGACCAGCGCACCGGGACCGCCCCCGTCGACCTTGCCGAGCATAGCAAGCATGACCCCGCCGGGCACGGCGTACATGGTGTGGGGGCCACTGTATCCCGTGGGATCGAGGTCGACGGTGCTGATGAGCTTGGGCTGCTTCGGATTCGCCTTGACGTCGTAGATGAAGAGCTTGTTGGAGAACATGCCCGCGCCGAAGATCCGGTCGGTGTCCACCGTGTAGCCGAAGTGATGGGCCTCATTCCCCGGCGAGCCGGTTGGGGCCGTCGCGATGATCTGTCCATATGTCGGGGACTTAGGATCGACATCGACCACGGCCAAGAAGTCACTGTCCTGGTGGTCGGCGTCGCGCGTCCACACATAGAGAATCGTCTCCTGCTCACCCAGGCCCAGGCCCTTGACGAACACCGATTCATCGAAGGAGAGATGGGGCGAACGGACAGCCCCAAGAACTCCCACCGCGAGAATCCCGAGCCCAGCGAGTAGTCGCCAGTTGCGCATGGACACCTCCTTGCTGTGAGCGAAACAGCACACCAACGACCCAGGCATGCCCCGAAGGAGCCTGGATCCTGCCGCATCCTGGCAATTTATTGGCCGTTCCGGAAGGGGCAATCTTGGTCGGAGCCCGGCATGGGTCCGCATCTTGAAAATCCACCGTCCGGGGTGAATTGTCCGGGTTGACACTCGAGCAGCCTTTCGTGCCTTTGGCGCCGGCCGGGAGGGGCAATGACACGTGTGAGGCGCTGCCTTTTCGGCGTTGTCGTCGCCGCCGGGGCATGCCAGCCCTCCAGCAACGAGGCCACCGAGGCCACCGAGGCCCACCGGCGGGTCATCGCCACGAGCGTCGACTCGGCGACCCGGGCCTTCGAGGCGGCGGAACGCGCCGGAGATGCCGAGGCGGTCATCGCAGCCCTATCCCCGGACGCCGGGGTGGCGTCCTTTACCTTTCGCGACAGGGTGACGGACAGCACCGGCACGACGGTTAGACTCCGCGGCGCCACCACCCTCGTATGGGAGCGGCGGGACGGTCGCTGGCGAATCACGTATGCCGATGCCGATCACTACCCCGATGACGGCCCATGAACGGCGTCACCTCTCGTTGACTCAGGAGACCCCATGCCCGTCGCCCCCGGTGACAAGGTGCACATCATCACCCGTCGAGGGTTCGATGGAGACCTGCGCCGGCACTTCGCCGGCGAGGTCCTCGAGAGCTCCGAGCAGACCCTCTATGTGACGGGCTACGTGTTCGTCCACGATCTGAGCACCAACGCCTTCGCCCGCCGGCCCGAGCGGAGAACGCGCATCTTTTCGCTGATCGATGCCGGCAACATCATCAACGTGTTGCCGGCCACCGCCGACATCGAAACCCTGGCGTACCAGATGGCTCCCGGCCGCCGGCTCGTCATTACCGACGGCAAGGAGTTTCAACTCGACATCAACGAATTCGGGAGCCGCCGCTGACCGGACTAGAGGGGGGGGACGCATGCCCGTCACACCCATTCCTGACGGATTCCACACGGCCACACCGCAGCTCATCATTCGGGACGCGGCGCGAGCACTCGCGTTCTATCGGGAAGCCTTCGGCGCGACCGAGCTCCTCCGGCTCACCGATCCCGCAAGCGGCAAGGTGGTGCACGCGGAGATCAGAATCGGCGACTCGATCCTCATGCTCACCGACGAGTTTCCCGAGTGGGGCAACCGGAGCCCCACCGCGCTCGAGGGCACGAGCGTGCAGATCCATCTCTACGTGGCGGACGCCGATGCGGTCGTGGCGACCGCGATCGAGGCGGGGGCACTCGAAGTCTTCCCCGTCGCCGACCAGTTTTACGGCGACCGGGCGGGGCGTATCGCCGACCCGTTTGGCCATGTCTGGATCATCGCGACCCACAAGGAAGACATGACCGCCGATGAGATGCAGCGGCGAACCGAGGCCTTTCTCGCGAAGGGCGGGGCTGGCTGACCGGGGCCCGCAGGGAGGCAACCGTCCATGTACTCCATTGATCACATGGAGGTCTACGTGCCCGATCGCTACGCGGCTGCCGCGTGGTACGGCGAGGTCCTCGGCCTCGAAATCGTCCGAGAGTACGAAGCCTGGGCGGAGGATCCAGGCGGACCGCTCATGATCTCGGGCGACGGAGGTCGCACCAAGCTGGCCCTCTTCACCGGCGAACCAGAGAGCGGCGCGGAGCGAGGCTACCACCAGCTGGCCTTCCGGGCCGGCGGCACGGCCTTCACCGTGTTCGTGGAGCGAGCGGAAGGTCTGGGCCTTCGGGATCGGCGGGGGCACCCGGTGACGCATCGAGACGTGAAGGATCATGGGAAGGCCAAGTCGTTCTACTTCGCCGATCCCTGGGGGAACCGGCTCGAGGTCACGACCTATGACGTAGACGGATAGCGGGACCAGGGACTCGCCCGAACGGTCACACGCTCCTTCCCAATCGCGGCTCCGCGGCACACCATAGACACCTCCGTCCCCTCGAGGGCAAAGGGAGGGCCATGCGCACCCGTCGATCCCGGGCTCGGCGCCGTCGGGAGACCCGCCATGGGAAACAGCCGACCGGGTGGTGGCTGACCGCCGGGGCGGCGGCCGTCCCGCTCATCCCCACGACGGCCCGCGCCCACGACGCCACCGTGCTCGTCTGGGCGCTGGGTCCCGCCGTGCTCGCAACCCCGATCGTGGTCGCCGTCCTCAAACGCATCGCGCTACGCCGCTGGACCGGCTCCGATGGCCCACGGTGGTGGCCGATCCTCGGGCTCGCGGTGGTGGAGCTCATCGTCTGGCTCGTTCTGGCGCCTCTTGGCACCGGCATTCACATCGCCGGCCGCTGGGTCCCCCAACCGGGGCTCGCCCTGGCCATCCCCTTGGCGTTGGCGGTAACGTATGCCCTCAACCGACTGTTGATGCGTTCATCCTTGGCGAAGACTCCGCGCGGCACGCTCCCGCGTGGGACCCACGCGCGCCTCGTGGCGCTCGCCGGCCTCACTCCCCTGTGCGCTCTGGGTCTGGGGCTCGCCGGGTTTGGGATTCTCGCGCTCCTCGGATAGGAGCGGTCCAGGGCGGAGCCGGGAATGAGAGGTGCACGATGAAGCTCACCGTGGGACAGCAATGCGTCCGAAGCATGACCGTGACCGCGGAGCATGTCCGTACCTACGCATCGCTCACCGGAGACCACAACCCACTCCACTTCGATGCTGCGTTCGCGGCCAAGACCACGTTCGAACGGCTGGTCGTGCAAGGCGGGTTGACCACCGGTCTCCTGCACGCTCTGGTGGCGATGGACATGCCTGGCCCCGGGACGGTCTTTCTGAGCCAGAACTGGAAGTTCACCGCACCCGTCTTCATCGGCGACACGATCCGCGCCGAGGCGCGGGTGCTGAGCCTCCACGACACCAAGCCCGTGACTCAGCTCCAAATCACCATCACGCGGCAGGACGGCGAGACGGTGCTCAAAGGTGAAGCCTGGTGCTACACCTTCTCCTCCATCGAGTGACACTTCTCCAAGCCCACGCCGGCCATCCCTTTCGAACGGCGGTATACACCGTCTTCGCTATGGTGGCCTTTGCGGCGAACTCGGTGCTTTGCCGGCTCGCCCTGGAAGAGCCAACGATCGACGCCGCCAGCTTCGCCACGATTCGCCTGACCTGCGGCGCCGTGACGCTGGTAGTGATCTCATCGCTCCTCGCGCCAAAGAACCGGACGAGCCGGCAGGGACACTGGACCTCGGCCGGCATGCTGTTTCTGTACGCGGTCGGCTTCTCGTTCGCCTATCTGAGCCTCACGACGGCGACCGGAGCGCTCATCCTCTTCGGCGCGGTCCAGGCTACGATGATCCTGGCTGCGCTATGGCAGGGCGAGCGGCCAAACGCCTGGGAGTGGGCCGGGTTCTTCCTGGCCCTCACGGGCCTGGTCTATCTGGTCTTCCCGGGGCTCGCCGCGCCCTCGCCGCTGGGCTCGGCCCTGATGGCCATCGCCGGCATCGCCTGGGGGGTGTACTCGCTCCGCGGGCGTCGGGTGCAGGACGCGCTCGCCGACACCACGACCAACTTCGTGCGGTCGGTGCCCATGGCCGTCACGGTCAGCGTGGTGCTGATCGGCACCCTCGATCTTTCGCTGGAGGGCGTCATCCTGGCCGCCGCCTCGGGGGCGTTGGCCTCGGGCGTGGGGTATGTGGTGTGGTATGCCGCCCTCCGGGGGCTGACCGCCACCCGCGCCGCCACGGTTCAACTCTCCGTCCCCGTGCTGGCAGCGCTCGGTGGCGTGCTCTTTCTCGCCGAGACGGTGACGCTGAGACTGGTGGTCGCCGCGTTCTTCATCCTGGGCGGGGTGGGACTCGCCGTGGCAGGGCGGGGACGGGGGCGAGCCGTTTCGGCCTAGAAGCGGCGGTCTCTGGAACCCTTCGGGTGGGTGGGTCGACCGACGCTCGCCGCGACGCCGCACCGCGGGTACATTGCGGGATGCGCGCGGTCGCGAGGGTGATTTCAGAGTGAAGCTGCCATGATTGGCCGGATCCGCAGGTTCGTCGAACAACGCATGCTCACACCCCGCCAGGGTGGAGAGGGCGGAGAACGCGGGGGGGACGGCGCGTCAGACCGCCGTGCACCCGCCTCGAGCGACGTACGGCTTGCCGCGTGTGCGCTGTTGCTCGAGCTCGCCTATGCTGACGGCGAGTTCAGTCCGCCGGAGCGCCGGTACCTGGAGGGCGCGCTGGTCCGCCAGTTCGGCGTCGACGAGCCCACGGCTCAGGAATTGTTGGAGCTCGCCCAGGAGGAGCGTGAGCGCTCGGTGGATCACTTTCAGTTCACCCGACTCATCGCCGAGCAGTACGACTTGGGTCAGAAAATGGTCCTGGCCGAGGTGATGTGGGGGGTGATTCTCGCCGACCAGCAGCTCGCGGATCATGAGGCCTACTTGGTTCGCAAGCTCGCCCGGCTGCTCGAACTGGAGCCTGGCTACCTGGCCCAGGCCCGCCGAGCCGCCACCGAGACCGGAGACTGACGGCGGTGGACGAGGCTCAACGTGCCGCCATTCATGCCCTGCTCGGCGCTTCTCGGGTCCTGGCCCTCGCGGTGCTGGTGGATGAGCAGCCGTATGCCGGCTTGTTGCCCTTCATCGTCACGTCCGACTACACCGGTGTCATCGTTCATGCCTCGCGGCTCGCTCGCCATACCCGCGGGCTCGAACCTGGAACGACAGTAGGCATCGTGATTCACCGCCCGGACCAGCCAGCGGCCGATCCGCTGCAGCTGGAACGATTGACCTTCACGGCCACGGTAGAGATCCTGCCGCGCGAGGGCGAGGCCTATCAGGCAGCGCGTCGCCGATACCTGGAGCGATTCCCCACCAGCGAACCGACCTTTGGGCTGGCTGATTTCTCGCTCTACCGGCTCCGCTTCGATCAGGGGCGCTACATCGGCGGCTTCGCCCGGGCGTTGGACGTCCGCGCCCGGGATCTTGCCCAGACCCCTTCCGCTTGACGGATGCACGCTTAGGCCCCATTACCAGAGTCACACTGGCCGCGCACCGCCGCCCCGAGCGGCACATGATTTCTGCACCAAGGGAGACTCGATGAAATCGACAACTCTTCTCGCGGGCCTCTTCCTCGCGGGCGCTCTCGGGGCGTGCGCTGGGGAGCGGCGGGCCACCGAGCGGGAGCTGGTTGAGGCCTGCAAGGCGTCGAGCAACCTCCAGGTCGAACTGTGCGAGTGCGTGGCGAAGAAGGCCGTCGATGAGCTGTCGCCCAAGGCCTTGGCCCTGCTCCGTGCTGGGATGAAGGGTGACGACGAGAGAGCCGCCGAACTCATGGAGGGGCTCAGCATGGAGGAGGCCACCGAAGCCGGAATGATGATGGCTACGGCCTCGGCGGATTGCGCGGAGGAAGCCGCCACGATCGAATAGACTGGCGCGGACGACCGTAGCCGAGTCCAGTAATAGACGGGAGGATCTCGTGGCCAAGGTAACCGGAATTGGGGGAGTCTTCTTCAAATCGCAGCGCGCCAAAGAGCTGCGGCACTGGTATCACGATCATCTCGGCATCGAGATCGACGATTTCGGGGGACATGCGTTCAGCTGGCGAGACCAGAAGGACCCCAACCGGGTCGGGCGCACCGTGTGGAGCGTCTTCCCCGCGGGGACCGAGTACTTCGACCCGAGCACGGCCTCTTTTATGGTCAACTTCCGGGTCGACGACCTCGACGGCCTGCTCGAGCACTTGAGAGACGCCGGCGTCACGGTCGATGCAGAAGTCGAAGAGTTCGAGTATGGCCGGTTCGGGTGGTGCTACGATCCGGACGGCAACAAGATCGAGCTCTGGCAGCCCCTCGGAGAGGAGGGCCAGTAGCCGTGCTCGGCGGGAAGCCATGGGACGAGTGGATTGCCCAGTACGGGGAGAGCCATCGACATCCTGTCAACCGGATCTGTCATACGATTGGCATTCCCCTCATCGCCGTCTCGCTGCCGCTCTTCCTGGTGGCCCTGGCCGTCCCCGGATTCTGGGCGATCCCGCTGGCCATGTTCGTGGTCGGGTGGGGCTTGCAGTTCGTGGGACATGCATTTGAGGGAAAGCCCCCCGAGTTCTTCAAGGACTGGCGATTCTTGTTCGTGGGACTGCGCTGGTGGGTGGCCAAGATACGAGGTCGGGCATAACGTCACTGCCGTAAGGACGGTGAATCGGAGGCCGATGCCGTGAAGGCACCACTGCCGGATAATGAGGCGGCCAGAGTGACAGCGCTCCAGGAGTTTGACATTCTCGACACCCTACCCGAGCAGGCCTATGACGACATCACCCACCTGGCCTCCATCATCACGGGAACCCCCATTGCGTTGGTGAGCCTCGTCGACAGTGACCGGCAATGGTTCAAGTCGAAGGTTGGGCTCGAGGCGGCCGAGACGCATCGGGATCTTGCGTTCTGTGCCCACGCGATCCTGGACCCCGACGAGCTCCTCATCGTTCCCGATGCTCAATCAGATCAGCGGTTCGCCGATAATCCCCTCGTGACCTCTGATCCGAGCATCCGGTTCTACGCGGGGGCTCCGTTGGTGACATCAGGGGGGGAGGCGCTGGGCACGCTCTGTGTGATCGATCGCACCCCCCGCGAGATGACGCCTGAACAGCGGACTGCGCTCCGGGCCCTCGCACGGCAAGTGATGGCCCAGCTCGAATTGCGGTTGACGGCGAAGAAACTCAGAGACACCATCGACGCCGAGAAACAATACCAAGCGCAGCTCGAGTCGTATCAAAAGAAGCTCGAAGAGGCGAATGTCCAGCTCGAGCGCGATAGCATCACCGACAAGTTGACAGGGGCGCTCAACCGCCGGGCTCTGGAGCAGCGGCTGGAGGAAGAGATCGTTCGGGCGAGGCGCAGCGCCAGCCCGCTTTCCTTCGCCCTGCTCGACGTCGATCACTTCAAGGCCTACAACGATGCCTTCGGCCATCAGGCCGGAGACGTCGTCCTCGCCGGTGTCGTCGGATTGCTCAAGGAGAGCGGCCGCATCACCGACATCGTGGCCCGCTATGGCGGGGAAGAATTCGCGGTCATCTTACCCAATACCGCGCACGAGGGCGGGAGGGTGCTGGGCGAACGGTTTCGCCGAACGATCGAAGCGGCCTCATGGCCGCAGCGGGCCGTGACCGTGAGCATCGGAATGGCCTCGTGGTCCGCATCGATGGCGGATGCCGCGGCCCTCATCCAGGCGGCCGATCAAGCGCTCTACGCCGCCAAGGAGGCCGGGCGCAACTGCGTCCGCCATGCCGATCCCTGACGGCAATCAGTCGCAGACACCCCACCCCTCTCTACAAAGGAGTGATACCCCATGACCAAGAAGGAGCTACTGCAAGGTCTAAACGAAGATCTCGCGAGCGAGTTGAGCGCGATCATTCAATACATCACCTATGCGGCCAAGGCCACCGGGCCTTATCGGCCCCAGCTCGCGCAGTTCTTCCTAGCTGAAGTGGCCGACGAACAAGCACACGCGCAATACCTGGCCAACAAGATCGTCGCGTTGGGCGGCGAGCCGACCACCGAACCGCATGCGGTTCCCAGGGCCAAGTCGAACCGTACCATGCTCAAGGCGGTCTTGGCCGCGGAGCGTAAGGCCATCAAGAACTACACCGAACGGGCCCAACAGGCGGAGGACTTCGGCGACAAGGGACTGGCTGTACAATTGGAAGACATGGTGCGCGATGAGAGCGGCCACTCCGAGGAAACCGAGCGCATCCTCCGCGACTGGCCCGTCTAGCGAGCGCGCATGAACCAGACCAGTATGCCCGCCGCCGCGGTGCTGGCGGGGAGCGGCCTCCTCTTCCTTCTCCTGGCACTGCCGCTCGTGGCAGGCCGCATCCCGATGAACCGGTTCTACGGGGTGCGTTTTCGGGAGGCGTTCGCGTCCGAGACCGACTGGTACATCATCAACCGCTACGGCGCCTGGCAGCTGATCAGCTGGTCGGTCGTGCTGCTGGTGGCCGGCATGGGAGCGTATTTCCTGCCGTTGGGGCCCGACTGGCTCGTGCCACTCCTGCTCGTTCCGGCGCTGGCCGCGCTGGCGAGCGGGCTCGCGACCTACCGCTTCGCCAAGAAGCGCGCCCGCGCCGGAGAGCGTTAGCCCGGCCCCCCTCCCCCTCCCCCCGGGCAGGGGACCCGCCGGAAGGGGAAATCCACCCGGCGTACATCCCCGCCCCGCATGCCGTCGATCCATCCCAGCAGCGAATCGGTCCCCAGCCTGATGTAGCCGATCCGCTGGGGGAAGTCATGATCAGGATTGCTGAAGGTGAGACTGGTATCGCTCGCCTCCGCCAACGGGAAGCGGGCCATCGGCTGCCCGGAGGGATGGGCCTCGTAGACCAGGCCGCTCGAGTCCGCCAGGATGATCACCAACTCATAGGCCGCGAGCCGGCCGTCCCGGACCGAGCGGTTCATGCCGACCATGGTGTTGCCCCGCGGCGCCATCCACTGCTCCTCCATCGAGCGCGTGTTCGTCCCGCGCTCCCAGCAGCCGGCGAGCCACCGGGCCGCTTCGATGCCCTGCCCCGCTTGGGCAGTGGCAGGAAGCGTCCATATCCCCATCAGGACGGCCACAATTCCTGGGACGCACCGCATGCCTACGCACCGAATGGTCATGCCACTACAACGCATTGTGGAGCCTTCCGAGATGGTTGGTTGTGTGGAGGTATCCTAGCGATTCCCCCTGCCACGGCTGCATTGTGGCAGCACTTAGCCAAGATGTTCCCGGCGATACCAGTGATGATCTTCATGGAAGCAATGGAAGATTACGGCTCGGTAGCGTACCCGACGCGGCCTGACCCCCGCGATCGATAACCGGGACCCCAGATCGCTGTCTTCGCGACCCTGATTCACAAAACTCTCGTCGAATCCGTTCACCTGCTCGAAATCGCGTCGCCACATCGAGGCATTGCTGCCCTTGAGGAATGTGCGCCTCCGGCGCTCATCCAGGTACCGAGGCAGCTGCATCCCCAATGGGATGGCCAGGCCAGTCCACTTGCTCCGACCGAAGACCCCGTCCCATAGGAGCGCCAGGTTGAGTCGATCCAACCGCCCGGATTCAACATACGCCCGGGTCACCCGCCGGGTGAACTGCTCGCTCATGCGCACGTCGCGACCGCACAGATAGAACCCGGGCTCCCGGGCCTCGAGGTGGGCCTGGACGAAGTCGCGACGGGGGATGCAATCACCATCGATGAAAATCAGGTAG
>JBFGLJ010000061.1:0-14596 GCA_041576235.1 Gemmatimonadales bacterium | reverse complement strand
TCACGATCAGTCCCCCGATCGGTGCCGTGTGCTGGGCCTCCAGGAAACGGAGCGCGCCGCGAGCCATGGCAAGCCCGGCCTTCCCGATGGCAACGATCCAGACGCGCTCCGACGGAGGGGGGTGGGAGTGCACCAAAGCGCGCTCGACAGCTTGGGCCGGATCGGCGCCGGCCACCGCGGCGGCATACATCTCGGCAAGGGTGCGTCGTGGGTCGTCGGTCCGTTCGGATGTGCTCGGCATGTGACCTCGCGAATGGTCTCCATCCCCCCCCCTCGCCGCGTCCCCCCGCCTCCGGAATGATCTGATAGTATAGGTTGTGTCATGCTCAGTCGCTCTGCGAGCCGATGAACACCTCGCCGCCCTCGCCCCCGCCCCCGCTATTCCAGCATCGGATCGCGCTCACCCGCCGGTTGCCTCGGGTGGTAGAGCGTGAGTTCGCCGCCCAGTTCGAGGTCGAGACCAACGAGGCCGATGTCCCCTACGATGACGACGATCTCGCGGCCTTGCTCCGTCGCGCGGACGCCATCGTGTCGACGGTGACCGATCGATTCGACACGTCCCTGTTCTCGGCAAGCGATATCCGGACCAAGGTGATCGCCAATTTCGGTGTGGGGTATGACAACATCGATGTCGCCGCCGCACGGGGGCGCGGCATCGTGGTCACCAACACCCCGGATGTCTTGACCGAGGACACGGCGGATCTGGCCGTGGCGCTCATGCTGGCCGTCGCTCGACGGCTGGGGGAGGGCGAACGGCTTGTTCGCGGAGGCGCCTGGTCCGGGTGGACCCCGACCCAGTTGCTGGGGACGCGCGTCTGGGGCAAGACCCTCGGGATCATCGGCTGGGGCCGAATCGGCCGCGCGGTCGCGCGGCGCGCGTTCCGTGGATTCGGCATGACGATCCTCTGCGCGTCCCGGCGCCCGCCGGTGGCTGCCACCGTGGCCGAGGCCGGTGCCCGCGTGGTCGAGGTGGACGAGCTGCTGGGGGAGTCCGATATCGTGTCCCTCCACACCCCGGCGACGCCTGCCACGCGGCATCTGATCGATGCCAGGCGGCTGGCGCTTCTCCAGCACCATGCCGTGCTCGTCAACACCTCTCGCGGGGAGGTCGTCGATGAGCGGGCGCTGATCACGGCGCTCGAGACGGGTCAGCTGGCCGGCGCCGGGCTCGACGTGTACCAGCGTGAGCCCGAGGTATCACCGGCCCTCTTGAGAATGGAGAATGTTGTGCTGCTTCCCCACTTGGGGAGTGCGACCGTCGAGACCCGAGTGGCCATGGGCCGCCGCGCGCTCGAGAACGTACGCGCGTTTTTCGAGGGCCTGCCGGTCCCGGACCCCGTCCCTTAAGGCGCGTTCGAGTCCGTCCACGGTTCCATGTCGGAGCCGCGGCTTCCAGCGTCTCGTGGCTCTTCAGGAGCGACCGTTGTTGAAGTCCGCGAGAAACTGAAGGAATTCCGCCGGGAGGTCCTCGATCGCCCTCAGGGCTGACCGCCCCCGCTCGCCGAGCGGTGCGGCGATGAGGACGTTCGAGGCTTGCCGCGCTCCAATGCCACTCGGAGTTGGCCGCATGCCGCGTCGATATCGAGCCCTCGGCTTCGGCGGACGACGGCCTCGACCCCTTGGCGTCTGAGACGGGAGGCGAAGGCGCGGATTCCCGCCGGCGGTGTGGGCGCGAGGCCGGGTGCTCCCCCCGGATGAAGCGGGAGCAGGTTCACAAGGGCCCCGAGCGCCCGGGCGTGGCGCGCGAGCGCATCGGCGTCGGCTTCCGCGTCATTGGTCCCGGCGATCAGCACGTACTCGAGCGTCACCCGCCGGCCAAAACGACTCGCCGCCTCCAACACGGCGTCGAGCGGGTACTTGCGCTCTATGGGCATGAGGCTGTGGCGGCGTTCGCTGGTGGAGGCGTGCAGCGAGATGGCCAACCGGAATTGTTCGGCCCGTTGCGCGAGCTGCTCCAGCGCGGGCAGGATTCCGACCGTCGAGACCGTGATGTGACGCGCGCCGATCCCGAGCCCTTCCGGCTGGTTCAGAATGGTGAGCGCCGTGTCCACGGCGGGCCAGTTGAGCAAGGGTTCTCCCATCCCCATGAAGACGATGTTGGTCGGCTTATCGTCGGCCCGGGCCACCACCACCTCACGGACTTGCCCAGCGATCTCGAACGGGGTCAACTGCCGACGAAACCCCATTTGTCCTGTGGCACAAAACGAGCAACCGAGGGCGCACCCCACTTGGGAGGACACACACAGCGTTCGGCGAGCCCCGCGCACCGACGGGATCCACACCGATTCGATGGCCTCGCCGTCCTCGAGGCGCCACAAGTACTTGCGCGTCCCGTCGGCGGAGTCTTGGATGATCTGGGCCTCGAGGCGCGGCAGGGTGAAGGCGCGGTCGAGTTCGGCTCGGAGCGCGGCGGGGAGTTCGGTGGCTTCAGCCCACGCCGCTACCGGACGCTGCCAGAGTCTGGCGACGCATTGGTCGGTCCGGTAGCGCGGCAGGCCGCGCTCGGTGATCCAGGCGGCAAGCCGAGCCCGGGCATCCGCCGGGGCGAGGTCCAATACCGTGGATACCGGTCCGCGAGGGGAGGATGGTAGGGTCGACATGGTGATGCAAAATACACCTAACCCATGCTCCTCACGCGACTTGCTCCCGATCTGAGCGGCCATTACGTTTCCGGCATGGCCCCCTCCCTCGCGATGTGGGCAATCGCTCCGCGCGTGCTCGTGGCGCTTCCGCCTTACCGATCCCTCAACCGGTTCGACTCGATGACCCCGCGCAGTGCCGCACCCCGCCCCCGCCCACCTTGCCGTTGAACGCATTCCCGTCCCCGCCCCCTCACGCATGACGGCTCACACCGCGCTGCGTTCCCATCGCTGCGGGGCGCTTGGCACCGATCACATCGGACAGATGGTGCGCCTTGGGGGGTGGGTGCATCGGCGGCGCGATCTGGGCGGCCTGGTGTTCTTGGATCTCCGCGACCGGGATGGTCTGGTGCAGGTGTCATGTAACCCGGACTGGACGCCGAGTGAGGTCTTGGCCCGGGCCGCTCGGGTCGGCGTCGAGGAAGTGTTGCTCGTCGAGGGAGAGGTGGCCCGCCGGCCGGAAGCGGCTCGAGATACCGCGATGGCCACGCGCGAGATCGAGGTGCACGTGCACGCCCTCGAGGTCGTCGGCTCGGCGGAGACCCCCCCGATTGCCGTCGCGCGGAAGGAGGGCGAGGCGCTGGCCTCCGAAGAGTTGCGGCTGAAGCACCGGGTCCTCGATTTGCGGCGACCCGAACTCCAGAGCAACCTGATGCTCCGGCACCGGCTGCTCCAGCGTGCGCGCAGGAGCTTGGCCGACCAAGAATTCTTGGAGATCGAAACCCCGATTCTCACCAAGCCTACCCCGGAAGGCGCCCGCGATTATCTGGTCCCGAGTCGCCTGCATGCCGGCGAGTTTTTCGCGTTGCCCCAGTCGCCGCAGATCTACAAGCAACTGCTGATGATCGCCGGGTACGACCGATACTTCCAGATCGCCCGTTGCTTTCGCGACGAAGATCTCCGCGCGGACCGGCAGCCCGAGTTTACCCAGATCGATCTCGAGGCCTCCTTCGTGGACCAGACGGATATCTATGGGTACGTCGAGCGTGTGCTTGCCGATCTCTGGGACGAGGCAGGCCATCACGTGGACCTTTCATTCCCACGCTTGTCGTACGCCGACGCCATCGAGCGGTTCGGGACCGACAAGCCCGACCTCCGCTACGAGTTGGAAATCGCGGACCTGACCGACGCGGTTGACGGTGGCGGGGCGGGGGCTGCCTTCGTGGCAGATGCGCTCGCCGATGGCGGCCGGCTCCGGGGCCTCTTGGTGCCCAACGGGTCGGCGGTCAGTCGCCGCCACCTCGACGCCCTGGCGGCGGTAGGGAAGGAGGCGGGCGCAGGCGGCGTGCTGTGGGCCCGGCGCGGGGATGCCGGCTGGGAGGGCCAAGGGGTCAAGGCGCTGGGCGCTGCCACCGCCGGACGGATTGAAGCGGCGCCGGGGACGTTACTGCTGGCGGTTGCCGGTCCCGATCCGGTCACCTCGGCCGCCCTCTCGGCGATCCGAGGGGAGTATATCGGCCTTGGCCAGCTCGAGGCCAAGGTGGCCCATGCGTTTTGCTGGGTGGTCGATTTTCCGCTGTTCGAGGTCGATCCGGCCACCGGCGCCGCCGTCCCTGCCCATCATCCCTTCACGGCACCGCATCCGGATGACGTGGAGTACCTCGCGACCGAGCCGGCCAAGTGCCGTGCCACGCACTACGACGTGGTGTACAATGGGCATGAACTCGGCAGCGGGTCGATCCGAATCACCGATGGACGCGTGCAACGGATGATCTTCGAGCGGCTCGGCCTCTCCCAGGCGGACATCGACCGGCGATTCGGGTTTTTGTTGAACGCGCTCCGCTTTGGTGCGCCCCCGCATGGCGGGTTTGCTATCGGCTTCGACCGGGTGGCGATGCTGCTCGCGGCGGGGAGTGTGGGGGGAGGGGGAGCAGCCTCGCTCCGGGATGTGATCGCGTTTCCCAAGACGACCGGCGGCCAAGCGCTGTACGAGGGTGCGCCGACGGCGGTGGCCCCCGAGGAGATCGCGGAGTTGAACCTGGCGATCAAGCGACCGCCGTGAGCGACGCATCACAGCGCCGTCTGTCGACGGAAGGTGCCGATCCTCTTCTCCTGGCGGGGGTGAACGACGCCAACCTGCTGGAACTCCAGAGGGTGCTCGATATTCGGGCTTCGCTCCGCGGAGATGTCTTGACCCTCGGCGGCGCCAATGAGAACATCGCCCGGGCGGTGCCGGTGGCGCAGAACATGATCGATCTGGCTCGAATGGGAACGACGATCGCCCCTGATGACGTCGCCCGGATGGTCACCGATGGGGTCCCCCGCAGCGGGGCGGGGGCGGGAGAACCCAAGATTCTGCTTCCCGGCGTGCGACGGCCCATTCACCCGAAGACGTCGGGCCAGCGGGAGTACCTCGAAGCCATGACGACGCACGACATCGTGGTCGCCATCGGACCGGCGGGGACCGGAAAGACCTACTTGGCGGTGGCCAAGGCGGTCGAGGCGCTGGCGCGCAAGCACGTGCGGCGCATTATCCTGGCCCGGCCCGCAGTGGAGGCGGGCGAATCGCTCGGGTTTCTGCCGGGCGACATGCAAGCCAAGGTGGATCCCTACCTCCGCCCCTTGTACGACGCGCTCGAGGATATGATGCCTCACGATCGGGTGCATCGTGCGCTGGAGAACCGAGTCATCGAGATCGCTCCGCTGGCGTATATGCGCGGGCGCACGCTCTCAGACGCGTTCATTATTCTGGATGAGGCCCAGAACGCGACCGGGGCGCAGATGAAGATGTTTCTCACCCGGCTCGGCGTGAATAGCAAGACCATCGTGACCGGAGACAAGACCCAAATCGACCTGTCGATCGAGGAATCCGGACTCCTGCAGATCGAGCGGATTCTGCCGGGGGTCGAGGGCATCGCTTTCCGCTACCTGACGGATGCCGATGTCGTGCGCCACCGTCTGGTGCGGCAGATCATTCGCGCGTACGCGGAGGATCAGGGCGCCTGATGCCAGCCGGGCTGGATGGGCGCCGGACGGATCGCGCGCCAAACCGAGGCGTGGCATACACCGTTCGCTTTCACGGCCTGCGATGGGCCCTGCTCATCTTCGTCGCCGTGGTGACAACGTTGGTTTTCCCAGCCCCATCGGGTCCGACCATTCCGGTCTTCGCGGTGGGTGAGGTCTCCGACCGAGACGTTATCGCACCCGTCGGATTCACCATTCGCAAGACGACCGAGGTCCTTGCTCGCGAACGAGATTCACTCGCCAGTACGGTCCACCCCATCTATCGATACAACGCGGCGGCGATCGATTCGACGCTCCGACGCCTGGACGGGTTCTTTACCGCCTGGGAGGCGCAGCCGTCGGACGCCGGCGAACGAGACGCGTACGCAGCCGTCGATCTCTCGCTTCGAGAACGGGAGTACTTGGCGTCGCCCATTCGCCGCAGCGAGATTCGCGCCGTCCTCGAAGACGCCCTGCGGGGAGAACTCCGCCGCGGCGTAGTGGCCGACACGGTACTCGAGCGTGAGGCACACGAGAGCGTGACGGTGATTCGAGGGGACGCCACAACCGTCGTTCCGCGTGACTCGCTCACAAATCTGAGCGATCTCCTCGGCGTGGCTCGGGAAGCCCTCTCTCATGTGGACGATGATCGCGGTCCGCACATCGCGCGCAAGCTGGCGGGCGTGGCCGCGCGAGCGACGCTGGCGCCCGACCCGGGCGAGACGGCGCTCCGTCGTGAGGAGCGGGGACGGAGCGTCGATTCGACCGAAGCCGTGATCAGGGCCGGGGAGCGGATCGTCGGGGCAGGGGAGGTCGTGACCGCGGCAACCCGGGGCCGGTTGCTCCAGCTGCGCGCGGCAGCCAGCCGGCTCAGCGCAACCCAGCCACCAGGGCGCCGGCTTCTCGCGCCGTTCCTCTATAATGTGATCGTCCTCAGCATCTTCTGGCTGTTGCTGTTGTTTTACCGAGCGCCACTCTACAGTCACTTACGCGAAGTGGCCTTCTTCACGGCGCTCTTCGCCGTGGTCATTGTGGTTTCCGGATACGTGGCGGGGTTGTTTCCCGCACGACCGGAGCTGCTGCCCATCCCCTTTGCGGCCATTCTCGTTGCCATGCTCTACAATGGGCGACTCGCCGTGCTCGCCGCCGTGACTCTGGCGGCCCTCCTCGGAGGCCAATGGGGACTCCGAGAAAACAATACCCTGTTCTTCGGCTTGGTCGGCGGGGTTGCCGCCGCCTTCGGGGTGCGGGCCGTGCGGAGGCGCGATCAGCTTTTTCGGACCATCGGGATCGTCGTGGGCGCCTACGGTCTCGCCGCCGTGACATTGGGTCTCACCTACGGCTGGGCACCCCGGGCTGTGGTGACCAGCACCCTGGCGGGTGGACTGACCGCTCTGGTGAGCGCGGCGTTGGCGCTCGTGCTGCTCCCCCTGGCAGAACGGGCCACGAGCGTCACCACGGACTTGACCCTGCTGGAACTCTCGGACCCGGGGCGCCAGCTGCTCCGGCGTTTGGCGTTGGAAGCGCCGGGGACCTACGCCCACAGTCTTATGATGGCCAATCTCAGCGACGTCGCGTGTACCGCCATTGGCGCGAATGGGCTCTTGGCTCGCGTCGGATGCTTCTATCACGATATTGGGAAGCTGAAACGTCCGCATTATTTCGTTGAGAACCAAAAGCCCGGACACAATCCTCATGACGGCCTCGATCCCAGCGAGTCGGCCCGCATCATTCGGGCCCACGTCGAGGATGGGCTGATGCTGGCCAAGGAAGCCCGCCTCCCAACGGCTGTGAGGGCCTTCATCACCGAACACCATGGAACCGGTGAGATCGCCTACTTCCTCGATCAGGCTCGCAACGGCGACGATCTGGCGCACGATGACGATGCCCAATTCTGCTACCCTGGGCCGAAGCCTCAGTCGGCCGAGACAGCGGTCGCGATGCTGGCCGACGCGGCCGAGGCCGCGATTCGCGTGCTCGAGGATCCGAACCCGGATGTGGTGCGTCGCGCTCTCGATCATCTGGTGCGTCACAAGCTGGTGTCAGGCCAGCTCGATGAGGCCCCGCTCACCATGCAACAGCTCGAGCGGATCAAGGAGGAGTTCGGCGCGGCGTTGGCGGGCATTCACCACCAGCGCCTCGAGTATCCGCCAGAGCGCGGGGGGATCAGCTCGACCTTTGACGACGTGATCGATGAGTGATGTCTTTGTGGGCGGGCGACCGAGACCGCTCGCGGTGTCGGTCGTGCGGCAGATCGTCGATACGGTCCTCGCCGGTGAAGGCCGTGACGCCGTGATGTCGGTGACCTTCGTGGGACGGGACGCGATGCGGCGGCTCAACGCCGAATACCGGGACCGCGCGCGGCCCACCGACGTCCTGGCGTTCCGCCTGCCCGATCCGAAGGGGCAGTTGGTTGGGGACGTCTATGTGTGTCCGTGGGTCGCCCGGCGTGAAGCGGAGAGGCGCAGCATTCCCTTCACCGAGGAGATGACGCGCGTGATCGTTCACGGCACTTTGCACGTTCTCGGGTATGATCATCCGGAAGACGGGGACCGCACCCACTCGCCGATGTGGCGCCGGCAGGAACAGTACGTGAGGACGCTCGCATGATCGAGATCTTGCAGTTCTGGCTCGCGCCTGCCGCGGCGGTCGTGCTGACGCTCTGGGCCGGCTGGGTCGCCGTGGCCGCGGAGGCCGAGGCCGATCTGCCCCGCGCGCTCGAGAGTCGGCTCACCGTCGGCGGGGGAACACTGACGGTTGCCCGGTCACTGCATATCGTCCACCTCTCCCTCCTGGTGCTGGCCGCGGCGATGGCGGGGATGGCTGTCGCGTGGTGGGGCGAGTCGCCGCTGGGGCAGGGCGTCGGCCTGGCGTTGGTCGTCGGCTTCGTTTGGATCGTCGGCGATCTGCTTCCGCGGATCGTCGCCGGCGTTGAGCCGAGTATTACAGGCCCCGCCCGCCGGATTGCGGTGCGGACCCTGCCGCCGTTCGCGACCCTGTTTCGCGTGGTCGGGTGGGCCGACACCAATTGGCGTTCCTCGGATGTGCCCGCCGAGCGCGAACGGCTCGCCGCCGCCGAGCGCGAAATGCTGCTGGGCATCTTTTCGCTTGCCGAGTCGACGGTCGCCGAGGTGATGACGCCACGCATCGACATTCTCTCGGTCGACGTATCCGCGACCTATGAGGAGCTGGTGGAGACGCTCCGCGGCGCCGATCATTCCCGACTCCCAGTGTACGACGGGAACCCGGACGCCGTGATCGGGGTCCTCTACGCCAAGGACCTCCTGGCCGCGTTGCCACCAGGAGAGGCCGCCTGGGGTGGGGAGCGCTGGACCAGTCTGATCCGGCCGGCGGCCTTCGTCCCCGAAGGAAAAAGCCTCGACCAGCAGCTTCGCGATTTTCAGCGCGGTCCCCGGCACATCGCCATCGTGGTGGACGAGTTTGGCGGGACCGCGGGGATCGTGACACTCGAGGACATCCTTGAAGAAATCGTCGGCGAGATTCAGGATGAATACGATCAGGAGGAGGTCGCTCCCATCCAGGAGTTCGGCGATGGAAGCCTGGCCGTCCAAGGCGGCGTGGCGTTAGCGGAACTCGAGGCCACCCTCGGGCACACGTTCGGCCGGGAGGACGTGAGCACCGTTGGCGGCTTGGTGCTGGCCGAGTTTGGCCGGGTGCCCCGCGCCGGAGAGAGCGTCGCGCTCCCCGGATTCACGCTTCACGTGGATCAGATGATCGGGCGCCGTGTCAAGCGGGTGCGCCTCAATCCGGCACGCCCGGACATGGATGGTCCCTCCGCGCAGGAATCGACATGATCTGGGTGGCCCTCGCCATTGGGCTCGTGTTGACCGTCTTCGGGGCGACGGCCGGCGCCTCACTCGTGGCCATCAGCCGGGTCGAACTCACCCGGGCGGTTTCGTGGCAGCTCCGTGGTACGGCCGGGCCAATGGCTCGCCTTGGCCGGATCGATACCCTGCTGGGAGCGGCCTCGACCACCACCGCGTTCGGCGTGGTTCTGTTGGGAGCGGTGTTGCCGGCCATGCTGGCAGGCACCACCTGGTGGCTGCTGGCGGTGCTCGGGGTGTTCGTGGCGGTCCCCGCCGTCCTCGTCGTGGGATATCTCTTTCCCCGATGGCTCACCCAACCGCGCGCGCGGACCGTGGCCAAGCGGGTGATTCCCATCCTCGAGGTCTGGGCCGGATGGATCGGGTGGATTCTGCCTTCTCGACGCGGACCCCCGGCCCAGCTCCGCTCGCTCTTGCGCGAGGGGGCGGCGACGGGAATCGGCGGAGAGGAGGACCTCGAGTTGGTCGGCGGGGTCATGACGTTCACCGAGCGACCGGTGCGCGACGTCATGACGCCCCGGACCGATATGGTCGCCGTCGAGGAGGGGCGATCGCTGGACGACATCGTCCAAGTCTTCAATCAGAGCGGCTACACCAGGATCCCCATCTACCGGGAGAGCCTCGACCACATCGTGGGGATGGTCCACGCCTTCGATCTGTTCAAAGTGCAGCCGGGCGAGCCACTCCCGACGCGACCGGTGGCCATCGCGCCGGCGAGTCGTCCATGTGTTGATCTGCTGTTGGACATGCAGCGCGAGCGTCGTCATCTGGCCGTGATTCTGGACGAGTTTGGCGGGACGTTGGGGATTGCGACGCTCGAGGATCTCCTGGAGGAGCTCATTGGGGAGATCTACGATGAACATGACGAGCCTGGACCCTCCGCCCTGCGGGGCGGGACCGTGGCGCCTTTCGAGTCGGACGGGTCGACGCCCCTGACCGTCATCGAAGAGCGATTCGAGGTGTCACTGGGGAAGGTCCGGGCCCAGACTATCGGTGGGCTGCTGACTGAATTCGCCGGGCGCATTCCGTCGGCAGGTGAGCGCTTCCTGGTCCAAGGCTTGGAAATCGATATCATCGAGGCGTCCCCCACGAAACTCACCCGCATCATGATTCGACCGGGCCCCGTCAAGGCCGTTCACCTGCGGAAGGAGCGCTCGTGACGTCGCCACACCAGCCCCCATCGCTTGAACTGCTGATCGAGCTGGTCGAAAGCGGGCAACTCGAGCATTTCGTGCAGCAGGCGTCCAAGCTGGAGGGCGCCGATCTCGCCGACGTGCTCGCCGCCCTCGACGACGAGACCCGACTCGCCGTCGTCCGCGCACTGCCGCCCGAAACATCGGCCGCTGCCTTGGTCGAGATGCCGGAGGCGGCCCACGCTGAGGAGACCCTCGCCGCCCTCAACCCGGCGCAGGCAGCGGACATTCTGGAAGAACTCGAGGACGACGATGCGGCCGACATCATCGGGGACCTCGAGCCCGCCGAGCAGGAACGCATTCTGTCGAACGTCGAGGACCGAGCCGAAGTCGATCGCTTACTCCGGTACGACGAGGAGACAGCCGGCGGCTTGATGACGACGCATGTCGTCACCGTGCTCGACACGGTGACGGCTGCCGGCGCGCTGGAGGCCATCCGCGGGCAGGCCGGCGGGGTGGATGACTTCTACCAGGTCTTCGTCGTGGACCGCGCGGGACGGCTAGGCGGGTACTTGCCGCTCAAGGCGTTGGTCACCAGCGAGCCGGATCGACCGGTCCAGGATTTCATGGCCCACGCAGACATCACCGTGCGCCCCGACATGGATCAAGAAGAGGTCGCCCGGATCATGGCGAGGTATAACCTCCCGAGTGTCCCGGTCGTGACCGCCGACGGCCGTCTGCTGGGCCGGGTCACCTTCGACGATGTGGACGACGTCGTCGAAGCCGAGACCACCGAGGACCTCCTGCAATTCGGTGGAGTGTCGCCGGATGAAGACCTGGGCGCCGATTGGCGCTCGGCCGTCCGCAGCCGTTTGCCCTGGCTGGGCATCAATCTCCTGACCGCGTTTCTGGCCTCGGGGGTGGTGCTCTTCTACCGCGATCTCATTCAGGCGACCGTGGTCCTGGCGGTGCTCATGCCCATTATCGCCGGCATGGGAGGCAATGCCGGTACCCAGGCGCTGGCGGTCACGGTTCGGCGGCTCGCACTGGGCACCATTCCGCGCGGCCAGTCGCTCCGCGTGATCGGCAAGGAACTGCTGGTCGCGGCCGTGAACGGACTCGCCGTAGGGCTGGCCGTGGCGGTCGTCACCATCGCCCTCGGCGAGGGACCACAACTCGGACTCTTGGTCTTTCTGGCGATGACGGGCAATGTGCTCATCGCCGGCTGTGCCGGGGCGTTCATCCCGATCGTGCTGCACAAGATCGGGGTCGACCCGGCCATCGCGTCCTCCGTGTTTGTCACGACCTTCACCGACATCTTTGGATTCCTCTTGTTGCTAGGCCTGGCTGGCGTGATCTTGCTGTGAGGGCGGAGGCCGGAGGCCTTCCACCGACTTCGCTTGCCCCACGGGAGGCCCTGCACCATATTTTGAGCCACCGCAGCGGCTCGGCCCTCGATGCAGTAATCCTGCGAACGACGACCTTCCCTGACGCCACCTGGGTAGCGCCCACGTTCGAGGACCGCGGCACTTCAACCGAGACCGAAGTTATCCCGGCTCGCCTCACACCACGGGTGGTGGCGGGCACGATCCATGCGGTCATTGTGCCAGGGCCCCCGCAGCAACGCCCTGAGCGGAGCAGGAGTACCCACAAGCACTCAGAAGGAAGCTCGTGACCGACAATCACTCCCTCGGCGTGTTGGATATTCTCGCCAATGGATCGGGGTTCTTGCGGCGGCGGCGGTCCGCGTATCTGCCGGGGCGGAATGACGTCTACGTGTCGAAGGGCCTCATTCGGCAATTCGGCCTCCGACCGGGTGACGAACTCGGCGGCGAGACCGGGAAACCCAATCGGCGTGGCAAGAGCCCGCCGCTGGTGCGGTTGACCCATGTGAATGGGGCCGCCTGCGACGGCCGGCTTGAACGCCCGGATTTCGGCGCCCTGACCGCCACCCATCCCACCGAGCCCCTCGCCCTCGAATGCAGTCCCTCCGATCGCGTCGTCAACCACATCACCCGAGTGATCGACTTTCTCTGCCCCTTTGGGAAGGGGCAACGCGCGCTCATCGTGGCCCCCGCGAAGGCAGGAAAGACGACGGTCCTTCGGGCCATCGCCCAGGGCGTCGCGACGAATTACCCTGAATGTCCGCTGTACATTCTCCTCGTCGACGAGCGTCCCGAGGAAGTGTCCGAGATGGAGAGTGGAGGCTTTGGGGAGGTGATTGCCTCGACGTTCGATCACCCGGCGGACCGGCACGTCGCGGTGGCGAGCATCACCCTCGAGCGCGCCCGTCGGCGCGTCGAGGCTGGCCAGGATGTGGTGATCATTCTCGACTCCATCACGCGGTTGGCCCGCGCCTACAACACACTCGAGCGTGGACGAGGTCGCACCCTCTCGGGGGGGCTCGAAGCCGGCGCCCTCGAGAAGCCCAAGCGGTTCCTCGGGAGCGCTCGGCGCATCGATGCCCGACAGGGAGGGGGGTCGCTTACCATCATTGGCACCGCGTTGGTCGACACGGGGTCTCGCATGGACCAAGTGATCTTCGAGGAGTTCAAGGGGACCGGCAACAGCGAACTCGTCTTGAGCCGTGAGCTTGCCGAACGGCGGATTTTTCCGGCCATCGACCTGGCCGCCAGCGCCACCCGTCGCGAAGAACTCTTGCTGTCGGACGAGGCCCTCCGCGCCTCGCACCTGTTTCGCCAGCGCATGGTCGATGTCCCACCCAACGCCGCGGTCGATGACTTGCTCACCCGCCTCAGGCGGTCCACGACGAACGCCGACCTGATCAAAACGGTGCTCGACGAGGCGTGACCACGCGCTTGCCTCCACCTCACGCCACTGCGACTTTTCCGATCTATGGATTGGGACGGCTTGCTGGTTGAAGTCCGAGCCCGCAAGCCAGCGGCGCTCGCGCGCGTCATTTCGCTGGTGGAGAACCAGCGGAACGGCTTCGAGCGCATTCTCTCGGCGGTGCACCCGCACCTGGGCCAGGCCCACCGAATCGGGATTACCGGCCCGCCCGGGGCCGGCAAGTCCACCCTCACCGAGGCGGTGGTCAAAGCCTACCGGGCGCGGGGCCTCACCGTCGCGGTAGTGGCGGTCGATCCAACCAGCCCGTTCACGGGCGGGGCGCTGCTCGGCGACCGAATCCGCATGGAGTCGGTCGCGTTGGATGAAGGTGTCTTCATCCGATCCATGGCGACACGGGGCTCCTTGGGAGGTCTGGCAACGGCCACCCGCGAAGTGTGCGATGTGCTCGATGCGGCAGGATTCGATCGGATCGTGGTCGAAACGGTGGGCGTCGGACAATCCGAGTTGGCCGTGAGCGGCATGGCCGACACCAGCGTGCTGGTGCTCGTGCCGGAATCGGGTGACAGCATTCAGACGTTGAAATCCGGAATCATGGAAATCGCCGACGTGTTCGTGGTCAACAAGGCCGACCGCCCCGGGGCCGACCGGCTTCGCCAGGAGATCGAGGTGGCGTTGGGGATCCGACAGGGGAGAGCCTTTCGCTCTATGACGCCACACCACGGCGCGGTTGTCCCAGGCCACGGGCCGGTCGAGACCGTTCCCCAGACGGGGGAGGGAGAGGGGAGCGGGGAGGGGGAGCGATGGCGGACCCCGGTCCTTCTCGCCGTGGCCACCTTGCACGAGGGGGTCGGGGCGCTGGTGAATCACATCGAGGCCCATGCGGTTTGGCTCAGGGACAGCGGCGAACTGGACTCCCGGCGTCGCACCCGGATGCTGGAGCGGACTCGTGACGTGCTCGAGCGCGCGACCCGGCGCTGGCTGTGGACCGGCACCGGGGCCGACCGGCTCGTGGCCGACCGGCTGGAGGACATTGCCGCTGGGCGGGTGAGCCCCTACGACGTCGCGGCCAAGTTCGTCGGTGGCCTGGCCGAACAAGAGGGTCGCTCGCCGTGACCTCGCCTGACGGACGCCGGGTGCCCGAGGCCCCGCCGCAGGCGGGGGAGGATCGCGACCGCGAGCTGGAACGGCTGCGGCAAGAGGTCCGGGCATGGCGCGAGTTGGTCTC
>JBFGLJ010000060.1:0-14596 GCA_041576235.1 Gemmatimonadales bacterium | reverse complement strand
CCGGCGTCGATCGTCTGCTCCCGGGTGCACTCGATATGGGCGATGATGCCGTCCAACACCACGAGGCCTTGGGGGTTCAGGTGATAGCCGATCCCATCGAACCGATTCTCGTGCTCGCCGGCGAACCGCCGCGAGATCATCTCATGATCGCTGGACAGCACGTTCAAGACGTAGTCCTCCGTCGCCGCCAGGACGTCGTTCATTTCCGCGGTCCTCTCGACACATATCGACACCAAGGGCGGCATGAGGGACACGGAGGCCAGCGAATTCGCCGTCATTCCGGCGGGCTTGCCGTCCGGTCGATTGGCGGTGACAACCACCACGCCGGTCGCGAAGCGGCCCAAGAGTTCGCGGAACTGAGATGGATCGACATCACGCATGACTAGAACACCATCCTCGCGAGGTACCACGGATTGAGTACCCGCCATGCGGGCACGACATGTCCGGTGACTCCAATCATGGTATCGGCCATGTGCGCCCGCCGGCCAATGCGGCTCACGGCTCGGTCGAAGAGCCGCGGCAGCGCCATGCCATGCCCGATCAACCGTTCCAAGGCCCACTTGCCCGCAAACTGCTCCGCACGTTGGCGGGCGTAGGGGTGGAGCGCCTCCCGTGGTACGGGTCCGGAGCTGTGGGTGGCCAGGGCCTCAGAGGCCACATCGGCGGCCAGGCGGGCCCCTCGAAGAGCGGCGCAGATCCCCTCGCCGGTAAACGGGTCGAAGAAATCCGCGGCGTCGCCAACCAACAAGGCCCCGCCCGCCACCGGCCGGCCGGACCAGGCGCTGAACGGGCCGGTGGCGAGGATCTCCCGGGTGAGGTGTCGAGGTTCGAGCCGTCCTCTCACGCCAGGAAAGCCGTCGAGCATGTGAAAGAAGAATTCTGCCATTCGCCCGTTTCCGGCGGCGGCGGCCCGGTCCCGGGACACCACCAGGGAGACGTTGACGAGATCACCGCCCACTGGGTTGAGGCCGGCGTATCCGTTGCGGGAAACGTGCAGTTCGGCGTGCTGGTTCATGTCGCGCACGCCGGTCAGGTGTGCCACGAACGCCACCCGGCGGGGCCGGCCGAAGCGCCGCCGCCCGATCCGGCGCGCTACCATCGATCGCAGTCCGTCGGCGCCAACGGTCAGCCGTGCGGTGATTCGCCGCGCCGATCCATCCGGGCCTCGAACCCGGGCGCCGCGCACCCCTCCGGCCGACGGGATGAGATCGAGGGCGCCGGTTTCCTCGCCGATCCGGGCGCCGGCCAGCCGAGCCGCCTCGAGCAGCTGCCAGTCGAGGAGCCGCCGCGGCACCGACAACCCGGCGGGCCGGTACGGAGGCGGCTCGGCCCCGGCAAACCGGCCGAGCAGGCGACCACCGTGGGGGCCGACGACGGCGGTGCCCTGGACCTCGACGCCACCGGCCTGCTCGAGCGCGGCCAGCACGCCCCCCCCCAGGCGGTCGATCCACCGAACTGCTTCGGGGCTCATGTACTCAGCGCATGGCTTGTCACGCGGGAATCGCGCGCGATCGATGAGAAGGACGTCGAACCCGGAGCGCGCGAGCCAGGTCGCGGTGGCACTCCCGGCGGGGCCTCCGCCGATGATCAGGACATCGACGCGCTCGTCGTTGCCGTCCTGCGGGGCCCGATTAGGGGATGCGGTCAAACTCGAAGCCATCCAGCACGAGCCGGTCGGGCGAGAAGCCAGCAAAGGCAAAATCGAAGGCCACGCTGCCGGTGGCCCCGCTGTAGGTGACCAGCATCGTCGCCCCATTCAGGCCGTAGCGGCAGAGCCGCACCCGGGTCAGCGGTAGCCCCTCGACCAGGGACTCCGTGACCGTGGTGTGTTCGCAGGAGGCGTCATCTCGAAATTCCCAAATCGTCGTCCAGCGCTGGAGGTCGCCGTCGGCGGCAACCAGCATGGTGTTCTCCCATTTCCCGAGGAGGAGAGCCGCGGCATCGGGGCGGTCGCCCTGTCCGCCGGGTAGGCTTCCGCCAGGTCCGAGGCCGGTTGGCGTGCGGGCATCGGCGCCGCAACCGGCCATCACCGCGAGCCCGGCTACCAAGACCACACGGCCCACGCGGCGATCACCGCAGAGCCTGTGGCCAAGAAATTCACGACATCGTTTGAACACCACGCCAATCCCTTTCGATGTTCAGTCCGGGCACCACACCGATGGAGACGGCACTCCGTGTGCGATCCGCACGCGGGACACTGGAACTGGCCTTGGAGCGTGGCCCCCAGGATCGAGTCCACCACCATGCCCATCACGCCAATGCTAAGCGCTACTCCGCCCCAGGCCATGGATCCAAGCACCCCCCCCGTGGGGAGCGCAACCACGGCCGCCCCGCCGGCCGCGGCCAGGGACCCCGGGAGGGTGACCCCGCCGCTGGTCCCGGGCGTCACCGCCTGGCGGGTCCAGATATCGCGCGGCGTCCGGCCGCTCCACATCCCAATGCCGGTGGCCCAGGTATCCGCTCCGGCCGCGGCCAGGCCGGCCCCGAGGAGCCAGACGCCGAGTGCCGGCTCGACGATGGCGGCAAGCGACCCCGCCGCGGCCGGTCCTCCGTTGGCCAGGACCTGAAGCGCATCGCGCCGATCTGCCTTGGCGGTGGCATTCGCCTCCCTCTCCCTCTCGCGGGCGCTTGGCGCCGGCGGAAACAGGCGCGAGATCCCCGAACTGGTGGCGAAGAAGACTGCCAAGAGGAGGCCCCCGGCCCAGCCAGTCGTGGTGAGCGCGACGGTGCCGATGGCCCAACCGGCAAGGGCCCCACTCGGGGTGAGGGCTCTGAGCCCGAACGCCAACCCGGCGATGGCCGCGGCGATGGCTGCGGCAGTGAAGACTCCCAGCGTTAGTCTCCGCTGGGTGGGGGCTCAGCGGCTTTCCGTAGGGCGTCGAGAATCTGGGAGCGGACCGAGTCGGGGCATCCTTGCGTCCCGGCCATGGACTCGAGCATGGCGAGATAGCTCTTCTCGAATTGCGCGTGACCGAGACATGGCCGGCAGTCTTCCAGGTGCTGCTTGATCTGCTGGGCCAACTCGGGTGTGCACTCCTGCCGGAGAAATTCGTGAAGGGCTTCGACGGCTTCGTTACAGTCCATGTCCGAGCTCACCTGGCCTCCTGCGCTCGAATATACCCCATTTCGACCGCATGCTCGTACAGCGCTCCCTGTAACTGCCTGCGGGCGCGAAAGAGGCGGGATTTCACGGTGCCGAGCGGGACGCCGACCATGCGGGCAATGTCGCCGTACGCCATTCCTTCAACATCACTCAAGACGATCACTTCTCGAAAGTCCTCCGGGAGGGCGTCGATCGCGGCCCACACGCGGTCATCGATGATCCGGTCGAAGAATCTTCCTTCCGGATCCGTGTGGCCCACGGCGCGGTAGATGGCCAATGGATCGACCGCGTCCAGAGCGACCGCCGTCGGCTGCCGGGACTCTTTCCGGTACTCGTTGATGAACGTATTGCGCAAAATGGTCAACAACCACGCTCGCGCGTTGGTTCCCTGGGTATAGGTCTTCCACGCACGAAACGCCTTGAGCATGGTGTCCTGCACCAGATCTTCCGCCCGCGCGTGGTCCCCGGCGAATCGGAGGGCGACCCGATAGAGGGTATCGAGGTGTGGAAGCGCTTCGGCTTCGAAGGAGGCGGTCGACTCCGGTGGTGCCTTCATACGACCCAATGAACCCGCTCCCCCGGCCGGCCGCAACCTCACGTGCGGCCTGGCCTGCCTTCTGGGCCCCGGCTAACTTCTGCCGTGTGACACGACGCCTCCAGGCTCCCGCCCAATCGGCACACGCCATTTTTCCCTTGAGCCTGCTCGAAGCCATGCGGAACCTCGACCGCCCACTCGAGGACGGGGTGGATGGTCTCAATCGAGAGGTGATCTCCTCTCGATTGGGGCTGAGCGCGACCGTGGCCGCGCAGATCGAGCGGTATGGACGTCTGGCCCGCCGTGGTGGGACGGTGTCGGCGGATGAGGTGGCCTCGGTGTTTCGGCTGGTTGCACGGCGGGCCGATGCCGATCTGGTGCTCGCCGACGCCGGACGGCGCGCGGCACGCCACGCGGCTCGCTCGGGTCGGCGTCCCTTCCGGAGCATTCGCCGGGCCGCTCCGGCCGTGTTCAGATGGCTCGGCGTGCGCGACGCCAGTCGACTCTCGCGGCGGGTGTTCGGCACCCACCTCGAGGTCGGCCACCAGGGAGCGGAAGCCCGGCTCGAATCGCCGATTCCTGTTGCCCCTGAGTCTGGGACGGGGGCATGCGCGTTCTATGGCGCGGCACTGCACGAATTGCTCCGGTTCCTGACTGGGTTCGAGGGTTCCCTGATCCACGAACATTGCCGCGGCCGCGGCCACGACACCTGTCGCTGGCGCGCGGTCGCGGTGGAGGACAACGCATGACCGTCCCACTCGGCATCGATCGGTCCGAATTGTCGCACACCCTCCAGCAGGTTGGCGCCGATGCCTGGTTGGTCTTCGACTTCCACGGCATCAATCCGGTGGCGTCCCGGGTGTTGGGAATTCACGGCATGGCGACCCGTCGTCTCTTCGTGCTGCTGCCACGCGAGGGCGAGTTCACCGCGGTCGCCCACAAGATCGAACTCCAACCCCTGGCCCAGTTTCCGGGCCGGGTGGTCTCCTACGCCCGGTGGGAGGAGCTCAACGAGGCTTTGACCCCACTCGTCTCTGGCCGGACCATCGCCATGGAGATCAGCGCCAAGGACGCGGTCCCCTATCTCGACCGGGTCCCCTACGGCGTAGTCGAGCTGATCACCAGCCTCGGGGGAACGGTGGTGTCCTCGGCACCGCTGGTGACCCGATTCGCGGCCCGGTGGTCGGCGGCGGAGGGCGATGATCACCGGTTCGCGGCGGAGGCCATTGCCGGCGTGGCGCGGCGCGCCATCAAGGAGGCGCTGGCCTCTATTAATGAAGGGGTGACCGAAGCCGGGATGCAGGCGGAGGTGATTCGGGCCATGGAAGAGGCCGGTTTGCAGCTGGACACCCTGCCGATAGTGGCCTTTGGCCCCAACTCGGCCAACCCCCACTACGAGCCGGTCGCGGGGCGGGACGCGACCCTCAAGAGCGGCGATGTCGTGCTGTTGGATCTTTGGGGCGGTCGCACCAAGACCAGTGTGTTCGCCGACCAGACCTGGATGGGCTATGCGGGTCCTGAGCCACCGGAGCGGGTGGTGCGTGTCTGGCAGACCGTGCGGGAGGCGCGGGACCAGGCCATTTCTCTGGTGCAGGAGGCCGCCGCCGAGGGCCGGCCGGTCACCGGCGCGGACCTCGATCGGGCGGCCCGGGGGGTCATCGAGGCTGCTGGTTTTGGGCAGGCGTTCGTGCATCGCACCGGCCACTCGATCGATAAGGAACTTCACGGCTCGGGCCCGCACCTGGACAGCTACGAGACCCTGGACACCCGGGAGCTCATGCCCGGGGTGGGCTTCTCGGTCGAGCCGGGGATTTACCTGGAAGGAGAATTCGGGGTCCGTAGCGAAGTCAATGTGCATTGGGCACTTAGCGGGCCGGTGGTGACCCCGCAGGAGCCCCAGCGGGGGCTCATAACCGGGTAATCCACGAGCCCCTAGCCAAGATTCCGCGCGGAGGTTATTATGGCCCTCCGCCGCGACGGGCTCGGGCGGCTCCCAGAAGGCGGCGCGATCGTCCACGGGACGAGTAGGGCCCATCTCAAGGTGTTTCAATTGGTTACAGGATTCAAGCTGGAGCGTTTCGATTCGCTTGGGTTCCTTGACATGGGTTCGGGTGACGGTGATATTGGCATGGTCGGCCGGGCCGCGGTCGGCACTCCTAGTGGCCAAAAACACAGGTTTGTCTAGAGCACTCTTCTAGCAGAAGTCGTTTGCTGGCAACGCAGTCGCATTCCCCAGTAGGCATCATGCCGGAAGGGAGGCGTGCGCATCTTTATTGATAACCGTTGTTGGATTTCTGTTTCACCTTGTTGGAGGACGTTTCCATGACCCAACGTTGTGAGAGCGCCTTCGTCCGTTGGGCACGCACAGGTGTGCTGACGGCAGTCTTGGCCGTGCTCGGGGTCACGACCCTCGTGGCACAGGCTGCGACTGGGAAGCTCGAGGGCAGGGTGCGCGACCAAGCGGGCGCGCCCATCGCGAATGCCCAGGTGTTCATCGTGGGCACCACGTTCCAAGCCCAGACGTCACCTCAGGGCTATTACTTCATGAATAACGTTCCGATCGGAACGGTCACGATCCAGGCTGGGTTTATCGGCTACAAGTCGACCCAGGTGACCAACGTGCGAATCTTGGGTGGTCAGACCATCACCCAGGACATCACGCTCGAGGCCACCCCGTTCGAGGTCGAGGAGCTGAGCGTCGTCGCGGCTTCGACACCGCTGGTGCCGCGAGACGAGGTGACGACGAAGCAGCGCGTTGATGGCGCCTACGTCGAGAACCTGCCGGTCGACAACATCACCAACGTCCTGGCGTTGCAGCCGGGGGTGGTGGCCAGTCAGAGCGGCAACACCATCCAGATCCGCGGCGGCCGGACCGATGAGAATGCCGTGTACATCGACGGCATTCCGATCACGGCGGGCCAGCGCGGCACCGGCTTCGTCAACAACTCCGGGAACGCCGGGCTCGGACTGGTCGGGACCCAGTCGTTTGAAGAGGCCTCGATCACCACGGGGTCGGCCTCGGCCGAGTTCGGGAATGCCCAGTCGGGCATCATCTCGATCACGACCCGGACCGGCGGCCCCACCTATGCTGGGGCGCTCACCTACGAGACCGACGAGCCGTTCGGCTCCGGCATGAACTACGGGTACAACAGAGTGACCGCGGCCATCAGCGGCCCGATTTCGGGTGGGTTGACCTTCGCGCTCGGCGGTGGCTTGGTCGGCCAGCAATCCGGCACCAGCGGTCAGGACCGCGAAAAGGTGCCGATCTTCATCCGGGCCGGGGTCGATACCACGGTGGCGGTGCCCACCGCCTTGGGTGACCCGCTGGCGGACACCACGATGGTGGACGTCGAGAGCTACGCCATCTACACCGGCGAGTGCGATCAGTTTGCCGGCAGTGCGAACGCCGATATTGCGAACAACTACGGGCTGGACTGCCGTGGTATTCGCCTCCCCGGCCAGGGCCGGTCGTCCTACAACGTGACCGGGAAGCTCAACTACACCTACGGCACGGGTTCGCGGTTCGCGGTGTCGGGGTATTTGACCCAGAACCAAAGCCGGAACGATTTCGACCAGTCCAACCCGCAGGACCACTTCGCCACCCGGACCTACAACCGGAACGTGCTGGTGAACTGGGTTCAGAACCTCTCCAAGTCGGCGGAGCGGGCCCTGGCCCTCGAGGTCTTCGGGTCGTACCAGTCGGACAACTACATCTTCTCGCCGCTGACGCGGGAGAGTGAATTCTCCTCGTTCGATCCATTCGGCGGGTTCTACATCAAGCCCTATGAGTTCCTGTTCGACTTCGACACCTTCCCGCTCAACGACGAGCTGCTGGACAACTTCAAGAACAACACTCCGGGTACCCGTCGGAGCCCGTTCGATCTCGAGGACATCGACCAGTATCGTGAGTCGGACGAGTACCGGAACAACGCGCAGGGCATCCTGGGCGTGTCCGAGACCGGCGGCCCGGAAGGGCGGCTCGCGTTGTCGCAGGAAGACCGCTACATCGTCAAGGCGAACCTCGACTGGCAGGTCGACCGCTACAACCGGGTCAAGGTGGGTGGCGAGCACACTTGGTACAAGATGAAGAACTACTCGCACCAGCTGACCAGCCAGGCCTTCTCCGATTTCTACATCGAAGAGCCGATTCGCTACAACGTGTACATTCAGGACCGTCTGGACTTGGGTGATGTGGTGCTCGAGGGCGGCCTGCGCTACGACTATTACGACAGCAAGGCCATGCGGCCGTATCTGTTGGATCTGGATCCGGTCAGCCCGACGTTCAACGAGTACATCTACTTCCCGCGGACCCACACCTACGTGGGCCAGGCGCCGGACGGGCGGGAGCTGACGATCTTCCGGCAGGACGAGTCGCACGATTACCTGAGCCCCCACATCCAGGTGGCGTTCCCGGTGACGGAGCGGACCAATTTCCGCTTGTCCTACGCGCACCAGGTGCAGACGCCTGACTTCGGGCTCATCTTCGGTGGGGTGAACACCGATCTCCAGATCACCAACACGAACAACGTGTACGGCACCGACCTGGACTTCGGCCGCACCATCACGTTCGAGTTCGGGATCCGGCACGCATTCAACGACGACATGGTGCTGGACATCTCGGCATACAATAAGGACAACATCGAGAACGCCGCAGGCCGGCTGATCAGGCTCACGGATCCCCTGAAGAACAACATTCAGGACATCCGGCTCATGACCAATGCCGACTTCGGCAACACCAAGGGCATCGATCTCCGGTTGGACCGCCGGTTCGGCAATCTGTTCAACGGGACGCTGGCCTACACCTTCCAGGATGCCAAGAATACGGGCAGTGATCCGCGGACCTACATCAACTTTGGTTCCCGGATCGTGCAGGCGGTGACGGGCGGTAACCAGCCGCCGCCGCAGGCCATCCTCCCGACCGACAACAGCCGGCCGCACAACTTGGCCGGGTCGTTCGCCCTGACGTTCCCCGACGATTGGAAGCAGGGGACCGGGATCGGCGGCATTCTCGAGAATGTCGGCGTGTTCGGGACCTTCCGCTTGGCCAGCGGCACGGCGTTCACGCGCTGCCCGGCGGAGAGCGGCAACGAGGCCGTCTTCTCGGGCCAAGTCTGCAGCCGTGAGTTCGAGGGCGACCAGAACGGCGCCCGGCTGCCCACGTTCAAGCAGTTCGATGTGCGTGTGACCAAGGGCTTCCAGCTTCGCGGGGTCGATGTGACGGCCTACGTGGATGCCCGGAATATCTTCAACTTCGAGAACATCACTGGCGTGTTCACCACCACCAACGACGTTGTGAGCGTTGATAACAACAACCGTGTGTGGCGGGCGGACAGCGGCCAGTGGGCCAACGAAGCCAACCGGAATGGTTGGCTGGATGCGGCGTCCGGCACCATCGACATGACGTTTGGGACCGGTGTCGGGAATCAGACGGGCATGTGCGGCACGTGGGTCACCCAGGGTGGGGTCCCGAACGCGCCGAACTGTGTCTACATGATTCGCGCCGAACAGCGGTACGGCAACGGTGATGGAGTGTTCACCTTGGCCGAGTTGCGTGCCGCGTCAGATGCCGCCTATAACGAATTCAACACCGGTGGATTCCGTGCCGGTGGTGGCGGCGGCGGGTTGTTCAACTTCACTGGACCACCTCGGAACATCCGGGTTGGCGTCGAGCTGAACTTCTAACGGTGTACCGTGAGCGGGGTGGCCTTCGATGATTTCAGGCATCGGAGGCTGCCCGGCGCGCGGTCATTTGTATTTCTATTGAGAGAGGACGCCATGCACTCAACTCTTCGTTCGCGAAGCGCGCTGCTGGTCACCCTCCTGGCGTTCGTGCTGGGAGCGGTGACGCCGACGGTTGCGTCGGCGGTGCCGGAGCCGGGCGCCAAGGCCAAGCGACAGGGCTTCCGGCTGTTCGCCAGAAGCCTGGGCGCGCTCACAGTCAACCGGATCTACTGCGGCCTGTCGAGCGACGGCCAGATCTGCGTTGACTCGACCAACTCATCGACGATCGGCGGTGGATTCTGGCCCAAGGGCACCGCGGATCAGTACGTCTTCAACACGGGCCTGCAGCTCGCCGGCATCATCGGCGCCGACGGTGGCCCCTGGGCCGGGGACACCACGGGGGCGTTCTTCTTCGATCCGAAGGGAACCACCCAGCACGGGCTCGAGGTGCGGCCGATCTTCAATTTCCAGAACCCTGACGACGCGGCCAACTGGCCCGACGCCGCCAGGGTGCCGAGCGCGCCGGACCCCGTCGCGGACAACTACCAGAGCCTGTTGCAGGGCCGGATCACGGCCTCGCAGGGGGACATCTGGTTCATGTCCTGGGACGGGAACCCGACCCTCAACGCCGGGCGGAAGCACCCGTTGGGCGTGGTGGTCGAGACCCGCGGTCTGGGCTGGAACTTCCCCTCGGGGAATGAAGACCTGCTCTACTTCGTCTACACCTTCTACAACGTCTCATCGCTCAACGATGCTGACTACGCGGCCCAGAACATCCGGCCGTCCATGCGGTCCATCCTGGTGGAGCAGGCGCAGGAGTTCCATTCGCGGAACAACGCCGCCTTTGGCGTCACGCTCCCGACCGCCGGCTACACCATCGATCCCTTGTTCGCCGCCTTCGGCACGGACATGGACGTGGCGTCCGCGGGGACCAACTGGGCGGGCGTGATTCTCCCGTTCGCGCTGGGCACTACCTACGACGGCGAGTTCGACCGGTTCCAGGGCTGGACCTTCGACCCGGCCATCTTCTCGTCGCCCTTCTTCGCCGGCAGCGGCTTCGTGGGGGTCAAGTACTTGAAGAGCCCCACCGGCGCCGGTGAGATCCAGCTTTACAGCAACACCGAGAACGGCGGCCAGTTCGGCGACCCGCAGAACGCACTCCAGCTGTTCCGGTACCTGTCTGGACAGCTCAGCATTCCCGCGGGCGACGAGCCCTGTAACTCTGGGAACCCGGCCCTCAGCCGGATTTGCTACCTCAACAACTCGCGGCACTTCGACATGCGGTTCTTCCAGTCGTCGACGCCGCTCTCCCTCGCGCCGGGCGGACTCGGCACCATCGTGACCGGCTACATCTTCGCCGCTCCGGTGGCGGTCGGCGGCTGCATTTCCGGGCCCTGCGGCGACCTGCCACCGGGACTGCAGGTGGTGGGTGACACCCCGATCCATGGGAACGCCGCGCTGATGGCGAGCCCGGGCGTGCCGATCGTGGACAGCATCGCCGGCTACGCCGGGTTCAACGATGCCAATTCCGACGGCATCGTGACCCAGGACGAATACATCGTGGTCCCGGGCTCGCTGCTCGGGAAGTCCCTCACGGCGCAGGCCATCTTCGATGCGCAGTTCCTGCTGCCGTTCTCGCCCGAGTCGCCAGAATTCTTCCTGGTGCCGGGTGACAACAACGTGACCGTGCTGTGGCGGCAGTCGATATCGGAGACCGTCGGCGATCCGTTCTTCGCCGTGGCCAGCGATCCGACCAATCCGCTGTACGATCCCAACTACCGCGACACCGACGTCGAAGGCTACCGGGTCTATCGCGGCCGGGTGGATGCGCCGAACTCGCTCCGGTTGATCGCCGAGTTCGATTACGGCGGCACGACCATCCGCGACTTTGCGGGCCAGGTCAATCCCGACCCGCTCTGTGCACCCGAGCTGGGTATCACCACCAACTGCGGCGCCGCCTTTGGGCCGTTCATTCCCGGCCAGCCGCGGATCGAGTTCGTGGAAGTCCCGTTGGTTGGGAGCGTGGTGCAGGTCAAGCTGGGTGAGCGGACCGCGCTGGCCGATGGAACGGCCATCGTGCTGGTGGGCGACACGGCCGTGACCGGCAACAACAGCGGTTTCGGCCAGCTCAGAGATTCGGGCGTTCCGTTCGTCTTCGTCGACAACGGCGTCCGCAACAACTTCCGTTACTTCTACTCCGTGACGGCGTTCGACGTGAACTCGTGGCAGTCCGGGCCGAGCAGTCTGGAATCGGCGCGGAACACCAAGGCGGTGGTGCCGGTGGCGCCGGCGTCCAACTACGAGAACACATCGACGCTGCAGACGGCGCTGGTCGGCCGCGGGGTCCAATTGTGCACCGGGCCAGAGGGAGACAACCCCTGCGGGAGCCTCCCGGTTCCGTCGATCGACCCGACCACCGGCATCTTCAGTGGTCCGATGCCGCCGGCGGATGGCTGGACCGCGAAGTTCGGTGACTTCGTCCAGTCGCTGATCGCGGCCCCCGGCAACTTCGCCGCCCGGCTGGATTCGATCTCCCTCGGCAACTCCTTCTGGGGTTCGACCAGCCTGCCGGATGTCTATTGGTACACGGGCATCTCGGGCAGCGACCGGGTCACGTTCTCCCTGACCCACGTGGTGAACGAGCTCGAAGGGATCACCGGTCCGACGGCATCGGAGACGTTCGCCGCCGTGTCGGTGGACCAAGGGTTGGCCAGCCGGTACGGTGGCAGCTCGAGCTTCAAGCTGCAGGGCCAGGTGACCTTCACGGAGCCCGGCTACTATCTCATGACCGGGACCGGACGGTCGAGTTCGCTGGCCTTCAACGACGGCGTCGTGAACGAGGCCCTGTGGGATGGGGCCGCCTGGGACGGCCCCCGGTGGTACGAGGGGGCCAACGAGACCTTCCCGAATCCAACGGGGGGGAATTGCCAGGCCAACTGTGACATGACCGTCACCGGCAACTTCAACAACGGCGGCTCCTTGGCCGGCGTGACGACGATTCACCAGCCGTATTCGTACACCACCATGAACCTCACCTGGCGTGAGTTCCAGGGTGCCCAGCAGGGCGCGCAGCGCGCGGCCGATATGCGGGTGTACTGGGGCGCCAACGGGGCGGTGGACAGCGTGGTGGATCTGACCCATAACGTCTTGGTGCCGTTCAAGAGCAAGGCCGATGGGAGCTACGGCTTCCTCAACACGTCGGCGCAGACGACGAGCGCGTTCGATCCGTCGACGCTCTCGATCGACGACTTCGCCTGTGTGGCTCCGTTCCACACCTTCGACTTCACCTTCCGGATCGCGTGCGACGGCACGGCGCCGTATGCCCTGTCGCCCACGGCGGAGCTGGGTGCCATCGGCATGGTCACCGCCGACTACACAAGCGGCGCCAACTACTACGGCCGCACCGGCACCGGGTTCGTGATGTACATCGCCGGCAACTTCTGGATGTTCGAGATGAGTGCCCTGCCGGCCGCCGGTTCCGAGTGGACCCTCCGCGATTACGCGGGCGGTATCTACGGTGGAAAGGGGACCGACCCCGCCGGCAACGTGGTGATCGATGTGGGTGACTACGGGTTCCTCTCCGCTCTCCGGCCGATGACGGCCGTGGGGGCCGAGATGCAGGTCCAGTACGACGTCGTCAACAAGGTGAACAGGGCGACGCTCAATGACCTGTCGCGGGTGCACACGGTGCCCGACCCGTACTACGTCACCAACGAATTCGAGAGCACGACCGTCTCGAAGATCATCAAGTTCGTGAACCTGCCGCAGCGGGCCATCGTGCGGATCTACTCCTCGAGCGGGGTGTTGGTGCGGCTGTTGGAGCACAACTCCACCACGTTCGGCGGAGCGTTGGATTGGGATGTCAGAAACCGGAACAACCAGGTGGTTGCCAGCGGTGTGTACTTCTACCACATCGAAGCAGGCGACCAGCGCCGGGTTGGCCGGATGACTGTGGTGAACTTTGCGGAATAGCCTGGAGGCACAGGTTGGGGGCGGGGGACGTCCCCGTCCCCCCCATCAAGGAGCGGAGAATCTTATGATGCAGAGAATCTTCCGGTTGGCCCTGGTCGCGGCATTTGTCGCATGGGTGCCTGGGGCGCTCCAGGCCCAGACCGACGAGGTCAACGTAAGCAACACGCCGTTCGGCTCTACCTCGGCAGAGTTTCTGCTGTTCGGGGCGGGGGCGCGCGGCACGGCCTTGGGAGGCGCGTTTGCCTCGCTGGCCGAAGATGTGAGTGCGTTGTATTACAACCCCGCGGGCACCGCTCTCATGGAGCGCCCCGGGGCGATGTTCAGCACCTATGAGTACGTGGCCGATACCCGGTATAGCTGGGGCGGGATCGCCTTCCCGTTCTCCGGCGGCGCTCGGGCCATCGGGTTCCAGCTCGGAACCTTCGGCTTCGACAATCAGCCGGTGTATACCGTCGAGCAGCCGGACGGCACCGGGTCGGTGTATTCGGTCAACGAGACCTTCGCGGGCATTACCTACGCGGAGAACTTCTCGGATCGGTTCAGCGCCGGCCTCACGGCGAAGTTCGTGTTCGATCAGTTGGGCGACGCGCAAGGCTCGGCGTTCGCGATCGACTTCGGCACCAACTTCCACGCGATGCTGAACAATCATCCGGTCCGGTTTTCCTTCACCTTGGCCAACCTCGGGACCAACCTGGCCTACTCGGGTGACGCGCTCAACGCCGATATTCAGCGTGAGCCGCTGCCCGGTGAGGACGATGTGCCGAATATCCCGCAGGACGGTCAGTTCCGGACCAAGGCCTTCCCGCTGCCTACGACGTTCCGGGTCGGGCTGGCTTACGATCTGTTTACCGGGACCAACAATCGGTTGACCGTGCTGGGCGACTTCAACCAGCCCACCAACAACCGAGCGGGATTTGTGTTTGGGAGCGAGTGGTCACTCGACCGGATCGGGGACACCGGGTTCGGTGCCGCCCTCCGAGGGAGCTACAGCCATACCGGGGCGAACGATATCGATCCGGCCTCCCTGAACACGGCGCTCGGCGACGAGGAGAACCTGCACGGCTTGGCGTTCGGCGGCGGGATGTGGTACGGGTCGGGAACGTTCAAGATCGGGTTCGACTACGCATACAAGTACCTTGGGGTCCTCGGCCCCACCAACTTCTTCACCCTCAGTATCGGGTGGTAAGACGGAAGGCGCGGCTCGATGGAACTCCTAGGAGTTCCATCGAGCCGCGCCTTCCGTCTTACCACCCGATACTGAGGGT
>JBFGLJ010000059.1:0-14599 GCA_041576235.1 Gemmatimonadales bacterium | reverse complement strand
TCAGGATCACGTTGAAATGGTGATTGTCGAAGTAGAAGTTGCTGTTATCGGCGTCGATACTAGTGAAGTTCGCCTCAAAATCGGCATAGCCCGTGACCATAAGACCCTGACCGACCGCCGGTGGAGGCGCGAAGATCACGGCGACCAGGACAGCAACCAACCCGAAACAGAAGCGGCGCATGTTCCCTCCCGGGCAAAGTAACTTCCGTCGGAAGCGATAGACCCTACTGCGAAAGTCCGGTCCCGCGATAGTTGGCGGCGACAATGGACTGTTCAGAAAACCGGCCGTTGCCTTCGACTGCGGCTTCAACGGACAACACTCGACGTTTGTGCGGCAGAAGGGGCCACGATTCCCCCGCCCGGCTTGAGGCCCAGTGCCGATGGCTGGGAGGTCTCGGAGTTGGAGAGGCGTCGGACAGCGGCGTCAGACCAGCGGCGGGATCGCCCAGGGCAGCGGCGATGAACTACAAAAAGACTCGGCTTTCATAACACCGCAGTACTAAGACGGGTGTGAAAATACTGCGAATAAGTCTTTAGGTTCAGTGGTTGGAAGTGACCAATCCCTACCTGAATATTCTAGTAGGATTTTTCGGAGTTGGTACGGTTCAGAGTGTCTACCCTGATCGTAGTTCGGTGCGCCGAGCATTCACGCACTCAGGCATGAGGGAATACGAGTGCATGTTGCGTCGACATCGGTTTGTGCTTGTGCAATCACCAGGAGAGGACTTGATCCGATGAGGCGCTCAGCCGCGAGACCGATGGATTATGAGTCCTCGCAAATAGGCAACCCGGGCCTACGTGTGCCCACGGGACCGCACCTGAACGCACCTGTGCCTACACGGGAAGTCCCCTGAACCTACGCGAACCGACGGGTGGGTTCCCCAGTTTGTTCCCCAATGAGAATTGCTCAGGGTGCAGATGACCGGAACTAAGTCTGCACCAAGGCTCGCAGGTGTGATCGTCGTCTGTGAAGAACGAAGAGGGCAGCTTCAGGCTGCCCTCTTCCCGTGCACACAATTCTCGTGGAGGTTAGTGCCAGTCAGTGACAAGAGTATTCGAATTCATCTCGGTTCTGCTTCACGTTCCCGTCGGCGTCAACCATGACCCGCCCCTTCCAGGAGGCTTTCAGCTTGTCGCCATACTGATTGGAGTAGAACTCATTTCCTTGATAGTGGAGGGTGAACGCGGTGCCCTTGGACTTGCTGACCGAGCCGCCATAGCTCTCCCCGTTGGTCTGCGTCCAGTGCTCCCCAGTCGGGACTCCACCTGGGAGGGGGCCGGTGAGGACTTCGGCCCGGAGAGGCGTGGGCGTGTCATAGCCGGTGCTGAAGTGCCATACGACATTGCCTGACGGCGTCGTGGTGGTCCGGGTAATGAAATACCAGCTGCCGTACCATGTGAGCCACTCGCCGAGACAATCGTTGAACTCCGTGAATCCATCCAGCGAAAAATCTTCTTGTATGTCCGTAACGCGGACCACCTTCAAAGCAGGTGCCACGGCATCGTCATCCAGCGCCGTGGATGTCGTGGGCGGATCGCTGCAGCCGAAGGCCACCAGCCCCGCCAGCAGAGCCGCGAATATCTTGCCAGTCATGGTTTCCCTCCTTGATGCGTGAGGCGCCGCCACAGGAAGCTCCAGCGGTCACGGGGTGAAGGGCCTCGGATAGCGATGTCGAACAGCGGAATCGCGCCCAGGGCCGGCAAGCATATGGGCCCTGGCGATGCGCGCACCAACACCCTCAGTGAGGGTGAGAACCCGCCTTGCCTGGGCTACCTGAGGCCTTCATGTTGAGTTTAGGCGATTGCCGTCCAGCGGATGTCAACTAGGCGTCAAGCCAACATCTCGGCGCCATTGACGATATGGGCACCATTGCTGAGTCCCTCCATCGAAACGGTGTTTTCGATGTACAACTTGCGGTTTCTGGGTGGCGCATCGATCGAGGGCCCCGAGGGTCCTGTGGCCGGGCCAGCGGCTCAGGCGCGTCGGCTTGCCTTCCTGGCCTGCCTGGCCGCGGCGAGAGGGAAGCCCGTCTCCCGCGACACGCTCATCGCCATGCTGTGGCCCGAGAGTGCGCCTGAGAGCGCGCGCCACTCGGCGCGCGAGACGATCTACGTACTCAATCACGAACTGAACGGCGCCCCGGTGGAGGTGGTGGGCAACGCGCTCAGGATAGACCCGGCGAGATGCCCCAGCGACGTGGCCGCGTTCCAAGCGGCGATCGAGGCGGGCGATCTGGAGCGCGCGGTGGAGTTGTACGGTGGCGGGTTTCTGGACGGCCTGTTCCTGAAGGACGCATTGGGGTTCGAGGAGTGGGCGCACGAAGAGCGGGATCGGTTCGCCCGCGCCTATGCCCAGGCGCTGGAGGAGCTGGCCGAGCACGCCACCCAGCAGGGCGACCATAGCCGGGCAGCGTCGCGGTGGCGCGAACTGGTCGCCCACGATCCCTCGAGCGCCCGCGCCACCGTCCGGTTGATGGAGTCGCTGGCCGCGGCTGGGAACCGAGCGGAGGCGCTGCGCCAGGCCGACGCCCACGCGGTGCGGATGCGTGAGGAGTTCGACGCCACTCCGGAGCGCGCAGTTACCGACCTCGCGGACCGGCTGCGCTCGATGTCGACCGAGGGCATCGAGGTCAGGGTACCGGTGGTGGCGGATCAGGAGGCACAGGCCGAGCCGGGGCCGAGCCGCCATGCTTGGCGGCCGCTCGCTCTCACAGCCTTGATCATCGGCCTTGCCGTGTGGTACGTGGCGTTCCGGAACCCGGAGCCGGGCCCCGCGCCCGCTACGGCCTCAATCGACGCGAGCGCTGTCGCGGTGCTCCCGTTCAGCGTCCGGGGCGACGAGATGGCGGTGCTGCGCGAAGGGATGGTGGATCTCCTCTCGACTGGCCTGGACGGTGTGGCCGGCCTGCGGACCATCAGCCCGGCGACCCTGTTTGCCCGATGGAGAGAGAGCGTATCGGGGACGGAGACACCGGATCTCCCAGCCGCGCTCGACGTCGCACGCCGGAGTGGTGCGCGGTTCGCGGTCATGGGGTCGGCTGTCTCGGTTGGTCAGGACATCCGGCTGGTGGCGGATGTCTATCACGTCGACACGAGCGAGCCGGTCGGTCAAGCGCGGGCCGAGGGATCATCTGATGACGTGTTGACGATCGTCGATCGCCTGGCAGTCGAGCTGCTGCGCGTCATCCTCGAGCGGGGCGAGGGAGAGCTGCCCGACATCAACCTCGCGAGACTGACGACTGAGTCTCCGGCAGCGCTGCAGGCGTTCCTGGAGGGTGAAGTTCTCTTCCGGCAATTCGACATGGCCAGGGCCCGGGCCGCGTACGAGCGAGCGAGCGCATCCGACTCTACTTTCGCCCTGGCCCACTACCGGCTCGGCTACGTGCAGTATTGGCTTCCAGGGACTACGCCCCAGGCGGACCACCACTTTGGTCGCGCGGCCGAGTTTGGAGGCAGACTGCCTCCCCGCGCGGCGGTCTACGTGCGAACGCTGCGGGCGTGGACTCGGAAGACCCTGGACTGGGTCGACCCGCTGCACCAGGCCGTCCAGCGGTATCCCGACGATGCGCACCTCAAGTTCCTGCTCGGGGAGATGTACCTCCATACCACATTCGCGACGGCGGAGGAGATCGATCGGCTGTTCGAGCAAGCAGTCGAGCTCGATCCTGGCAACGCGACGTATCTGAGCCACCACCTCGATATGGCGTGGTGGCTCCACGGCGACAGCGCGCATGCGGCACGGCTAATCGAGCAGTATGAGCGGATCGCCCCGGATGACACGCTAACCGTCGGGGCAGGACGGCTGGCCCTCGACCTGGCGTTTGGGGATTCCTTGGCTCAGACCGACGCGATGGACCGTTTGCGCCTGGAGGACTGGGAGGTCATCCGCGAGGTGGCCCAGCTCCTCTATCATCCGCGTTACGCCGCCTTCCGGCCGGTCACGCAATTGTTACTCGAGCGCGGGGAAGATGGGTGGAAGAGTGGAGCTGCCGGACGCTTGTTCTCCACCAATGCCACATGGTATGGCCGGTTAGGAGCAGCCCTGCCGTATCTGAACGAATCTGCAATCTCCAGATTCTCGAGAGCCAGAGCTCTCTATCACGCATGGACGCTCGGCCTGCCAATCCCGAAAGACCTACTCGAGGAGGCGCTCGATCCCGCGTTGATCGACCCGACCGCTAGGATCTCGATGGCTTGGTTGGTATGGGCCGGCGCTTTCGCCGCCGATCGTGGTCAATGGTCCGAGCATGCCCGCGCGATTGACATGTTGGAGCAGCTGGCGCAACGCACATTCCAGGCGGCAGACTCCATACGAGGTATGATGGTGGTCGGCTCTGCCCGGGCACTCGAGGGGTACGGCCTCGTGCGGCAGGGGTACCCAATACGCGCCCTACCACTGCTCGAAGATTCGAGGGCCCGCTTCCTGCCCATTGGTCGATTGTGGCTGGGCCGGCTCTACGAGGAGCTGGACCGCCTCCGGGACGCAGAGCGGGTGTACGGCTCATATTTCTTCCACGTCAGCGGCTTGTACCTGTCAGTGGAGCCGCTGGTTCGGCACCAACTGGGGAGGGTCTATGAGCAGTTGGGTGAACCCGATAAGGCCCTCGAATCGTATGAGTACTTCGCCTACTACTGGCGGCAGGCCGATCCCGAGCTGCAGCCGATGGTCGAGGAGGCCCGCCAGGCGATCCTTCGGCTGGTAAGTTTTCAGCGAGAGTAGGGCCGACGGCCCCCACCTTCTCCATTGTACAATCCTGCTGCGTCCAGCCGCGAGGACCGCGGCCTGCACGCTGAGATGGGCGAGCGGATTTGATCCGATGCGCCGTTCAGGCGCGAGGACCAAAGCCTGCAATGGCCCACAACAAACGGGGGCTCTCGGCAGCGCCGAGATGCTCGAGAGGATTTGAGCCGATGCGCCGTTCAGGCGCGAGGCCCAAAGCTGCAGGGCATACTGAAGGCGGGGTCATACCCCGCCTTCAGTGGGCCCTGCAGGATTTGAACCTGCGACCGACGGATTATGAGTCCGCTGCTCTAACCAACTGAGCTAAGGGCCCGAATGTCCACCCTTCCCCACACCACTCCCGTCATAGGTCGACGGTCTACGGTCTACGGTCTGATGTCCGACGATTGACGCCTCACGCCTCACGACTCACGACTAAGTATATCACCCGCCGCCCAGCACTCGCTCGTACAGCTCGACGTGTCGCCGGGCCATCACCCCGCGGGTGAAGTGCTCGTCGACCCGCGCCCGGCCCGCCTCACCCATCGTGCGTACCAGCGCTGGGTCGCTAGCCAGGGTCTCGATGGCGCCGGCCAGCGCCTTCACGTCCCTGAGGGGCACCGTGAATCCGGTCTCGCCCGCCACGTTGACGTCGCGCACGCCGCTTGGGAGGTCGGTGGTGATCACCGGCCGGCCGGCCGCCATGGCTTCGATGAGCACCAACCCGAACATCTCGTGGACCGACACCGACGGGAGGACCAGGAAATCGGCAGCCGCCATTCGGTAGGGCAGGTCCTCATCCGGGTACTCTCCGTAGAAGCGCACCCGGTCGCTGATCTCCAGCGCCTGGGCCAGGGTCTTGAGTCTGGGCGCTTCGGGGCCGTGGCCCACCACGTCCAGCGCCACGTTGGTGACCTGTTGGATGGCCCGCAGCAGGATGTCGACCCCTTTCCAGCGGACCAGCCGCCCGATGAACAGCGCCCGGGCCGGGGTTCCGCCGGGTGGGGGCGGAACCTCGTTCCAGCGGGTCTCATTGATGCCGAAGGGGATCACTTCGACCTTGCTCTCGAACCCTTCGAGCTCGTGACACAGCGCCACGTGCGATCGGCTCGGCACCACGATCGCACGGGCCCGAGCCAGCACCATCTTCGCCATGCGCCGCGTTACCGCACCACCGCCAACATCCTGATGCTGGGTCACGACCAGCGGCGTGCGCCGGAGCCGCAGCAAACAGGCCAGATCGGCCAGGGAGTGGGGGTGGTGGACGTGCACCAAGTCGGCCGTGCGCCAGGCCGCCGCGATGTAGCCGGGCGCCAACTCCTGCGACCCGACCTCTCCGAAGGAGAAGGCGTGGGTGACCTTGGTCTTGTGGCGCCCCCGTTTGGTCCACCGCCACCTGGTTTCGACCGCGATGACCTCCGCGTCGTGCCCCAGCTGGGCCGCGCCTTCGGCCAGGTTCTGGACCACCCGCTCGATGCCGCCGGAGCGGGGCCAATAGTACTTCGCCAGGTGAAGGATGCGCACGGAACACAAGATACACCCACTTACACGAAAAGCCCTGTCCGGTCATCTTCCGGCCAGCGACTCTCGACGGTCTCCCCTCAGACAGGAGCGGCGTGTGCGATCCCCTCTGACCGTGGCGCCCTAGACGATGCGGGTGGTCGTGCTTTCCGCCGCCGCCGCCGATCCGGCCAAGCGCGACGTCCTCAAGGCCTTGGCGGCCCAGCACTGCCACGTGACCACGGCCGTGCCGGAGCGCGCGCGCCTTTCAGCCCATCTCGAACCCGTGACGCACACCGCTGCGGAGGACGGTGGCGTTCGCATTGCGCCGGTCCCGGTCAGGGGCGGTGGGAGCGAAGGAGACGGGGGGCGGTGGGACATGAAGACCATCCGCCGGCTGCTGACCGATGTGCGTCCCGACTGGGTGCACGTGGAGGCCGAGCCCGCCTCGCGGCTTGCCGCCTTGACGACGTCGCTCAGCGAGGGGCTCGGCATCCCGTGCTCGGCCGTGACCTGGCGGAGTCTTCCCGACAAGTTGTCGCGGCGCGAGCGAAGCTACCGGGCCCGGACGCTCGGTCACGTGCGGGGCCTCATGGCCGGGACCGGCCTGGCAGCGGCGCTGATACGCGACGAGCGTCCAGGGCTCCCGGTCCGGGTCATCCCAGAGCCGGCCCGCGGGATCCCCGCGGCACCGCCACACCGCCCGGCCGAGCGCTTCACCATTGGATTCGTCGGCAGGCTGGTCCCCGAACGCGGGCTCGACCTGTTGTTCCACGCGTCGGTGCAGGTGCCGGCCGGTTGGACGCTCACTGTCCTGGGGACGGGACCCACCCAGGAGGCCCTGGAGCGACTCGCGGAACGACTTGGGATCGCGTCGCGCATCACGTGGCGGGGGGGACTCCCGCTCTCGGCCAGGCGGGCCATCTGGCCGGACATCGATTGCCTGGTGGTGCCATCGCGACCGTCCGGCGATTGGGTGGAAACCCGGACGCCTGCCTTGCTCGAGGCGATGAGCCATGGTGTGGCCGTTGTGGGGTCGGATGCGGGCGCGGTGCCGGAGGTCATCGGCCCGGCGGGAATCATCTTCCCCGTGAACGACACGGCAGCCCTGGCCAGCGCGCTCGAGCGGCTGGCCGACTCCTCGTGTCGTCATGCCCTCGCGGGGGCCGCGCGCGAGCGCGTGATCGAGCGCTTCGCTCCCCCTGCCTTGGCGCGTGAGACGGCGCGGTTCTGGACGCACCTCCTGGAACGCCGATGACCGGCTGGGGCAAGATTGCGCAACCCCTTGACGGAATGCTACTTACGGACGATCTTCGCACCCCATGACACCTCCTGGTCTCCTCACCCCTCTCAAGCGATTCCGGCGGGGAGCGATTCCCTTCCTGTGCCTACTTTGGGCGGCCGTCGGCCCGTTGCCGGGGCCGGCATGGGGGCAGCAGCCCACCGCGGAGGAAGCCCAGCAACTGCTCGAAGAGCGACCCGATCTGGTCGCCGAGGTGCGGCGGCGGCTGGCCGGGTCGGGGCTCACGCCGAGCCAGATTCGATCCCGCCTCGAGGCCGCCGGGTACCCGGCCACGCTGCTCGACGCCTACATGCTTGGCGCCGATACCGCAGCGGCCCCGACACCGGACAAGTCGTTGCTCGACGTCGTTGGGCTGCTCGGCATTCTGCCGCCTGGCGATCTCGATTCGTTGATCGTACTGACCGACTCCGCCCAGGCCGTTGCCGATTCTCTGCGCGCCGATTCCTTGGCTCGCGTTCCGCCGGAGCTCGAGATCTTTGGCTTGGATGTCTTCCGCCGCGCCGGGACCCAATTCGACCCGGCGCTGGCCGGGCCCGTCGACGCCAACTACCGGCTCGGACCGGGGGACGTGCTCGTCCTGATTTTGACTGGAGACGTGGAACTGGCGCACAGCCTGGAGGTGACGCGCGAGGGATTCGTTGTGATCCCGCAAGTGGGGCAACTCTACGTCGCCAACCTGACGATGTCCCAGCTCGAGGACCAGCTGTTCGCACGATTGGGGCGGGTGTACTCCGGTGTGCGCCGTGGCCGTGGGGCGACCACCCAGTTCCAGGTGACGGTGGCGCGACTGCGCACCATTCAAGTCTACGTGGTGGGAGAGGTCGCCCGGCCGGGCTCCTACCAGATGTCCGGCGCGGGCACCGTGCTCACCGCGCTTTACGCCGCGGGCGGCCCGACCGAGAACGGGAGCTTCCGAGGCGTCGAGGTGCGTCGCGGTGGCGAGTTGATCTCCGCGCTGGATGTGTATGCCTATCTCTTGCGCGGCATCAACGCGCACGATGTCCGGCTGGAGAGCGGCGATGTGGTGTTCGTTCCGGTGCGCGAAACGCACGTCACGGTCACCGGGCAGGTCACCAGGCCGGCGATCTATGAGTTCAGGGATGGTGAGACCCTCCGGGATCTGATTGCCGCCGCTGGAGGTTTTCGCTTCGACGCCTCCCGCAGGCGGGTGCAGATTCATCGGATTCTGCCGCCCCAGGCGCGGGGACCGGCGGGAGAGGAGCGGACGGTCATTGACCTGCCCGAAGCCCAGTTCGTCGACGCCCTGGGCCCGGCCTTTCCGTTGGTCGCGGGCGATTCGGTGGTGGTGTTCTCGATCGGGGACCGGCGGCGCGGCTTTGTCACCGTTACCGGCAACGTCTGGATCGAGGGTCCGGTCGGGTATGTCCCGGGGATGCAGCTCAGCGAGGCGATCGGGCTCGCGGGCGGGCCGAAGCCCGATGTGTATTTGGGCCAGGTCCTGGTCTCCCGACTCCTCAGCGATTCCAGCCGGGTGCAGCTCCGTTCCGCGTTCCGCGATTCGACTGGGGCCGTCACCAGCGATATCGCCTTGCTGGATGGTGATGAGATCGTGGTCTTCGGCCGTACCGCCTTTCGGCCCGAACGCTACGTGACGGTCAATGGCGCGGTGCGGCAGCCGGGCGAATTGCCCTTTCGCGACGGGATGACGATCCGCGACGCCGTGCTGCTCGCCGGGGGCGTGACCGAAGACGCCTACCTGGTGGAGGCGGAAATCGGGCGGATTCCCGAGAATCGTGGTCAAGGGGCGCTGGCCACCACGATACGTGTGCCGCTCGATTCCACCTACCTGGTCGAGCGTGGCCCGGACGGGGTCTACATGGGACCTCCAGGCGTTCCTGCGCCCGCCAGCGGCGCGGCGGACGTGCCGCTCCGGCCCTACGACAACATCTTGATCCTGCAACAGCCCGACTGGGAGATCCCGCGAACCGCGGCCATCTACGGGCAAGTGCGGTTTCCGGGGCGCTACGCCCTTCGGCAACGCGATGAGCGTCTCCTCGATCTGCTGGAGCGAGCGGGGGGGGTGACCGCGGTCGCCTACGCCACCGGGGTTGAATTCTATCGTGCGTTCAACAATCAAGGCCGCATCGGTATCGACCTGCCCAAGACGCTCCGCGACCCCAAGTTCCGGGACAATCTCGTGCTCCTCGCGGGCGATTCGGTCTACATCCCCGAGTACAATCCTGTGGTGGAGGTCCAGGGGGCGGTGAATGCTCCGGTGGCGGTGGCCTTCAGTCCCGGGAAGAACACGGACTACTACATTCGTGCCGCGGGCGGCTTCCGCCGCGATGCCGATGAAGGGCGGACCTACGTGATCCAACCGAACGGCAAGCACGAGAGTGTCAAGCGCCGGTTCCTGCTTGCGGATGGGAAGCCCAAGCCCTTGGCGGGCGCCCAGCTCGTGGTTCCCACCAAGGACCCGGCCGACAAGCCGGATGTGGCGAGGATCTTCAGCGCCATCGCCCAAATCCTGGCCAGCACCGTGGCGATCATCGTCGTCGCGACCCGGTGATGCGTATCGGGGCCACGCCATGACCGGACACCCCGGGGCGTCCCTGCCCCCCTCAGCGGCGGCGGGCGAGGTGGACGACTTCACCATTCTCGAGTTTGCCGGCGTCCTGCTCGAACAATGGCGCTTGATCGTTGGACTGCCGGTGCTCGCCGCCGTCCTGGCGGCCGTGATCTCCCTGCTGCTGCCCACCAAGTACACCGCGGTGACGACGTTCGTTCCCGAAACCGATCAGCCGGAAGTGAGTCTTCCGAGCGGAGTGTCCGGCCTGGCGTCCCGGTTCGGCATCGCGCTCCCCGGTGGGGGGGCCACCTCCCCGCGATTCTACGCCCATTTGTTGGAAAGCCGGACGATCCGCGACCAACTCCTGCTCCATCGTTTCGCCATGCAGGGTGGGGTCACTGCGGACAGCGCCTCCTTGCTCGACATCTTGGAGATCGACGGAGACAGGCAGCGCACGCGATTGGAGGCTGGGCGCGAGAAGCTGGGCGGGATGATCGGCACGAGTACCGACATCGAGACCAACGTCTTGCGGGTGGCCGTCGAGACCGGTGACCCGGTGCTGTCGGCGGATGTCGCCAATGTCCTCGTTGGGTTGCTCAATCGGTTCAACCTCGAGACCCGCCAGACCACGGGCGGGGAGAGGCGGCGGTTTAGTGAGGAACGGCTCGAGGACGCCGACCGTGAACTCGAGGCCGCGGAGAATCAACTCAAGACGTTTCTCGAGAAGAATCGGCAGTTCCGGGGCTCGCCCGACTTGACCTTCCAGCACGAGCGGCTCCAGCGCCAGGTGCGTATCAAGGAGGAAGTGGTGACGGTGTTGCGCACGCAATACGAGGAAGCGCGGATGCAGGAGGTGAACGATACCCCGCTCATCACGGTCATCGACCGCGCCGTTCCCCCCGATGAGAAGTCGAGCCCCAAACGCCGGCAGATGGTGCTGCTGGCGTTCTTTCTGGCCGCCATCGTCGCCGTCTTCGTGGCCTTCGGGCGCCACGCGCTTGCGCGCGCCCGCAGCCGAGACCAGCACGGCTATGCCTCCCTCGCCTCACACTGGGCCGGGTTGAAGGCCGACGTCCGCGCCGTGCTCCGCCGGCGCTCGTAGGGAGCCCCACACCGTGCCCGGCCGCCTGCCAGCCTACGGTCGACCGAGGTGCGGGTGACGTCCTCGGCGGTTCCGTCGGCCCGCATGCTGCCGGCTCGGGCCCAGACCATAGGGTTCGTCCTGCTCGCCCTCGTGGCGGCCGCGATTCCTACCGTTGTGCCTCCAGGTATGAGCCCGTATGCCGGCTTACTGCTCGTCGCCGCCGGAGTTGCCTTTCATACACTCGCACGACCCAGCGTGTTGTTGTTCTTCATCATCGGCGCCTCCGCGTTCGCGGGGGTCTTCCGCGCGCTCGAAACCCGCTTCACGCCGGGCCTGAGTCCAACGCTCCAGCGGTCATTCTGGTTTGCGGCGATGCTCATTGCCCTCGGCGTGTTGCTGCTCCATCTCCACCGGGTACGCCTCCCCAAACAGTACTATCTCTTCCTAGGCTTCTTTCTGTGGGGGGTGTTTCGGCTCGTCACCACGACGCCCACCCAGGCCGGCGCACGCCATGTCTTCTACTATGTGATCCCGCCTGCCATTGCCGCCTTCACCCTCTTGGCGCTGTCCGCCGCATCGCCAAGCACGCATCGCCGACTCCGCCGCACACTCCTCTACGTTGCGCTGCTTCCGGGGCTGCTGTACCTGATCTTCGTTCCCCTTGCCCTGGTGCGCCTCACACCCGGCGGGCCGTACGGAGCGATGGCGCCACGGCCTACAGCGCTGTTTCTGGCGCTCATCCTCCCGCTTCCGCTTGGGGAATGGCGATACGGGACAACCCCCGCCGACAGACGCCGGGGACGGCTGGTGAGCGTGATCACCATCCTCACGATTCTGTTTACCCTCTCGCGCATGGCGAGTCTCGTGGCGCTGGTGTTGGTCGGCATGAGCCGGATCCGTCCCCGTCGTCCGGCGAGGTCGTTTATTCAGATCGTGGTCACCGGCGCTGTGGCGATGGGCCTGTTGCTCTCGATCCCGCAGTTCCGGTCCCGGTTCACCCGACCCGCTTCCTCTCCGGATCCCGTCGAGGCCATCAACCTGTCGAATCGCGACGTGCTGTGGCCGGCATTGCTCGTCCGCGGGCTGGGGCAACCGATCGCCGGATGGGGCCCTGGATCCGCCAGGACATTCTCCGGCACGTTGCTGGGCCGGTCCGAAGGCGTGTATCCGCACAACGAGTATCTGCACGTCTTCCACGATCTGGGGGTGGTAGGACTCGCGCTCATGCTGGCGGCATGGACGGCCATGGGATGGGCCTATGCTACTCGGTGGCGTCGGGCCGAACGCATGGGCGACGGGGGCAATGCGAAATGGGGCATGGTCGGGGTTCTGGTGGTTTTCGCCATGCTCGGCACGGCCACCACCAGTAACACCCTTCACTTCGATTTCATCTTGGCGCCCGCGTTCCTGCTCCTCGAGGCCGCCCGCTCCTGGGGCAGCTCGGCCCTTTCCGCTGAGGCCTAACACCTACCGCCAGTGGCTCAGATCGCGCCCCAACAGCCCGGCGAGCTGCGCGATTCCAGGCTGGTAATACGCGCGCAGGGCAGCCCGCGTCTCGGGCTTCATTGGCGGGTAGTCGAAGGGTACGAGGTTCGCCTTGTTGACGAGGCGCACCACGCGTTCCCGGAGCGCGTGCCGCCATGCTTGCCGTGGGATGAGCGTGCGATAGACCCGTTTGATGATCGGGCTGGGGGACAGCGCCTGGTGCTGCAGCCAGGGGAGCCGAGGCATGCTGGCCGGATTGCTCGGTTGGGAGAAATCTAGGCCCCCGACCTCAGGATCGAGCCCCAACCACGTCACCACCTGTCCCACCGTGTCGGCCGTCATCTCGATCAGGTCCTCGAACAACACGATGCGAATCTGATGTCGAGGGAATTGCTCGAGAAAGGGCTGGAGCAGTGCCACGTAGTCCCCCCGCGCCCGATGGGCCAACGGCACGCGCGTCGCCGGCGGCCGTGCGAGTCGCGCGGGTTCCTGGGCAATCGCCTCCTCGAAAGACGCGCACCGCTCGACCCCGGTGCGTCGCGCCTGCCAGTAGCCGGAATACGCCCGATCGATTGGGTTCCGGAGAACGGCGATCAGGCGCATGGCCGAATTGTACTCCCACATTCGCGGTGCAGACTCGGGGATCACCAAGAGATGGACGTAGGCGTGTCCGCACACCCGCTCGCCGGCGTACCGGCGGTAGTAGTGCCGGAGATAGGCATCGCCGCGGCGGTAGAGATCCTCTCGCGAGAAGAACAGGTTTTCCTTCTCGGCCGGAAGGTAGACATCGGGATGCTGCGCCAGGTAGTCGTAGAGCGAGGTGGTCCCCGCCTTTTGCGCCCCGATGATCGTGAAATCGATGCGTTGCGCCATGTCACCACCTGCCCGATTGCGATCCAGCCATGCTCATCGCGCCCTCACGCCGTCCGCCGGTGCGTTGGGCGGCCGAAGCGAAACGGAAGTACGTGGATACCAAGCCGTGTCCACAGCAGATAACTCGCCAACGCATTCCAAGCGATGACGCTGGCGGCGGTGGCGATGGCCGCGCCAACGGGACCGGCCACCGGAATCAAGAGCACGTTCAACACAACGTTCAGCACCGCAGCCACAGCGGTGGTATTGCGTACGAGGCGCTCCGCACCCGTCATCATGAGCACGAAGCCGACGGAGCCGGCGCTCACGTTGACGAATTGTCCGAGGACGAGGATCACCAGAACCGGAGCTCCCACCACGAACTCGGGCCCGAAGAGCGCCATGACGAAGCGCGGAAAGAGAACGAATGCCAGGAGCGCCGGCGTAGCAAGCAAGACCATCATGGTGGTCGATTTCCGAGCCGTCGAGGCTAACATGTCCCGTTCGCCACGCGCGTGGAGTTCGGCAAACTTCGGAGCGGCGATGCTGTTGACCGAGGTCAGCACCAACGACGTGAGGAGGGCAGTCCGTTGAGCCACATTGAAAATAGCGACGTCGCTGCTGGTCGCCCACACGCCAAGGAGGATGATCGATGTCCATTGCATGCCGAGCCGCATGAGCGAGACCCAGAAGAGCGGCCGGCTGCTTGCCAAGAGGTCGTTCCAGTCCACCGGCTGCACCCCCCGTTGGCCGCGCGGGAGGACCCTGTACCACCATGCGACCCCCACGAGCGCCGCTCCGGTGGCGCCGAGCGTGTAGGCGCCGGCAGCCGACAGCACATCGAGCCGGTTCGCCAGGAGGCCGATGCCCGCCAGCGTGAGGGCCGGCGCGGCCATGCCCGCGGTGACCTGGGCGAAGAGGATGCGCTTCAGCCCCTTGAGCAGTTGCCCGTGGACCACGAACAGCGACATGGGAACAATCGCGAGGGCCATGAGCCGCAGGACAGGGGCCGCATCCGGCGTCGCGAACACGGTGTGCGCCAGGGGGTTCGCGCTGGCGAGGAGAATAGCGGCCGCCGCCAGTGATGCCCCGAGGGTGAGCTGAACGCTCCGCCGATAGACGCCG
>JBFGLJ010000058.1:0-14615 GCA_041576235.1 Gemmatimonadales bacterium | reverse complement strand
CGTACATGATCGAAGGGGGCGGCGGCAGCGCAAAGCACTACCGCCTGGCTAAACGGCTGCTTCGCGAGCGGCCCAGCGACGCGCACGTCCTGTTGACCCGGCTTGCCGAAGCGGTTGGGGATCTGCTCGTGGCGCAGGTTGAGGCCGGAGCGGAGGTGATGCAGGTGTTTGATTCGGCTGCCGGGGCCCTGGGTCCCGATGACTATCGGGTGTTCGGAATGCCATATCTCGCCGCCGCCATCCGGCCGCTTCGCGACGTACGCCCCGACATACCGGTGATCGTCTTTGCACTCGGTGCCGGGTGGGCGCTCGAGGAGCTTTACCGCACCACTGGAGCGGACGTCATGGGTGTCGACTGGCACGAGGAGGCGCGCGACGCGCGACAGAGGCTTCAGGCGCTTGGCGTTGGGATGCAAGGGAATCTCGATCCCACGTGGCTCTACGCTGCGCCGAACGTGATCCGCGACCGTACGACGCGCATGCTCGAGGCGTGCGCCGGGCCTGGATACATCGCCAATCTCGGCCACGGCATTCTGCCGGACACACCAGTGGAGCACGTGCGCGTGTTTGTCGACACCGTCCGCAACTGGGCCGCTGAGGTATAGCGCCAACTCGTTCAGTCAGGCGATGCGGGGGGAGCAGGGCGGGGAGGGGGTTGGAGGTCGAAGATCCGCCGGGCGATCTCGGCGTACTGTGCGGCGTGCCCGTTTTCGGCCTCTTCACGCAGACTCTCCGTGGGAGCCCGGAGGAGCTGGTGGACGAGCCGCTGGGAGAGCGCATCGATATGGGAGGCGAGATCGGGTTCGAGGCCGGGAAGCCGGTCGAGGAGCCGGCCCACCTCGCGCCGCCGAATGGCTTCGGCCTGTCGTCGAATGGAGTCGATGACTGGAAGCAAGGCCACGCTCGACTCCCACCTGGCGAACTCCGCCACGGCCTCTTCGACCATCGCCTCGACCTCCGGCACCACCGCCTGACGTGCCTCGACGGAGGCAGCGGCCGTGGCTTGAAGGTCATCGAGGTCGATCACATGCACGTCCGGGAGGCTCCGGACATCCGTTTCCACGTCGCGGGGCACTGCGATGTCGACGATGACCAGTGGTCTGGGCTCACGCACGCGCAGTGCCTCCTTGATGACCGCTGCGGTGATCACCGAATGCGGGGCGCTCGTCGACGTGATAACGATGTCGGCCAGCGCTAGCGCGCGCGGGAGGTCTTCGAAGCTATAGGCGACGGCGTCCCACTCCGCGGCAAGCTCTTCGCTGTGCTCTCGCGTGCGGTTGACCACTAACAGGTCCCCGGTTCCACGGGCGCGCAGGGCTGCCGCCGTCTTCCATCCCATCCGCCCGGCGCCGACCACCGCCACCACCCGCCCGTCCAGCCCCATGGCACGCACGGCAGCGTGGCTCACGGCGATGGAGCTCACGCTTGCCGCGTGCGCTCCGATCCCAGTGTCGGTGCGGGCGCGCTTGCCGGCGCGGACGGCCGTGCGAAACAGGGCGGAGGTCACGGGGCCGGCCGCGCCTTGACGGAGCGCCACCTTCAGCGCGTCGGCCACCTGGCCGAGGATCTCTGATTCGCCCAACACCATCGAGTCCAGCCCCGAGGCCACCCGGCAGAGGTGTCGCACGGCATGAGGGCCATCATGCCGGTAGAGGTGCGGCGCCAGGGCCGTGATGCCGACCCCAGTCGTCGACGCGAGCAACTGCTCGAGGACGGGCCATGGTGCCGGCTCGGCGGCCCGACGCAGCGCCCCGTAGAGCTCCACGCGATTGCATGTCGAGAGGATGACCAGTTCGGTAATTGGAAGATGCGTCTCCGGCTGCCCACACCCCACCCGCGCCAGGGCGGCATCCATCGCGCGCGGTGTGTAGGCGACCCGCTCCCGGAGTGCGACCGGGGCCGTGCGATGGTTAACGCCGAGGCAGTAGACGGACACTAATCACTCCGACAGCCATGCGTAGCGGAAGGTGAAGCAGCCAGCCTCGAGACCAGGGCAGTAGTAGCTCAGCACCTGCAGTTTGACATGCCGCCCGGCATCGGTCTGAATAACGTACCGGTATCCCTTCGGCTCCAGGAGGTGTGACAACATCCCGTAGGAGTACCACCGCCGTGTCACCGCATTGGTGGTATCGGAGCCGAGACTTGTGGGGATATACCCTGAATCGGGTGCGCGCGCTACTTGATCGAAGTCGCCGCGCCCGACATTGGCGGCTGCGAGCGCCGGCACGAGGTGGAACCGCCTCACCGCGATATCCCAGCCGTGCTGCTCATCGGCACGAAGGAGGCGGCCAGTATCGAGATCGATCCGCTGCCATTGGTCCGGGTCGCGAGCGTCGATCGTCAGGGTGTCCACCGTGTCCTCACCGATGCGCGGTGTTCCGGCCATCGATGTCGGCTCAAAGGCTTCCATGCCGCGATGGGTCACCGAGGAGGCCACGAGGACGACAATGACAACCACAAACACGGCAAAGCCAATGAGCAGTAGGAGTGGCGGGCGTTGTCCTCGATTCATGGGATGTGCCCAGACGGAGTGGGGGGCCTCTTGCCGCAGCCGGGGCTCAAGGCTACAAGTATATCACTGACGGAACACAGCCATCCGCAAGTTTGTCCCCTCGCCCCTGTCCCATCGCCCTCGAGGATCCCGACGAATGGAAAAGCCGCAATTCGTTCGGTTCCTGTTTCTTCGAGTCGACCCGGCGTGGCGCCGCCTCGAGGCGGGGGTCCAGCGTGTTCAGAAGCAGGCGTTCGTGGGACGGCTCAAGGACTTCCGGGCCAGGCTCCTGCTGCGGGGATACAGCCTCGTGGGGACCCGCGGAGACACCGATCTCCTCCTCTGGCAGGTCGCTGACGATCTGGACCCCTTTCAACAGCTCGAAACAACGATCTTCTCGACGGCGCTGGGTGGGTGGCTCACCATCAGCCACAGCTATCTCGGGATGGCGCGCCGCTCAGTGTACGAGCTGCCCGACGGGCCGGGGCAGGGCGGTGTTCCGCCTCGAATCCAGGTGGAACCGCAAGACTGCAAGTATCTCTTCGTGTATCCGTTTGTGAAGCAACGAGAGTGGTACGTGCTTCCCCTGGAACGGCGCCAAGCGCTGATGGAGGAGCACATTCGGACCGGCCGAAAGTACCCCAATGTCCGCCTCAACACGATCTATTCGTTCGGCCTGGACGACCAGGAGTTCGTGCTGGCCTTCGAGTCCGATGACGCGTCGGCATTTGTCGACCTGGTGATGGATCTCCGGCACACGGAGGCCTCGCGGTACACCCTCCAGGACACCCCAATCTTCACCTGTCTTCAGATGTCGCTCCACGACATCCTCGACTCGCTGGGAGGGGCTGGGGAGGAGGGCAAGGAACGGTCCCACGCCCGTGACCGCAGCGCCGGAGGCACCGATCCGTCGGGATTCACCGAGGTGGCCACGCTCGCGGAGGTTCCCACGGAGGGGTCCGGACGGCGGGTCTACCTCGGCGCCGAGGCGATCGCCCTGTTCCGGATCAACGGGCAGGTCTTTGCCGTCAGTGACCGCTGCAGCCATGGACGGGCGTCGCTCAGCGAAGGGACCGTCGAGGCCGAGACGTGTACCCTTCAGTGTCCGTGGCATGGCGGGCGATACGACCTTGCCTCGGGTCGCCCGGCGGGCGGTCCGGTTCGCGTGCCCATCAGGACCTACCGGGTCAGACTCGACGGAGACCGGATACTTGTCGGTTAGCCCCTTTCTCGACGCCACCTGGACGGACGCCCCGGCGAGCGAGGCGCCCTACGCGGTCCTGCTCATGGCCTACGGAGCGCCCGAACGCCTCGAAGATGTCGAACCCTATCTCGCGGATGTTCGTGGAGGACGCGAGACCTCGCCGGCGCTGGTCGCGGAGCTTCGCAGCCGCTACGCCGCCATCGGGGGACGAAGCCCCCTTCGAGAGCACACCGAGGCCCAGGCGGCGGCCCTCGCGAAGCGGCTAGGCGATGGAATCCCCGTTTTTGTGGGCATGCGCCACTGGCGTCCCTACATCCGGGACGTGCTCTCGGCGATGACCGACCAAGGGCACCGACGGGTCGTGGCGCTGGCCCTGGCCCCGCACTATTCTCGGCTCAGTGTGGGCGCCTATGCCCGAAGCCTGGAGCAGGCCGTGACCGCGCCCGAGGTGGTCCTGGTTCCCCACTGGTTCGATCACCCGCGGTTCCTGGATGCCGTCGCCGACAAGGCCCAGCGCGCGTTCCTCCGGCTCGGCGCGTCCGACGAGCCGGCCGCCCTCGTGTTCACGGCGCATAGCCTCCCGGAGCGGATCCAGGGAGAGGGCGATCCCTACGTGGAACAGCTTCAGGCCAGCGTTGCCGGTGTTGCAGCGCGGCTCGGACCGCGACCGATACGGTTCGCCTTTCAAAGCGCAGGACGATCCGACGAGCCCTGGCTCGGGCCGGATGCGGCAAGCGTTCTCGAGGAATTGGCGACCAGCGGCGCCGGCTCGGTGGTAGTGTGTCCCATAGGGTTTGTGAGTGATCACTTGGAAGTGCTGTACGATATCGACATCGAATATCGCGCCCTCGCCGAGCGGTTGGGGATTCGGCTAATTCGTACGGAGTCACTGAATGCAAGCCCGATCTTCATAGATGCTCTGGCTGATATCGTGGCGTCATGTGCGCGGCGCCACGACTGGATCCCATGCGCGTAGGAATTCTCGGTGGCGGCATTGCGGGCCTGACGGCGGCCTGGGAACTCACCCGTGCCGAGATCCCGGTCACCATCTTCGAGGCGGCGGAGCGGTGCGGCGGACAGATTCGAACGGAACGTGTCGGCGGATTCGTCATCGAGCACGGGGCCGAAGGGGTTGGCCATGGTGGACGCGCGACCGCGGACCTCTGCCATGCGCTCGACCTCGACGGGCACGTTCTCTCGCAACGGGCGCGGCAATCGTGGATCCTGAGAGGCGCACGGCTCGATCCACTCCCCCCCGGTGAGGCCGCTACCAGGCTCGGGATTCGTGCGCACCCCGGCGACTTGGGGCGCGGCCTATGGACCCTCCGAGATGGGATGGGGGCGCTGGTCGACGCGCTCGTCGATGCCATCGAGGAAGACGCCGAATTGGTGGTGGGGGTGCCCGTCATTGGCCTATCGCCGATTGGCGGCCGAGCGACCCGGGGTGGCGGGTGGCACGTGAGCCTCGCGGACGGCACGGACCGGAGCATCGATCTCCTCTTGGCAGCGGTGGCCCCAGCCCAGCTCGCCCCGCTGTGTCCTTGCTCCCCCTCGGTGGTCACGGCCTGCTCGGGGTTTCACACCGTTTCCAGCGTAACCGTGACGCTGGCCTTTCCGGAGGAGGCCGTCCAGTCGCAGCCGGCAGGCAGCGGCTTCGTCGTCTCGGGCGAGCAGGTAGCAGAGACAGGGTTCATGGCGTGTACGTTCAGTTCGTCGAAGTTCTCCCATCGCGTGCCGGAGGGAGCCGCTCTGTTTCGGTTGTTTGCCCGGCCGCGAGAGGCCGAGCTCGAGGCGGAGCCTCCCCTCCCGCCCGAAGTGTGGCGCGACAGAGCGATGCGACTCCTCGAGCAGGTCCTCGGCACCCGGGCCGCCGCCCCAGTCTTGTACCGGGTATCGAGTTGGGCTGGCGCCATTCCCCGGTACGCGCCGGAGACCGTGCGGCGAGTCGAGACCCTGCGCCGACGGCTGGCTGCCCTCGGTCCAGTGCAGCTTGCTGGCGCTGGCTACGAGCCAAGCGGAATCGACGGTGCGGTGCGCTCGGGCCGGCGCGCGGCTCGGCGCATCATCCGGCTCGCCGCCCGGGTGGAGAGCTTCCCGCGAGGGAGGCCGGTCCGTGGCTGACGTCACTCCACGCGAGCACAAGTTTCGGCAGGCCGCCTTCGTCTATCTCCACGTGGCGATTCTCTATGAAGGGGCCGGGTACGTCATGTGGCGGGAGGGGCTCCTGCCGGGCCGCTTTGGGCCTCCGTGGGTGTGGCTCGTCTTCGGTGCCCTGGTTGCCCTCGTCATCGTGTACAGCCTTCTGCGTTGGCAGAACGCCTGGTTTGCGCGGGCAGTCTGGTTCGTTCACGGATTGCGCATTCCCGCTCTCATCAAGGGGGCCTTCTTTGCCACGCCCGAGACCCGAGCCGCCCCGGAATTCTACGTTGCCGCGCTCGTGGCAGTCATGATCAATCTCTAGATGTTGGCGCGCGCCGGGTGGGACCTGTGAAATACCGCACCTACCACCAAGTCACCGACCCCGACCATTCGGGATTGGGAGAACAGGTGGCCCGCCAGCGCCGCCGCGTGCGCACCCGGCTCGACCGGATCAACCACGTGGTCGCGGTCGTGAGCGGAAAGGGTGGAGTGGGCAAGAGCTACGTCACGGCCGGGCTGGCCCTGGCCCTGGCGGAACACCATACGAAGGACGTCGGTGTGTTGGACGCGGATTTTGGCGGGCCGACCACGGCGAGGATGCTCGACGCCGCTGGTCCCCTGGTCGTCGATGGAGACGCTGTCGCACCGGCCATTGGGCGCCAGGGCGTCCGCGTGATGTCGACCGACCTCTTGCTCGCGGAGGGAAGCCCGGTCCGGTGGAGCGGGCAGGGTCCGGACCGCTTTGCGTGGCGAGGGACGCTCGAGGCAGGAACGCTGCGCGAGTTTCTCGCCGATGTGGCCTGGGGGGCCTTGGACGTGTTGATGGTGGACCTGCCCCCAGGCGCGGTTCGCCTCGAGGACCTGGCCGAGTTCGTGCCTACCCTGAGCGGCGCGGTCGTGGTCACCATTCCCAGCGACGAATCGCGTCGCGCGGTGGCCCGCGCCATGCGGTCGGCGGCAGAGGCGTCGGTCCCGCTGTTGGGCGTCATCGAGAACATGTGCGGCATCGCCTGCGACACATGTCGCGCCCGCATTCCGCTGTTCTCTGGTGAGGCGGGGCAACGCCTCGCGACCGAGTTCGGGGTTCCGTTGCTGGGGTCGATCCCGTTCTTGTCCGGCGGCCCGTCAGCAGCCGTTGGACCTGAGATCGCCAAGGCGTTCCTCGAGGTGTTGCCATGAAGTTCCTCTGTATCGATTGTGACGTCCAACTCCAGTTCGAAGACCGCCAGGTCCCCGGTGACGGGACGTTTGCGGCGGCGTATGCATGCCCGCAGTGCGGGCATCGGGTTGCCATGTTGGCGAATCCGATGGAGACCCAGATGGTCGAGGCGCTCGGGGTCGAAATCGGCGGGCGTACCCTCGCCGAGCGACCGATGGAACTGGTGCGCCTGAACATGCTAGGACGGGAGGATGCCTTCGACGACCGACCCCCGGCCCACGCCAAGGGTCCATCGGCGAGGTGGAGTGTGGCCGCGGAGGCGCGGCTGACCCGGGTGCCGAGTTTCGTCCGGGGCATGGTCAAGCGGATCTACGCCGAGTACGCCTCCGAGCGCGGCATCGAGGAGATCACCCCCGCGGTGATGGACAAGGCCCGGTCGGACTTGGGGTTGGAGGGCATGTGAAGACGGTGCCGGAGGGACAACTGGCGTCGGGTCTGCGAGTCTGGATCGACCGGACGCTCTGTGTCGGATTCGGCGACTGTGTCGCCCGAGCGCCCGAGGGGTTCGCCTTGGACGAGGAGGGCATCGCCGTCCTGTTCGATCCCGCGAAGGTGACCGACGAGGAAGTCTGCGAGGCGGCGCAGGTCTGTCCTGTAGACGCCATTGTCGTCCTGGACGCGAGCGGACAGCAGCTAGCCCCTTGACAGCACTCTCCATGGGTCTCATACTCGCGCCGACACCACCGACAGTAGTCCACGTTTCCACCCACGCGCGGGATACCGGGCGAGGTCGAGGTATACTTGCACGGGGTACGCCCTTCACGCGCCAGCCGCATCCCGTTGCGTCAGGATTGAACCGCCCCTGAGCGAAAGGCTCCCTATGTACCGTGAAGTGTTGGTCCCCGTCGACAACTCACAACACTCAGACTGGGCGGTCGATCGAGCGCTCGAGGTGTGTGCCGCAGGCGAGGGGCGCCTCACGGGAAGCCATGTCTATGCTGCCCGGCTCCACGACGTCCGGTTCCGTCAGCTCGAAACCGGGCTCCCTGCGCAATTCCAGACAGCCGAAGAAATCAAGCGTCAACGGAAAGTCCACGACAAGCTGATCGAGAAGGGCCTCCAGCTCATTTCGGACTCGTTTCTCGACCAAGTCGAGAAGCGTTGCGCCGCGCGCGGCATTCCGCTGCGCCGCCAGCTCCTCGAGGGGATCAATTACGAGGAGATTGTGAAGGAGGTGAACCGAGGTGAAGGGCAGCTGCCGAGCCTCATTGGGTTCGATCCCAACATCGCGGCCAACTACGATGGTGGGGAGCGGACGCGGTCGGATGTCCGGCTCGGGGAGGACGGTCGGATCGTCGGCGAGGACGAGGAGCTTGCCGAGAAGCTCGCCGGCCGATCCGGGCGCCGCTACGACTTGGTCGTCATGGGTGCCCACGGCATTGGACGCCAGCCGTTCTCTCAGCTCGGGGGCGTGGTCGCCCGGGCGATGAAGGGGATCGAGAAAGACGTTCTGATTGTGCGGACTGACTCGCCTCTGGCCGGGGGGCGGTTCATGGTGTGCGTGGACGGCTCGGCGTACAGCTACCGATCCATGCGCATGGCGCTCGAACTGGCCAAAGCGTTCGGGGCCTCGCTCTACGTATGCTCCGCGTTCGACGTCGAATACCACCACGCTGTCTTTCACAACATCAAGGACGTCTTGTCCGTGAAGGCTTCCAAGGTGTTCAAGTTCGAGGAGCAGGAGGAACTCCACAACAACATCATCGACAAGGGTCTCCTCAAGCTCAGCCAGGCCAACATCAAGCGTGCCGAGGTGATGGCACGTGAGTTTCCCGACGTCCACGTGACCACGCAGATCCTCATCGGCAAACCGTTTCAGGTGGTCCTGTAGTGGATCGAAGAGGTTCAACCATCGCTCCTGATCCTCGGACGGCATGGAGCGCACCGGATCGACGGCACGGAGTTGGGGTCGCAGGTCGAGAACCTCGCTCGGCTCGTCCCGTGCAACACCCTCATCACGGGAACGGTGGGCATCGAGCCCGATGCCATCCCCTGGATCGAGGAGGATGGTGAGGCGGGGCTCCCGTGGGCGCCGGATGCGGAGGTCAGGATTCAGCGGGTCCCGCCATTCGCCCAAGGCATTGCGCGACGGGCGGTCGAGGAATTCACCATCGAGCATGGTGCCGATCTGGTCACCTCGGGGTGGCTCGACCGAGCCATTGCCAAGTTGTTGCCGACCCACATGCAGCTCATCATGGGGATCGGCGACGCGGAGGAACTCGCGCGGGCCGAGATTAAGGCCCGGGAACAGATGGACAAGACGGTCGTCCTCGGCCATGAAACGGATGACGAACCAGCCGGAGCGACCATCGATGTCCAGTGTCCCCAAACCCACCATCGCCTGACCCGCCCCCGGACGGCGGCGGACCCGTTGGTGTGGACCCGTGAAGCGTTCGACCGCCTCGCCGCGGTTCCATTGATCGCGCGCCCGCTGGCCCGAAACACGGTGGAGCGGTTTGCCCGCACCAACGATCTGTGGCGCATCACGACCCAGGTGATGGATGAGAACAAGCAGGCCATGATCGAGGCGGACGAGTTCGATGCCGAGACCATGATGGGCATGTTTCGGGAGCTCCGCGCGAAACAGATCCGGGCAGAGGCCGAGGGTGGGGATGCCTTGTCGCCCGAGATGCGGCGTTTCATCGAGGAGGCCAAGGCCTCGGGCGTGACTCGGTGTCCCATTCGCGACATCGAAGAGCAAATGTCCGAGTGTCCGGTCGATTTCAAGACGGTCTCGCCGGCCGACGCCAAGGCGGCGGTCGAAGAATTCATGAAACGGGAAGCCGGGTCGCAGTCGGACTGAGCCCCGCCTCAACGACTCGAGAGAGGACGCCTATGGGGGTTGGATCGCTGGCCACGTTGGGCGAAGCGGTACCCACGGTTGACCGCCCAGGGGATCCCGTCCCTCATGTCGTGGCTTGGAATCTGACCCGCCGGTGCAACCTCCGTTGCGCCCACTGCTACATCTCTGCCGGACCGCGGGAGACGGCCACGGGCGAACTCGGCACCGACGAGTGTCTCCGCATCGCCGGGGAAATCCTCGAGGTCAATCCGGCACCGATGTTCATCCTGTCCGGCGGTGAACCGCTGATGCGCGATGACCTCACGACGATCGCGGATTTTGCCGCGTCCCGGGGGGCCACGGTGGTGGTTGGGACCAACGGCACCTTGCTCACCGACGCCAAGATCGAGGAGCTCAAATCGGCCGGCGTCATGGGCGTCGCGGTGAGCATCGAATCGCTCGAGCCTCGGTATCACGATCGTTTTCGCCGGGGCCACGGCTCGCACGCGGCCACCATGGCCGCCGTCGACCGGCTGGGACGCCATCACCTGGACTTCGTCATCCAGACCACGGTTACACAGGCCAATCGCTCCGAACTGCCCGCGTTGGTGCGGTGGGCGGCGGACCAGGGCGCCGTGTCGTTCAACGCGTACTTCTTGGTTCCGACAGGGCGGGGAGCGCGCATGAGCGATCTTCCTCCGGCGGCAAGCGAGGAGGCGCTGACGCTCTTGGTCGATTTGCACCTCGAGTACCTGGGGCGCATGATGATACGGGCGAAATGCGCGCCGGCGTTCATGCGCTTGGTGCACCAGCGGGCTCCGGAATCGCCGGTGCTCCAATACAGCACGCGCTGCCCGTGCGGCGTCCAGTATTGTCGGGTGACGCCCGACGGGCACCTGACCGCGTGCCCGTATTTGCCGCTCCCGGCGGGGGATCTCCGCCGCGACCGGTTCGCCGCGGTGTGGTCCGACTCCGCGCTGTTTGCGACCTTGCGGGACGGCGAGCTCGGCGGGAAATGTGGGCGGTGCCAATATCGGCTGGTCTGCGGTGGGTGCCGGGCAAGCGCGTACGCCAGGACGGGAGACGTCTTGGCAGAAGACGCAAGTTGCGCGTACCAACCGAACGGGGATGAGGCCCCGCTTGTCCCCGGCCCGCGGGTGACGTACGGCAAGCAGCGGACGCCTCAACTTCAGTGGAGTCCCGAGGCGTCAGAGCGGCTCCGGCGGATCCCGTCGTTCGTTCGCGGGGTGGTCGTCGCCCGAGTAGAAGACTATGCGGCCCGCCACGGGCATTCCGTCGTGACGGTGGATCTCATGCGCGAGGTACGACGCTCCATGCCAGTCGATTTTTCGAAACGCTTGCCCTTCTTCCTACGCGATGATTGATGTCCTGACGCTGGTGCAAGCGGCGGCCGCCGACACGGCTGGCGCGTACGGCCACTTTCCCGGCATTGGGGCGCGCGGGGCGGTGTGGGTGGCGGCCGAAGTGCATCTCATGTTTGCGGCGTTTGTCCTCGGCGTGCCGATGTTCGCCGTGATCACCGAACTCATCGGGATCGTCGCCAAGGACTCCAAGTACGACAAATTGTCGAAGGAGTTCACCCGGCTTCTGGTGTTCGCCTACAGCGCGACCGCGCTGTGGGGCGGGTTGCTCCTCTTCTTCCTAACGTCGCTGTATCCACGGTTCTGGGGCCACATGACCCAGATTTTCGGACCGTCGATGTGGCTCTACGCCGGGCTGTTCTTCGTCGAGTCGTTCACCCTGTATCTCTATTACTACGGATGGGACCGCTGGTGCGCCGGTCGCGCGAAGTGGGGTCACTGGGGGTTGGGTCTGTTGCTCAACGTCTGGGGGACCATCGTGATGTTTATCGCCAACGGGTGGCTGACCTACATGATGTCTCCGCCGAGCGGCGTCACGGCTGAGACACTGCCCGCGGAAGTGGGGCTCTGGAATGCGCTCGCCAACGCCACCTGGATGCCGATCAACATTCACCGCCTCATCGCCAACGCGGTGTTCGGCGGCTCGATCGTGGCAGCCTACGCTGGCTATCGCTTCCTGTCCGCCCGCACGCCAGAAGAGCGCGCCCACTACGACTGGATGGGCTACGTCGGCAACTTCATCGCCATCTCGACCTTTATCGTGTTGCCCTTTGCCGGATACTGGCTGGGGCGCGAGATCTACGAGTTCAATCAGCAAATGGGCATCACCATGATGGGCGGGTTCATGAGTTGGCTGTGGATCGTCCAGGCCATCCTCATTGGCGTGCTGTTCCTCGCGGCCAACTACTATCTCTGGATCGGGATGGGCCGCATTCCCGGCGCCGAGCGGTTCAGGCCGTATACCAAATGGATGCTCCTGGTGCTGGTGGTAGGCTGGATCGTGTGGGGCACGCCGCACACCATGATCGCCAACCGGGCAGAGCTCGCGGCCATGGGCGGGTCGCACCACCCATTCCTGAACGTCCTCGGGGTCATGAGCGCCAAGAACACCGCCGTGAACCTCATGATCCTCACGACGTTCTTGTCGTTTCTCATGTATCGACGGGCCAACAAGCAACCCACGGTCGCGTGGGCCAAGACGGGGTCCTGGGTGCAGGCCGGCATGTTTGCGCTCTCGGCGGGGGTCGTGGTCTTCTACGGGATCTACGGCTATTTCGTCGAAGCCATCGTGCGGATCGGGTTCAGTGTCTACCAAGTGCTGGCGGTCCTCGCCTGCATCATTGGGGTGACGGTCATTGATATCATTCTCCTGAGAGGAGCGCAGTCGCGCGGAGAGATTCGGTGGGGGGAGATGCCGGCACGGTCGCAGTACGCGCTGTTCGTGCTTGCCGTCACCTTCACGTGGCTGATGGGGCTCATGGGGTTTGCCCGAAGCGGCATCCGGCAGCACTGGCACGTCTGGGAGGTCATGCGCGATACGAGCGTGGACGCTGCGACGCCGGCCCTGGGGTATGCCGCCAACATGATCAGCCTCTGCGTCATCATCTTCTTGGCCCTCGTCGCCTTCATCTTCTGGCTCGGCGGCTTGGCCGAACGCGCCGTCAGCAAGTCCCCCGCCGCAGCAACGGGAGCCTAGTGCCATGTGGCGAACGAATCTCTACGTGCTCGTCGTCGCCCTGGTGGTCATCGGCCTCTACACGGCGATCGCCCACGTCATTCCCCAACTCGAATCGGAAGTGCCCGAGATCCTCGCCCTGGGAAGCGACGTGACCGCGGAGGCGCTCGTCGAGGCCGGGGAACGGGTGTACAACGGTGCCGGCGGCTGCGCCGCCTGCCATGGCCTCGGGACTCGGGCTCCGAACCTGCTCAGCGACGACGGGGGCACCGGTCTCATCGGCGTGCGCTGCAGCAACCGGGTGCCCGGCACGTCGTGCAAGCGGTACCTCTATGAGTCGCTCACCGAGCCCGGCGCCTACCTGGTCCCAGGATTCGCGAACATCATGCCCGACATGCGACGCCAATTGCCCGACGACCAGTTCTGGGCGGTCACCGCCTACCTCCAGGCCCAGGGAGGCGAGGTGACGGTGACAGGGGCGGACCTCGCCAGCGGCAGCACGGCCCCGGCTCCCGGTCCCATCCGAGCCGCCATCGCCTCCACCGATCCCACCGAGCTCCTCACCGCCAGCGGCTGCGTGGGGTGTCACCAGCTCGGCGGAGCGGGTGCCGCGGTTGGGCCCAGCTTCGACGGGATCGGCCGGCGGCTGTCCCGGGATCAACTTCGGGAAGCGATCCTGGATCCGGGCGCAACCGTCACCGCCGGGTATGAGCAGATGGCCGGCATGATGCCGGCGACGTTCGGCCAGCAGCTGACCGCAGCCCAGCTGGAGGCCATGGTGAGCTTCTTGGCGGAGCAGCGATGAGCCGGCTTCGGTCCGTGCTTGGGCACCCGTTCTGGCAGGCCATTGGACTGGTGATCTTGGCGTATCTCGTCTTTACCCTGGGCATCGCGTACCTGCCGCCGCTGTTCGGCTTCCGCAGCGCCCCCGCGCCGGCCAGCGTGGTGCTCCAATACATGCTGACGGCCATCGTGGGCATCTTGATTTATGTCAGCGACGACGAGACGCGGTGGCGCCGATTCAAGGAGCCCATCACCGCGCTCCTGGTGGCGCCGGAGCGACGCGTCCTCAGGGGTGCCTTTCTCACTGCCGTCCCGGTGCTCATCGGCTGGTTCGCGTTTCAACAGGTCCGGCCACGAGTCGACGCCCCCATCCAACTCCGCTCCATCCATCCAGCACCTCCAGGCCAGATCACGTTTCGCGGCGCGCAGATGGAGCTGACGGGGCTCGAGAACCCCTTGCGGCACCGAGGGAGCATGGACGAGCACGTGGCAGCGGGACGCACGATCTACAACCGCAACTGCATGCCGTGCCACGGCGACCTGCTCGATGGCAATGGTCATTTCGGGCACGGGTTCAGCCCAACGCCCCTGTCGTTCACCGACCCCGGGACCATTGCCCAGTTGACCGAAAGCTTCGTGTTTTGGCGCATTGCCAAGGGCGGCCCCGGCCTGCCCAAGGAAGGCGCGCCATGGAACTCGGCCATGCCGGCCTGGGAAGACATGCTGACTGAGGACGACATCTGGTCGGTCATCATCTTTCTGTACGAACAGACGGGCTGGCAACCCCGTCGGTGGGAGGAGGGTGGAGCGGAAGGGGGTGGACATTGAGCCGGGCTCTGGGAACCCTTGCCCGGGCGGGCGCGGCACTGGCCGTGCTCGCGATCGTCGGCGGGCGCCCCGGGGCCGCACAGGATCGGGAGGGGCAAGAGGGGCGGGTGCT
>JBFGLJ010000057.1:0-14846 GCA_041576235.1 Gemmatimonadales bacterium | reverse complement strand
CGGTGAGGGCTCGGGCCGAGGCAAGGGCGGGGGCGGGGAGGGGGCCACATCGTTCTGCCCGGCGTCCGGGCTGTCCGCCTGGGCCACCGTGTCCGCGGCCGCCCGGAGGAGATTCTCCAGGCTGTCGCTCACGGCCGGCGGGAGCACCGAGCGCACCACGACCGGGGTCGAATCGGGAAGGCGGAATACCCGCGCGGCGGTGGAGTCCAGCTGTTGCTCCGGATCGAGGAATTGCGACAGGGTGATGGTGGCCCGCACACTATCGAGCACCACGGCGTTCTGGATTCGCGGACCAATGGTGTCATGGGGGAAGGCCCAGATTTCCCCAACGTCGGTGCGGCCGGGTTCCACTCGGAGGCTGTCAAACATCTCGCGCGCATCGCGGCGGGCGTTTCGGTTTGCGTCCACCACGCCAAAGACCACATACGTCCCGTCCGGGATCCGCGTCAAGGAGAAGCGTCCTGTCGAATCGGCGATGACGCGATAGGCGAGACTATCGGGCAGCAGCTGTGCCACGACCAGGCCGCCTGGGATGGCCTGCCCGCGGGTCCAATCGAACACGCGTCCTTGGAGGCGATGGTCCGGCACCGCGGCGCCGTCCGCCGCGGTGCTCAGGGTGACGACGACGGTGGTGTCAGAACGGTTGCGGCGTAGGTCGACGACTCCGGGTCGCAATTCGATCCGGTATACCCGGTCTGGCTGCCACCCTCCTTTCGGCTTGACGGTGATTCGATTGCGCTTCCACCGCACCTGCGGCACCTGCTCGGAGGGAGAGAGGAGGATGAGGCGCTCGAGGTCGCCGGTTCCGGTGCCCTGATTCGGCGTGGCCCCTTCGGAAATCACTTCGTCGAAGATGAACTCCACCTCTCCGTCGAAGCCGGGGAGCAGCGCAACGGAGTCGGGGCGAACCTCGAGCACGAGCGGCGGGGCGATGTCCGGCGGCGCGCCAGGAGGCGGTTCGATCTTGGCGCACGCGACCAGGAACAGGACGGCCGCGGCTGCCCGAGTGGCACGGCGAGTGGCGAGGCGGGTGATCATCCACAGCCGAGCAACTGGCGCTTCTCGGCCAGGACGGTGGATTGCTCTTCCCAGGCGGTGAGTTTCTGGCGTTCGTGCTCCACCACGGTGGCCGGGGCGCGCGTCACGAAGTTCTCGTTGGCGAGCTTCCGCCGTTGCCCCGCAATCAACTTGTCCAGTCGGATCACTTCCTGCCCGAGCCGGTCGCACTCGCGCTGGACATCGATGGCGTCGCCCAATGGGACGAACACTCCGTTGCCATCCGACAACACGTCGTGCCCGCCAGGTTCGTTGGTCGGGTCGCCGAAGGCCAAGTCGCTCAGCTTGGCGAGCCGGCGGATCGTCTCGGCTTCGGCCTCGAACGCGGGGTTCCGCCAGGCAATCCGCACCCGTACGGGCTTGCCTGGGTCGACGTGGTACTCCGATCGGATGGCTCGTATGGCTCCGATGAGTTCCTGGACCAACATGAAAGCGCGCTCCGCCTCCGGGTCCGAGGCGCGGGCATCGGACCCAGGCCAGGGGGCGCGCATGATGCTCGCGGCCTCGGGGTGGCCGGGGAGTTGCCGCCAGAGGGCCTCTGTAATGAAAGGCATGACCGGGTGGAGCAGGCGCAACGCCACCTCGAATGTCTTGACGAGCACGGCGCGGGCCACATCGCCCCCGCTCGCGTTGCCGTAGAGTCGCGGCTTGCACTGTTCCAGGTACCAGTCGGCCAGGTCCGACCACAGGAACCGGTACACGGCGTTGCCCGCGTCGTTCAACCGGAATCGCTCGTACGCGTCGGTTGCCGCCACGACCGTCGACTCGCACCGGGCGATGATCCAGCGATCGGGCAGCGTCAGGTCCTGCGGGCGCACGACATCCGGCGCGTTGCCGGCGAGCGGTCGGACGGGTCCGTCGACATTGGCCAGGATCAGCCGGGCGGCGTTCCAGAGCTTGTTCGCAAAATTGCGCCCGGCCGCGAAGGACGAATCGAGGTCGTCCGGATCCAGAATGAGGTCCGTCCCCACCGCCATGCCCGAGGTCACCGTAAAGCGGAGCGCGTCCGCTCCAAAACGCTCGATCACCTCCAGCGGGTCGATCCCGTTCCCAAGCGACTTCGACATCTTGCGGTGCTGGGTATCGCGCACGGTGCCATGCAGGTAGACCGTCGTAAAGGGCAGGTCCCCCATGAACTCACAGCCCGCCATGACCATCCGTGCCACCCAGAAGAAGAGGATTTCCGGGGCGGTGACGAGCGTGTTGCCGGGGTAGAACGCGTCGAGATCGGCCGTCGGGTCGGGCCACCCTAGGCTGCTGAAGGGAATGAGCCATGAGGAGAACCACGTGTCGAGCACGTCCTCGTCTTGCCGGACCGGGCCGCCGCACGCACTGCAGGCGGTGGCGTCCGTGCGGCTGACGGTGAGCGCGCCGCAGGCCTCGGTATCACAGTACCACACCGGAATCCGGTGTCCCCACCAGAGCTGCCTGGAAATACACCAATCTCGGATGTTCTCCATCCAATGGGCGTAATCGTCGCCGCGCCGCGGGGGGATGAAACGGAGCCGGCCGGTTCGATAGGCCTCGAGCGCGGGGGCGGCGAGCGGCGCCATCTTGACGAACCACTGTTCAGAGAGCCGAGGCTCGACCACGGTGTGGCAGCGGTAGCAGTGCCCGATGGCGTGGCGGTGGGGCTCGACCCGTTCGAGGAGGCCGGCCTTCTCGAAGGCCTCCACCACTCGGGTGCGGGCCTCGGATCGGTCCAGCCCGCGCAAGGAGGCCGGACCCGCCTCACTGATCCGGCCTTCGGGGGTCATGATATCGATGGCCGCCAAGCCGTGCCGTTGGCCAATCTCGAAGTCCAGGGGATCGTGGGCGGGCGTGACCTTGACCGCGCCCGTCCCGAACTCGGGATCCACCCCATCATCGGCGACGATGGGGACCTCTCGGTCGACGAGCGGAAGGCGAATCCGCTCGCCCACGAACCGCGCGTAGCGCGAGTCCTCGGGGTGGACGGCAACGGCGGTATCGCCCAGCATGGTCTCGGGCCGGGTGGTGGCCACGACCACGTGCCCCTCGCCGCTGGCGAGGGGATATCGGAGATGCCACAGCGAGCCTGCGACGTCTTCTTTCTCGGCCTCCTCATTGGAGAGGGCCGTTTGGCACCGCGGGCACCAGTTGATGATGTAGTTGCCCCGGTACACCAGCCCCTTTTCGTACAGCCGCACGAAGGCCTCCCGCACGGCGCGTGAGAGGGGAGCATCCAGGGTGAAGTAGGTCCGGGACCACTCACAGCTGGCGCCGATGGCCTCGAGCTGCTCGAGAATGGTGGCCCCAGTGGTGGCGACGTAGTCCCAGACCCGGGCCTCGAACGCCTCCCGGCCGACGTCATGGCGGGTCGTCCCTTCCTCCATGAGGAGGCGTTCGACCACGTTCTGGGTTGCAATGCCGGCGTGATCGGTCCCCGGCAGCCACAGCACCTCGCGGCCCCGCATTCGCTCGAACCGGACGATGACATCCTGGATGGTGTTGTTCAGACCGTGCCCCATGTGCAAGCTGGCCGTCACATTGGGCGGCGGCATCATGATCACGTAGGGCGTGCGGCCGGAATCCCTGTCGACGCCAAAGAGCCCCTCCTCGGTCCACCACCGGTAGAGGTCCGCTTCGATCGGTCCCGGCTGATACTGCGGCGGGAGCCTCGGGGTCATGCGCTCTGGTCGGTCAGCCTGAGATGGGGGAATTGGGGTTGATCGTCCTCTCCCCGAACGAGGATGCTGTTGATGACGGTCTCGATGCCGGGGAGGGCGGCGACCAGACGGCTTGCCCGGGTCCGGGCGAGCCGGTTCTCGACCCAGCCCGTGATCTCGACTGTCTGGCGCGAGACTGGCCGCACCGCGAGCGTCGCCAACGCGGGGTCTGTGGCGAGCGCTGCCCGGGTGCGCTCGCCGGCGTCCGCAGCGGAGCCGCGCCCGCGACGGATGGTTGGGCGGCCGGACAACCGATCGGAGGTGACGGCACCGAACCACTCGCCTGCCACGACGCCACCAACGAATCCGGCGGCAAACCCGGTGACGAGCCAGCCGGCGGTCTGGGTCAGGGTGAGATGTCTCAATCGAGCCACGCATTCCTCGTACAAAACGATTTCGTCTGCGATTAAGTTAACACGGTTCACGGTGGAATTAGAGCCGAACCGGACGGCACGGAGTGACCGGACATGACCGAGGAAAGAAGTGAGGTGACGGTGGCGGTGCTGGTCCGCTGGCTCCCGGTGGTGGCCGTCCTGATCGCGGGCATCGTCCTGTTCTTTCTGTTCGTCCGCACGCCGCCTCCGGGGTCCTCGACCCTCTTCGGAGGCTAGCGGTGGCCACCATTCGTCTCACCCTCCCGGACGGCAGCCGGCGCGAGGTCCCCAAGGGAACCACCGCGGCCGAGGTCGCGGAGGCCATTGGGCCTGGACTGGCGAAGGCCGCTGTGGCCGCTCGGGTGAACGGCGAGGTGTGGGACCTGGCCCGCCCGCTCGAGGCCGACGCCGACCTCCAAATCCTGACCGCCCGGGATCCTGAGGCTCTGGACGTCCTGCGCCATTCCTCAGCCCACATCATGGCCACAGCGGTCCGGGAACTCTTCCCGACCGCGGGCATCGGCTTCGGCCCCCCTATCGAGGACGGGTTCTACTACGACTTCGACGTCCCCCGGCCATTCACACCCGAGGACCTCGAGGCCATCGAGGGCTTGATGGCCAAGGTCATTGACCGGGATGATCTGTTTGTGCGAGAGGTGGTCGGTCGCGACGAAGCGAACCGCCGGTTCCAGGACGATCCGCTCAAGTTGGAGCGCATCGCCGAGCTGGGCGATGATGAGACCATCTCGGTCTACACCAATGGACCCTTCGTCGATCTGTGCCGTGGACCCCACATTCCCAGCACCGGCCGGCTCAAGCATTTCAAGCTGCTCAACGCGGCGGCCGCCTACTGGCGAGGAGACGAGAACCGACAGTCCTTGCAGCGGATTTACGGCACCGCGTGGTTTGCGAAGCAGGATCTCGCCGATTACCTGCACCGCCGCGAGGAGGCCCGGAAGCGGGATCATCGCGTTCTGGCGAAACAGCTCGATCTCTACGCCATCCAGGAGGAGGTCGGACCGGGGTTGGTCTTCTGGCATCCCAAGGGCGCCATGATCAAGTGGTTGTTGTCGCGCGAGGTCGAAGACGACAACCTCGCCAGCGGGTACGAGTTGGTCTACACCCCGAACATCACCCGCGAGGACTTGTTCCACATTTCGGGCCATCTCCCGCTCTACGAAGCCCAGCAGTATCCGCCGATGGCGGCAGGGCACGAGGAGGCGGCGGAGGTCCGGTATCGAGTCAAGCCGATGAACTGCCCGATGCACGCGCTCATCTATAAGTCGAAACAGCGGAGCTACCGCGACCTTCCGGTCCGGCTGTCGGAGGTCGGGAATGTCTATCGCAATGAGCGATCGGGCACCCTGCATGGGCTGCTCAGGGTGCGTGGGCTCTGCATGGACGACGCCCACATCTTCTGCACCTTGGATCAGGCCGAAGACGAGATCTTCTTGTGTCTCGACCAGGTCGATCGCCTCGTCCGCCGCACGTTCGGGTTCACCCTCGAGTTCGAGGTCTCCACCCGGCCCGAGGAGAAGCTCGGCGACGATGCAGCCTGGGAGGAAGCCGAAGCCATTCTCCAGCGCGCGCTCGAAAGGAAGGGCATCGAGTACACCGTCGACGCCGGGGGCGGGGCCTTCTACGGTCCCAAGATCGACATCAAATTCATGGACGCGATCGGCCGACTCTGGCAGGGCCCCACCATCCAATTGGACTTCCAGCTCCCCGAACGGTTCGCCCTCGAGTTCATCGGGGCCGATAACCACCCCCACCGCCCGGTCATGATTCACCGCGCCATCTACGGGACCCTGGAACGCTTCATTGGGACCCTGATCGAGCACTTCGCCGGGGCGTTTCCCGTCTGGCTCGCGCCCGAGCAGGTACGAATCATTCCGATCTCCGATGCCCAGGCCCACGGGGCTCGCGAGGTCGCCTCACGGCTGCGCACCGCTGGGCTCCGCGTTCACGTAGACGACAGGTCGGAGACGCTGAACTACCGGATTCGCGAAGGCGAGGTGAACAAGATCCCGTACATGGCCGTGGTGGGACAACGCGAATTGGAAGCCGACAGCGTCGCGGTGCGGGTGCGCGGGGCGGGGAAGAAGCAGGAGATCATGACAGTGAAAGCCTTCCTCGGGCGCCTCGGCGAGGAGGTGGGGACGCGCGCGCTCGCCCCCTGAGCTCAACGCCGCGCCTTCCTTGAACCGGGTCCGGCGGCGGGCTACTTTTGCCGACGCCAGACCTTCTCGCTCCCGACAGCGGGCTCTTCCCGCCAGATTGGAACAATCCAGCACAGGCAGGTCTCGTGAGCGACGCAACCACGCCCGTCATTCTCGCTGCGGTCCGCACGCCTGTGGGTCGCTACTTGGGGGGGCTGTCCTCGCTGAGCGCCCCCCAGCTCGGCGCCCTGGTGGTGCGCGAAGCAGTCGCGCGCTCAGGCATCGACGGGGCCGAGGTCGAGGAGGTCATCCTGGGCCAGGTCCTCCAGGGCGGGAGCGGCCAGGCGCCCGCTCGTCAGGCCATGATCCATGCCGGACTGCCCGGGCTCATCCCGGCCATGACCATCAACAAGGTCTGTGGCTCCGGCCTCAAGGCCGTGATGTTGGCGTCCCAGGCCATCCGCGCCGGGGATGCGCGGTGCATTGTCGCCGGCGGCCAGGAAGCGATGTCGGCCTCGCCCCATTACGTGTACGGCATGCGGACGGGAATCAAGGCCGGGAACCAGACCCTCGTCGACGGCATGATTCACGATGGTTTGTGGGACTCCTTTGGCGACAACCACATGGGGTCCTATGCCGAGTACACGGCGAGGAAAGCGTGCATCAGCCGCGAAGACCAGGACGAGTTCGCATACGAAAGCCACCGCAAGGCGGTCGCGGCGATGGAAAGCGGCAAATTCGAGGCCGAGATCCTGCCGGTCGAGATCCAAGGCCGGAAAGGCACCACGAGGGTATCCCGCGACGAGAGTCCGCGGTCCGATACCTCGGTCGAGGCGTTGTCACGTCTCAAGCCCGCATTCGAAAAGGACGGAACCGTCACGCCCGGAAACGCTCCGGGACTCAACGACGGCGCCAGCGCGCTGGTCGTGGCCTCCCGCGAGTTCGCGACGGCACACGGCATCGAGCCGCTCGCCGACGTCACCGCGTACGCCACCGGCGGCGGGGAGCCGAAGGACCTGTTCTTCGCGCCGATCGTGGCGGTTCGAAACATCATGGCCAAAGCGGGCACATCCATCGACGACTACGCGCTGATCGAAGCCAACGAGGCCTTTGCCGTCCAGGCGCTGGCGGATGGCCGCGCCCTCGGCTGGGACTGGAATCGCGTGAACGTCAACGGCGGCGCCGTGGCGCTTGGGCATCCCATCGGCGCCAGCGGAGCCCGGATTCTCACGACCTTGCTGTATGCTATGCACGATCGCGATGCCACGACCGGCCTCGCGACGCTGTGCCTTGGCGGCGGAAATGCCGTCGCCTTGAGTGTTGAACGACGCTAGCCTGAAATGAGGAGGCGATGGCTCAGTCCCAGCACCGTAGTCCAGCATCCGCCGCTCATCCCCGCTCGCTTCCCCTCGCTGCTCGCCGCGGCGTCGCCATCGTACTCGGAGCGCTCGTCGTGGCACTCGCGGCCCAAGTCTCCGTCCCGTTGCCGGGGAGCCCTGTGCCCATGACGCTCTCGCCGCTCGCCGTGCTCGTCGTCGGTGGGGTGTTGGGACCCGGGCCGGGAGCCACGGCCCTGGCGGTGTATCTGGGACTCGGCGCGCTCGGGGTCCCGGTCTTCGTCGGTGGAGGTGGGGCGTGGCGGCTCGTCGGTCCCACGGGCGGTTATCTGCTGGCTTTCCCCGTGGCGGCGGCGCTGGTGGGGTGGCTTGCCTCACGGCGGCTCGTCCGCTGCTTCCTGGCGGCGGCGCTGGGCATGGCGGTCATCCACCTCGCGGGCATCGCGCACCTGGCGCTTCTCGGCGGTGACGTGATGCAAGCGATTCACTGGGGATCGGTCCCGTTTCTGGCGGGTGACGTGTTGAAGATCACCATTGCCGCCGTCGTGATCGCAGGCCTTTTGCCCCGGACCCGCCCACAGCTCGATCCCGAGTGACCGCGCCTCGGATCCCTCGGGGGTGGAAGGGGCTCGGCAAGGCGGTCGCCTGGTCGCTGGCCTTCGCGGTGTTCACCGTCGCGCTGTCGCTCACGCTGGCGTGGGTCATGGCGGCGATCCTTTCCGGAGGGATGGAGCCAGGCTCCACGTGGCTCAGCGTGCCGGGTCCAACCCAGATCGTGGTCCAGGGCATTGCGGTGCTCGTCGGCGCGCTCGTGGCGACGCAGCTCATAGGGATCCGGATCCTGCGTCTGGATTGGAGGACCCTGCGCTGGCGCGGCACCGGGCCGGGAGCAAGAGGGTTCATGATTGGCGCCGGGCTTGGGATCGCCGCGGCCGCATTCACCCTGCTCCTGGCGGTCGTGTTTGGCGGCGCCCGCTGGGTGGACGACGCCGGCGCGGGTGGGGCCATTGCCTTCGCGACCGAGTCGCTCTGGACGGTGCTCGTGCTCGCGCCGGCGGCGTTCAGTGAGGAGATACTGTTCCGGGGCGTCCCATTGGTGGTGCTGGCCATGGCGCTCGGGCGCGGCACGGCCGTTGTCGCGTTGGCGGTCGTCTTCGGGCTGGCGCACGGACTCAATCCCGGGGCCACGGGACAGGGCGTGGCCAACGTCGCTTTGGCCGGCGTGTTTCTCGGCGTAGCGTTCTACTGTCCCGGCGGAATCTGGACCGCCTTCGGCGCCCACCTGGGATGGAACATGGCGCTGGCCGTCTCCGGTGCCGCGGTGAGCGGTGTGCCGTTCGACATCCCGGTGATCGACTTCGAGGCCGGCGGCCCCAGCTGGCTCACCGGTGGAGGGTTTGGGCCGGAGGGAGGACTCGTGGCCACCCTGAGTCTGGGGGCGGCGACCGCGGCCATGCTCAGGTGGGCGCGAAAGGACCCGGCGTGAATCAGGCGGCCGTGGTGGGAGCGGGGACCATGGGGAATGGGATTGCCCATGTGTTCGCCCAACACGGGTGGCACGTGACCTTGGTCGATGTGTCCGAGCCGGCGCTCTCCCGCGCGCGGGCGACCATTGAGAAAAACATGGACCGCCAGGTCAAGAAGGGCGTCATGTCCGCCGAGGCGGCCGAGGACGCCTTGGGCCGGATTCAGACGACGGGAGACCTGGGCCAGCGGGGGGTGGCCGACAGCGCCCTCGTGGTGGAAGCCGCGAGCGAGAATCCCGATCTCAAGTTTGCGCTGTTTGGGCAGCTGGACGGGCAATGCGGTCCGGACACCATGCTTGCCACCAATACGAGCTCCATATCGATCACCGCCATCGCCTCCCATACGGGCCGCCCGGACAAGGTGATCGGCATGCATTTCATGAATCCCGTGCCGGTCATGGAACTGGTCGAAGTCATCCGTGGCCATGCCACCAGTGACGCCACGACGGAGCGGGTCATGGAGATCGCGCGGACCCTCGGCAAGACACCGGTCGAGGTGAATGATTTTCCGGGCTTTGTGTCGAACCGAGTGCTGATGCCGATGATCAATGAGGCGGTCTACTGCGTCATGGAAGGCGTGGCCGATCCCGAGGCGGTCGATACCGTCATGAGGCTCGGCATGGCGCACCCTATGGGTCCGCTCGCCTTGGCGGATTTGATCGGTCTCGACGTGTGCCTCGCCATTCTCGAGGTCCTCCATGGCGGCCTCGGTGAAGACAAGTACCGACCCTGCCCACTCCTGCGGCGCATGGTGGCCGCCGGCGACACGGGCCGGAAGAGCGGCCGCGGGTTTTACGAGTATGCCGCGAGACCCGGACACTAAGGAGCGACGGTAGGCATGGATATCTTCGAAGCGATCCAGACCCGGAACCACGAGCAGGTCGTGTTTTGCTATGAACCCTCCTGCGGCTACAAGGGGATCATCGCGATTCATGATACGACCTTGGGCCCCGCCTTGGGCGGCACCCGGTTCTGGAACTACAAGAGCACCGAGGATGCCCTGGTCGACGTCCTCCGGCTCTCCCGGGGCATGACCTACAAGGCCGCCGTTGCCGGCCTGTCGCTGGGCGGAGGCAAATCCGTCATCATCGGAGACAACAAGCGGGCCGACCGCGAGGCCCTCTTCCGGACTCACGGTCGGTTCGTGGACTCCTTGGGAGGACGGTACATCACGGCCGAAGACGTCGGGACCAGCCCTGCCGACATGGACTACGTCCACTTCGAAACCAACCATGTTACCGGCCTCCAGGGCCTTTCGGGCGATCCGTCGCCCGTCACGGCCTACGGGGTCTACATGGGCATGAAGGCGGCGGCCAAGGTGCGCTGGGGGTCCGACGAACTCTCGGATCGCACTGTCTTGATCCAGGGCTGCGGCAATGTGGGCCGCTGGCTCGCGTCGTATCTCCATGAGGAAGGAGCCCGTCTGGTGGTCGCCGACGTGGACGACGCGAAGGTCCAACACCTGGTTGCCACCATGGGGGCAACTGCCGTCGATCCCGCTGAGATCTACGATCAGCAAGCCGATATCTTTGCACCGTGTGCGCTCGGGGCCATCGTCAACGACGACACGATTCCGCGGTTCAAGGTGGAGGTGATCGCAGGAGGCGCCAACAACCAGCTGGGCAAGAGCCGCCACGGCCGAGTGCTGCTCGAACGAGGCATCACGTACGCGCCCGATTATGTGATCAACGGCGGTGGCTTGATCAACGTCTGGGGTGAAATCAACGGATGGGCGCGGGAACGCTCGAAGAAAAAGGCGGCCGAAATCTACGACGCCATCCTCAAGATTTTCGAGATCGCGGCGCGCGACGGGATTCCGGCCAACCAGGCCGCGGACCGGCTGGCAGAGGAGCGTGTGCTTGCCGTGCGGGCCATGAGCAAGATGTGGGTTCCGCGCACGCCCCGGTAGACACTCCGCCACAGTATATTGGGCGATATGGCGGAGGTAATTCCGATTGGCGCGGACCACGCCGGTTTCGCCCTGAAGGAGCGGCTGATCGCCGAGCTCGAAGCGCTCGGCTACGAGCCGCTCGACCTGGGGGTCCATAGCGCCGACGCGGCGGACTACCCGGATTATGCCCACGACGTGGCCGCCCGGGTGGAGCGGGGTGAGGCGTCTCGAGCCGTGCTCCTCTGCGGCACGGGGCTCGGCATGTCGTACGCCGCCAACCGGCACCCAGGGGTACGCGCCGCGGTCACATGGAACTCGGAAATCGCCAAGCTGGCTCGACAGCACAATGATGCCAACGTGCTCGTCCTGCCCGCACGCTTCGTCAGTGATGAGGAAGGGGTCGAGATCTTGCGTACCTGGTTGACGACCGCCTTCGAGGGCGGCCGCCACGAACGCCGTGTTCAAAAGATCGACGGGGAGTATACCACGCCATGACGTTGGATCATTCAGCTCATCTCCGGCATGTCGACCCCGAGATCGCGGATCTCATCGATCGGGAACTGCGGCGACAACAAGACGGCCTCGAACTGATCGCCAGCGAGAACTTCGCCAGCCACGCCGTTCTCGAGGCGATGGGGACCCTCCTCACCAACAAGTATGCCGAGGGCTACCCAACGCGGCGGTACTACGGCGGGTGCGAAATCGTGGACCAGATCGAACAACTGGCCATCGATCGGTTGAAGCGGCTCTTCAACGCCGAGCACGCCAATGTGCAGCCCCACTCGGGGGCCCAGGCGAATTTCGCGGCGTTCATGGCGCTGATCGAGCCGGGTGCACTCCTGATGGCCATGTCGCTCCCACACGGCGGGCACTTGTCGCACGGACACAAGGTGAACCATAGCGGTCGCATCTGGCAGGCGGTGCACTACGGCGTCGACCCGGCCACGGGCTTCATCGACTACGACCAGGTGCGCGACCTCGCCCGCCGCGAGAAGCCGCGCCTGGTCGTGGCCGGGGGGAGCGCGTACTCGCGGATCATCGATTTTGAGATCTTTCGGTCGATCGCCGACGAAATCGATGCGTATCTGCTGGTGGACATGGCGCATTTCGCGGGCCTCGTGGCCGGCCAGGTGCATCCGTCCCCAGTGCCGCACGCCCACGTGGTGACTAGCACCACCCACAAGACCCTGCGGGGGCCGCGCTCGGGCATCATCCTCTGTCCTTCGAGCCTGGCCAAGGCCATCGACCGCTCCGTCTTTCCTGGCACCCAGGGCGGTCCCATGCAGCACGTGATCGCCGCCAAAGCGGTGGCGTTTGCGGAGGCGTTGACGCCCGCCTTCAAGCAATACGCCCGCGCGGTGGTCGAGAACGCCCAGACCCTGGCCCAGGCCCTGACCGACCGCGGCTACGCCATCGTCTCGGGCGGCACCGATACCCACCTGCTCCTGGTCGACCTCCGTTCCAAGGGGCTGACGGGCAAGGATGCCGAAGCGATTCTCGGTCGTGCCGACATCACCGTCAACAAGAACACCATTCCTGACGACCCCGAATCGCCCTTCGTGACGAGCGGTATTCGCCTGGGAACCCCGGCCCTCACGACCCGCGGCATGGGGAAAGAGGAAATGGAGCGGGTGGCCGAACTGATCGATTCCGCCTTGACCCAGCCCACTGACGCGCACCTGGCCACCGTTCGCGGAGAGGTCAGGACCGTCACCAGCACGTTCCCCCTGTACCCGGACCGAATCGAGGCCGTCGCTTGACCCGGATATGGGTCGCGGCCTAGCTTCGCGTTGGAGCGAACGCGCTCAGGCGGAGGAGTAGTGACCGACCTTCAACTCGCCGACGATGTCCTCTCACGGATCCGTGACCACGGTGGCCGCTTCAATGAGCGCGCCTACGTGTTCGTCCTGGCCGCTATCGAATTCCTCCAAACCCAGCTCCCGTCTCGCCGGCATGTGAGTGGAACGGAACTCGCCTGGGCCTGCCGCGATTTTGCGCTGGCGAGATTCGGGCTCCTGGCCCCGCACGTCCTGGAGTATTGGGGCATCAAAGAAACCAACGATTTCGGGGAAATCGTGTTCACGCTCGTCGAGGTCGGTCTCCTCGTCACCCGACAAGGGGACCGCGTCGAAGACTTTGCCAATGTCTACCAATTTGCCGAGGCGTTCGGGGCGCACTACGTCTGGTAGTTCCACCGCGCGCCCGTGCCGCCCCCTGAGCACCGCGTGGGAGGATGTATGGAGGGTATGGATTGGCCAGGGTGCCAGAAATGCACCACCGGGAAGCTGATTCCCCTGTCAGACTATGGGCGTGAGGGCGCCCCCATCACCTACAAAGCCTGGGTGTGCACCAACCCCGACTGCGGGTTCAATCTGCGCATCGACAACGGCGAGGTCTCGCTGGGCCGAGTCATCGGGCAAAGCCACAAGTAGCGTGCGCGAGGGCGGGCGTGCTCAGCGGGGCCGCCCGACGCCTCACCCCCGCAAGGTCATCTGAGCGATGCCAGCCGTCCCCGTGCTCTCCCCCCAAGACTCCGCGGCGTGGGACCAAGACGCCGAACGCGCCGGCATCCAGCTCGCCACCCTCATGGAGTCCGCCGGCCGGGCCACGGCGGTGGTCCTCGGCGCGCGCTACCGGAGCGCGCTCGGGAACGGCGTCCTGGTGGCAGCCGGAACGGGCAACAATGGAGGCGATGGATGGGTCCTCGCCCGCGCCCTCCACCGTGCCGGCATCTCGGTCTGGGTCGCCCAGCTCGAGGGCGAACCCTCCGCACTCCACCAGCGCATGGCCGCCCTGGCCGAAGTGGAAGGCGTGCGGCGCCTCGATCCGTCGGGGCCCTGGCCCGGCGTGGGGCTCGCGGTCGACGCGATTCTCGGCACCGGAGCCCGCGGCGCGCCCCGCCCGGCCGCCGCGGATCTTGCCCGGCGGCTCCACGATCTCAAGGTCCCCCTGGTCGCGGTGGATGGACCCACCGGCGTGGATCTCGATCGCGGCACCACCCACGGCTCCGCCCAGGCCGACCTGTCCATCACCTTCGGGGGCCTGAGGCGCGGGCATGCCCTCGCCCGCGATCAGGTGGGCGACGTGGTGGTCGTCGACATCGGGCATCCGCCGCCTCGGCCGGACTGGCCGGTGGTCATGACGGACGCCCGTGCGGCCTCGCTGCTGCCACCGCTCAAGGCCAGCGCCCACAAGGGCACCCGCGGCCGTGTGGTGGTGATCGGCGGGGCGGACGGGATGACGGGGGCGCTGCGCATGGCCTCCAGGTCGGCGTTCGCCGCCGGCGCAGGTTTGGTGCACGCGGCGGCCCCCGAGGCGTCGGTGAAGGCAGTCCGCGAGGCCGACCCCGATGTCCAGTCCGTGGTTCAGGAGTTCGATCGTGCACCGTCGGCAGACCTGCTCAAGGTGATCGACGCCGCCGACGCAGTCGTGCTCGGTCCGGGGCTGGGTCGCGCGCCGGACCGTCTGGCCTTCGTGACAGCGGTCCTCGAGCGCGCACGGGCCGCGGTTGTCGATGCCGACGCGCTGATGGCCTTCGAGAATGCCATCCCGAGCCTGCGGGCCCTCAGCCGGGACACGGCGATGGTGCTCACACCCCACCCGGGCGAGTTCAGGACCCTGTTCCCGGACGTGGCGCCAGGCATGGAGGTCGACCCGTGGGGGGCGGCCACCGAGGCGGTACAGACGGTTGGCGCGACCATTCTCCTCAAGGGGGTCCCTAGCGTGGTGGTCCAATCCGGGAAGGCGCCCGTCACCATCGTGGCGGGGAACCCAGGCCTCGCGACCGGTGGCAGCGGCGACGTCCTGGCCGGGTTG
>JBFGLJ010000056.1:0-15010 GCA_041576235.1 Gemmatimonadales bacterium | reverse complement strand
CCGGCTTGGCCACCATCCGCTCGGCCCAGGCACCCGCGTCCTTCAAGAGCGGCCCGAAGGCGACCTCGTGGGACAGCGCTCCGTCGTAGACGAACACGGCGAGTTCGCGTCCTTCCGACGAACGGTACCGGCCCGGCATCCCCGCCGCCCACCCACCGGCGGGCGGCCGCACGACCTGGTGCGACCCCAGCACGGTGAACCGGATGCCTTCCGCCGCCAGTACGTCCAGGGTCTCGTGGTCGACCGCCGTCTCGGGCAGCCACATGCCCTCGGGGTCGCGACCGAACCGATGCCGGAAGTTGGCGACACCCCAGCGGACCTCGGTGGTCTTGTCGCGGCGATTACTGAGCGGCAGGATCGAATGATGGTACGGCATGGCGATGGCGTTGCCGTGGCCGAGTCGTTCCACACTCCGCCTGTCGGCGGCGAGGATGGCCTCGTAGGTGTCGTGGGCGTGGCTCTCCAACCACTCGAGCAGGGTGGGACCCACGTTGAAGCTGATGGACTCGAGCAGGTTCTCGATCCGGGCGATGCGGCCGTCGGGACCATAAAGCCGCGCCGCCACCACCGCCCGGTAACAGTCGCGCTCGATCAACTGGTTCCAGTCGTGATACGGCGCCGCCGACGGCTCGGCAATGATCTCCTCCAGCCACGGATCCTCCCGCGGCGGCTGGTAGAAGTGGCCGTGGATGACGATGCTGGTAGTCATGACTACCCATCCACCGCCCTCTCCACCGCCTTGAGAATATCCGGAAACACGTGGTCCCGTTGGTACAGCTCGCGGGCTGCGCGCTTGGCCTCGGCCACCATGTCCGCCGGCGCATCGGGAGACAGCGCGGCGAGCAGCCGGGTGGTGTCGTCGAGGTGGAGCGTGAAGCGGCGGGCACCGTAGTCGGCCACGGCACCGGTCGAGATAATGAAGGGCCAGTCGGAGGACTGGACCAGGACCAGTTCCCGCGCGGCCTGGGCCAGGATGGGCCGGAGCTCCTCGGAGGCGAGCGCGTGGGGGACGGCCTCCCAGAACGCGTCTTCCAGGGCCCACAGCCGCTCCCACATCCAGCGGGTGCCGTCGTTCATCCACATGGTGTCGTCGCCGTTGGCGCCCCAGGAGCCGGCGGCGAGCCGGATCACCTGCCGCGGGGGATGTCCTGCCAGATGCCGCGATGCCGTCGCCGCCCGCACCTCCGTCCGCTCGGCGAGCCGGCGGTAGAGGGCGGCGACGAAATCGATCCCCTCGAACCACCAGTGCCCGAACAGCTCGGTGTCGAACGGCGCTGCGATCACGGTTTCGGTAGCGCCGGCCGTTCCAACACCCGAGAGGAGATCGGCAAAGTGATCGGCGTGCCACCCGGCTATGGCCAACGCTCTCGCCGGTTCGTAGGGATGCTTGGCACCGAGATCGACGTTCGGGCCGCTCACTCTCCAGTACTTGAGTCCTCCCGGCCAGCGGATCTTGTGGAAGTCGAGGTACCACTCGTCGCCGGGGTAGCCCTGTTGCCGGCTCCACACCTGGAGCGACGAGCGCGGATCGCGCACCAATGCCGCGACCGAGGGCCCATGCCGCGTGCTCGCGACCCGGTACGCGCGGTAGGGCGAGCGCTCGGCGACGGCGTCGACACCCGTGAGTTTATCCGCTCCGGCGACCTGGGCGTCGATGTCGAAGCGCTCCACTCCTGGTGGGGCGGTGGTGTACCAACCCAACGCGGAGCCGGCACGGGCCAGGTGGGCATCGGTGAAGAAGTACCGGAACCCGGCCCAGGCCAGGTGCTCCTCGATGCCGCGCCGGGTAGCGGGCCCAGGTGCGCCCGCCATCGGCATCCACACCCCGCGCGGGCGGTAGGCGCACTCCGGCAGCCAGCAGCCGTTGGGCTCGGTGCCGAAGAGCCGCCGGTGTTCGGCGAATCCGAGACCCAGCTGGAGCCGGACACTTTCATCGCGGCCCAAGAGCGGCAGGTAGGCGTGGGTCGCGGCCGAGCCGGTAATCTCGATGGCGCCCTTGCGTTGGAGCTCGATCAGCGCAGCCACGATATCGCCGTCTATATGATGGAAGAAATCACGGAGCCGGGTGAAGCGGGATCGCCAGAATTCCACCAAACCCGACAGATGCCCGTCGGCGGTCTCGGCCAGCGAGGCCGGCGCTTCATCGCAGGCGGTGAGGCGCTGATTGAAAAACCGGTCCATCTCGGAGACGAAGGTGGGGCTGGTGAGCTGGTTCGCCAGGATGGGCGTGACCCCGATGGTGACCGGAGCCGGAGTGCCCTCGTGGGCCAATTGCTCGAGTGCTTCGATGAGGGGGAGATAGGTGTCGAGCGCCGCCTCGGTGAGCCAGTCACTCCCGTGCGGCCACCGCCCGTGGTTCAGCACATAGGGCAGGTGGCTGTGGAGCATCAGCACAAAGTCCATGCGGCGGCTCACGCGATCCGTTTCATCCGCAGCCGGTGGGCCCGGCGATAGACGTCGGCGTAGCGGGCGCCGGAGCGGGCCCAGCTGAAATCGCGGCTCATGGCTTCGCGCATCATCTCCGCCCACACCGCCGGGTCTGCATACTGGTCCACCGCCCGCTGGGCCGCGATGTCGAAGCCGGCGGGGGTGTAATTGTCGAACAAGAAACCGGTGATCCCGTCCTCGATGGTGTCTGCCAGGCCGCCGACGCGCCGGGCCACAGGAATGGCGCCGTAGCGTTGGGCCCTGAGCTGGGTGAGCCCGCACGGCTCATAGAGCGACGGCATGAGCAGGAGATCGGCGCCAGCGATGAGCCGGTGCTCCAGGTATTCGTGGAATTCGAGTTGCGCTGCGAGCCGATGGGGCATGGCTTCGGCGAGCTGTCTCAGCACCCGCTCATAGCGGGCCTCGCCCTCACCCAAGAACACGAACTGGGCGTCGAGCGCCGACAGCGCGCTGGCGCTCAGGATCAGGTCCAGGCCCTTCTGGGTCACGAGCCGCGCGGTCATGCCGAAGAGCGGAGTCCGTGGGGCGACCGGCAAGCCGAGTTCCCCCTGGAGCGCGGCCTTGCATTCCGCCTTGCCGGCGGGGTCGTCCATCGAGAACCTGGCCGGGATCTCGTCGTCCGCGGTGGGGTCCCAGACCCCGGTGTCGATGCCGTTGATGATCCCGACCAGCCGCTCCTTCAAGGCAATGAAGGTGTCGTGGAGGCCGAATCCGCCGGCCTCGGTTCGGAGCTCATGGGCGTGGGTGGGACTCACCGTGACCGACATGTCCGAGAATACGAGCCCGCCCTTGAGCCAATTGACCTTGCCGTACCATTCCATCTGCTGCCAGTTGAACAACGACTCATCGAGCCCCACCAGCCGGAGCGATTCGAAGGGGAAGTGTCCCTGGAAGCCGGCGTTATGGACAGAAAGCACCGTGGCGACCTGACCGTGGAGCTGGCGGCCGGCGAAGGCAGTTCGCAGATAAACCGGGATCAGCGCCGTGTGCCAGTCATGCGCATGGAGCACCAGTGGCGCTTGGCCAATGTCGGCTAGCCGCTCCAACACGGCCATGGAAAAGAACGCAAACCGCTGCGGGTTGTCGGCGTAGTCGCCGTCGGCCTCGCCGTAGATGCCGGCCCGGTCGAAGTAGCCCTCGTGTTCGATGAAATAGACCCGAGGGTGGTGCTTGGCCGCTCGGGGCGATTGGGGCACGCGCCACAGCCGGCCGACTTCACGGGTCGGTCCGATCTGGACTTCGAACGGTTCGCCGACCGGCTCGAGCCGGCCTGCCGCCTTCTTGGCCATGCGATGGAGCGGCATCACCACCGCCGTGGGCACCCGCTGGGCCTGGTACTCCGCGAGACCGCGCACCGCTTCGGCAAGGCCGCCGGTCCGCGCAAAGGGCCAGTACTCCGCCGCGACGTGAACCACTCCTGGTTCACGGTCAGCCTTGCTCTTCGGCGCCTTGGCCTTCTTGGGCCTCTTGACCTTTTTCGGGGTGGAGGTCTTGGCCTTCTGGATCTTGGGCTTCTTCTTGGGCATGACCTAACGCTCTGGCGGGTCCGTGTCGGGCGGACCACCCGTCAGCGCCGGAACATAGTAGTCCTCGGCGTACTGCTCGAGCATGCGGCGGGCTGTAAAGTGGCGAATGGCGGTGCGGATCGACTGCTTCATCCACGTGGTCCACTGGTGCGGGACGCCTCGCTCGTCACGATCGTAGTAGAGTGGCACCGCCTCCCCTTCGAGCAGGTCGTAGAGCTGTTGCGCATCGGCCGCGTCCGCCTCGCCCGGCTCCACCTGCTGGCTCGGCGTGATCGTCCAGCCGTTCAGTCCCGTCTGGCCCTCGGCCCACCAGCCATCCTCGGTGCTCAGCTGCGGCACCCCATTGAGCGCCGCCTTCATGCCGCTGGTGCCGCAGGCCTCGTGCGGCGGCCGCGGTACGTTGAGCCAGAGATCCACGCCCTGCACCATCCGGTGGGCCATGTGCATCTCATAGTCCTCGAGGAAGGCGATCCGGCCGGCAAAGCGCCGGTCAACGGCCAGGCCATACACCTGCTGGAGCAACTGCTTCCCGGGCTCGTCGGCGGGATGGGCCTTGCCCGCGAACACCAGCTGTACCGGACGCTGGGGATGGGTGAGCAGTCGCTCGAGGCGATCGAGATCGTGAAAGATGAGCCCCGCACGTTTGTAGCTCGCGAAGCGGCGCGCAAAACCCAGTGTCATGACGCCGCCGTTGAGCAAGGTGCCGGCTCCCAGTAACCGGGCCGCATCCTCCCACCGGTCGCGCCACCGGGTCCGGGCTTCCTCATGGATGAAGTCCATCAGCGACGCCTTGAGCGTCGAGTGCACTTCCCAAAGCCTCTCGTCATCCAGCGTCAGGATGTTGTCAAATTCGACCGGCTCGGCTGCTTGCCAATCGGCTCCCAGGTGCCGGTCGAGCAGCTCGCGCAGGCGGTGCGCCATCCACGTATCCAGGTGGACCCCATTGGTCACATAACTGATCGGCACATCCTGAGCCCGCCGCTCGTGCCAGAGCGGCATCCACATGGCGCGGGTGGTCACGGCGTGTTGCCGCGACACCCCGGCCGTACGCGCGGAAAGCCGGATGGCGGCGGCGGTCATATGAAACCGTTCGTGATCGAGCTCCGGATGATGGCCGAGTTGGACCACGGCGTCCCGCTGCTCGCCGAACCGGTCCAGGTAGTCACCCATCACCCCCTGGAAGAGCCCTCGGTCGAAGATGTCGTGTCCCGCCGGCACCGGAGTGTGCGTGGTGAAGAGACTCTTGGCACGCACCGCGGCAACGGCTTCGGCATATGGAGTGCCGCACTCCAGGAGCTCCCGGAGATTCTCGATCAACATGAACGCCGCGTGGCCTTCGTTGGCGTGCCAAGCCACCGGGGCGATGCCGAGGGCGCGCAGGAGCCGGACCCCGCCGATCCCGAGAATGGCCTCCTGTCGCAGTCGCAGGTCAGGCCCGCCGGCATACAGCCGGTGCGAGAGCGGCCGGTCGTCGGGATGATTGCTCTCGAGGTCGGTGTCGAGCAAATAGACGGGCACCCGACCCACCTGCATCCGCCAGGCCCCCACCTGCACCGAGCGGCCCGCGATCTTGAGGCTCGCGAGCGTGGGCTGTCCGTCCGCGTGCATGACGGGGGTGAGGGGCGTGATGGCGGGATGGAACTCTTCGGGCACGTCCTCCTGCCATCCAGTCAGAGACAGGCGCTGGTCGAAGTAGCCGCGTGTATAAAGCAACCCGACGCCCACGAGCGGCACCCCGAGATCAGACGCGGCCTTGCAGTGATCCCCCGCCAGCACCCCAAGTCCGCCGGAATAGATGGGCACCGAATTGTGGAGCGCGAACTCCGCGCAGAAATACGCGATGGACGATGCGGTGAGGTCAGCATGCCGCTCCCGAAACCAGCCGCCTTCGGGACCCGTGTGTTCGGTAAAACTGTCGAGAACCGAATCGTAGAGTTCCAAGAAATCCGGATTCCGGGCCAGGCTCTCGAGCCGCGCCGGCTCGACCTGTTGGAGCAGCACCAACGGGTTGTGCCGGCTGGTGTGCCAGAGCGGACGGTCGATGGCCCGGAACAGGGATCGAGCACCGGGATCCCAGCTCCAGTAGAGGTTTCTCGCCAGCTGGGTCAGCCCGGCGAGCCGTTCGGGGAGCGGCGGTATGAAGGCGGGGGGATGGGTCACGAAGGCAGGGGCTGGAACATGGCGGCTCAAAGGTAAACGGCAGCCAGGGGAGGGGGCTAGCCTCGCGATTCCGGCGTCAAAGACGGTGCTGTTGGAGCTGGCGCAGCAGGTGGAGGGGTGCGAGAAGCCGGAGGACTGCACGCTCGACGCGCGTTGGAATGCCGCCCTGGACGGGCAGAAGTCCAAGGTGGCCTTCACGACCGATCAGGTCCTGACGACAACGGATACGACATCGCCGATACCAGCGGGAACTTTCGCGCAGTACGCCTGTCTCGAGATGGCTCTACTATATCATGCCCCACGTGGAGGGCGAATCGCTGCGGGCGCGCTTGGATCGCGAGATCCAGCTCCCCATCGACCGACCTACCGCCGCCCCAACCACGCCTTGAGGCGGCCGGTGATGCCCTTGGGAGCGCCCGGCGGGAGGACTTCCTTCTCCTTGATCGTGAGATCGCTCAGCCGGAGATCGCCGTGCACCATGATCAGGAATTCGCGGGGCTCATGGAGCGCCCGTTTGTTGCGCTTGTGGCTGACGTCGCTGATGAAGCGCTGGCACTCGTTTTGGACCTCGACCTCGAGCGGCGCGATGATGATGACCTCGCCCATGAACGATGAGATCTCGATGTCCACCGCCTCGCTCGTGAAGAGGGCATGCCGAAAGTCCAGAGTCAGGCTGCCCAGGATGACGAGACACTTGATGCGGGGTGGCACCGTCCACCGACCGTCGCGCTTGTTGGACCGAAGCGCGGCTGTCAAGCGCAGCGCGTCATCGGGGTCGCCAACAGCCGGCACCCGAGTGGGCGTCGGCTCATAGGGCCGATAGGGCTCGAGCGCACCGGCGGTCTCGAAGCCGGTTTCTTCGTAGTCCATCAGGTCGGCCACGATCGCCTCGATGGCGGCATCGTTCTGGGCCTGCTGGATGAGTCCGAACCGGGCCTCGAACGCCTCGACCGACAGGTCTCCGCGCGCCTGAGCCTGGCACAACAGCTCGATGGCGCGGGCGCGGTTGGAAGAGTGCATGTCGTGGGTCATTGTGAGTCTTGAGTCGTGAGTCGTGAGTCGTGAGTCGTGAGTCGGGAGTCTCGAGTCGTCTCTCGACTCATGTCTCCTGTCTATTCTCTCAAATATCCCAACGCGTCCTCCACACAGAACCGCGGGTCGTCTTCGACCAGGTCCTGCAAGATCTTGATGTGGCCTTGCCCGTAGATCACGAAGAGCCGGTCGCCGGGCTCGGCGATGCGCTGGAGGTTGCCGAAGATTCGGATGTTGCGGCGGTACCAGGTGGCCACCATGTCGGCGCCGGCGTAGTTGGTGTCTTCGATGATGGGCAGAAAGTACTGGAGATAGGGCTCGTGAGCCCGCGCCAACATCTCCGGGCGGTTCATGTTGTAGAGCATGTGTCCCACGGTGCCTTCGACCAACCAGGTCGCCATGATCCGCATGGCCTGCTCGCCCAGCTTGTCGAGCGCGGCGATGCGCCTGCCGTGTTCGGGGTTGGCACCGATCAAGGGGCCAAGGGCGTCGCCACTCAAATCCATCCGGACATCGATCGGGTGAATCCGCTCGTGTCCCAAACGCTTGGCCAGGCGAAACCCGATCTGTTCCTCCTCGCTCCGGCGGAGCTCCCGAGACCCGGCCAGATACTCGGCATACCGGGCCATGGTTCCGCTGTCGCCCCAGGGTGCCTCAACCGCCACCTTCGTGGGCTTGAAACCGGCGAGGCGCGCCACCACCGCCGCGATCTCGGCCTGCCGTTTGGGCACCAGCACATCGTCCGATTCGAGGTTGAAACGGTCGGCTCCAGGATTGGACATGTGGTAGCTCCCCACCAGCAGGACCGGGATCCGGCCGTCGTCCGCCGCGCAGTGCGTCGGCGGCAGCGGCAGCTGCCAGTTGAGCGTGTCCTGGCCCCGAAGGGTAGGAGCCACGGCGAGCGTCGCCACGACGAAGGACAGGAGGAATCGATAATGCATGTCTTGTAGAGTGAGCTCGTGTGAATCGTCGGCGGCAACCGGTCGTGAAGACATGAGTCGTGAGACGCGCGTCGTCAGACGTCAGTCGACAGGCTAGAAATGGGTGATCGCACCAATCCGCCCAAGCAGAAGGAGAGACTCATGACTCATGACTCATGACTCACGACTGGAGATCGAAGACTGGATGCTGAATACGCCATAGGCGCCGTCCATAGCACGGCGGAGTGCAGCGGGGTCGCCCGTGTCCTCCGGGACGACCTCGGTGGTTGCGGTCGCTTGTCTTGTCTCTGTTGTCAGTCGTCAGTCACCAGTCCAACAGGCGTGGGAATGTGCTGCGCTGGGCTAGCACTTGGACACCGAAGACCGAGGACTGGCGACTACCGACTCACGGCTACCATCACATCGGGACCGGCGCGTCTTGATTCCAGATGTCGCTCACGCAGAGCCACGATCCATCTGCTTGGCGCTCATAGATCGCGTGCCATTTCCCGACCACGTTGACCAATTCGCCCTCGGACGGGCCCACGTCGAAGGTGTAGGTGCCTCGTGCGTAGGCCAGATCTCCCTGACCATCGATGAGTTGGGTGGTGAGGGCCAGGTTGGTGATCGCCGGGAGGGCCTCCGCGCGCTCCAAGATGGCGTCCTTTCCCTGGTACATGGGCTCATCGGGCGGCATCCGGACAGCATCGTCCGTGTAATAGGTCAGGTACGTGGTCCAGTCCTGGGCTGTTACTCGTGGCCCATAGGAATCCAGCATACTCCGAATCTCGGTGATGTCCTGCTCGCTCAGGGCAGCGGCCATGCCCTCCTGGGCCGGAGGCTGACAGGCGGAGACGACGAGACCGAGGGCCAGGGCGGGTGCAAGCAAACGGATGAGCATAAAAACCTCCGAAGGATCTGATGGCTATCGGCTGTGAACTACGGTCCGACGACTAACGACTGGTGACTCAAGACTCACGACTCTCTACAACCCTGCCCGCTCCCATTTCCCGATCACATCGGTGATTACCTCCGCCAGCCGGTCCACGGTGCCGTCGAAATAGCGTTTCGCCTTGGCGGGATCGAAGTCGGGGTAGCCTTCGCCTTCCTTATAGAGAAGGATAGACGACGGGAAAGGATAGGCCGCCCAGCCCTGTGGCCGAGGCGTCGTCATCTCAGCTCCGCTGTACAGTTCTTGATGCACCAGGTCGGGCCGGATGGCCAGCACCGCCGCCGTCTCGTTGTTGCCCGCGTGGCCGCCTTGGCCGCCATAGATCTGTTGCACCAGATCCGCTGTCATGGCCCACCACTCCGTCACCAGGATCCGTGAATCGGTTTCCTGCCAGATCCGGTTGGCCGCCGAGCGAAGCGGGGCGCCGTTGGGGCCGTGGCCATTGATCATGACGATGTTCCTGAAGCCGTTCTGGGCCAGCCCCTTCATGATTTCGTAGAGGTATTCCTCGAAGATCTCAGGACTGATGCCGAAGGTGCCCGGGTATTCGCCGAGGGTGGTGGTGACCCCGTATTTGACGGTGGGGGCGACCAAGGCGTTTACCCGGGGCGCAATCCGCACCGCCAGCGATTCGGGCACCGTGTTGTCCGCCCCGTTGTTCACCACCCCGTGCGGCTCGAGGGTCCCAACGGGAACGAGCACCGTCGTCGTGGTGGACGGCACCAGCTTCCCGACTTCTATCCAGTTGAGGTCGTCGAGGGAGCGGGTTTGGGGGTGTTGGGCGTGGACCGCCAGTGGAATGGCAACGATCAGGACGCCAACCTGGAGAAGACGATTGGCCATAGTGGTCTCCTCAGGGACTCTCAAGCTGCTGAACCGATCCCCTTATGCGCCTGCCGCCCGGGTCGCGAGTTGCGTCAGGCTGCCCTGGGCGGGCACTGCCTCGGCTTCTGCCTTGAGGTACGCATGGGGATCATGCATCATGGCGCCGTCTGGCAGGAAGTCGTACAGCGGTCCCAGTTCGTTCTTGATTCGATCGCTGTAGAACGCCGGCAGGACATCGCTCTCGCCTTGCATGAAGGCCAGGATCGTGGGATCCTCGTCGAGCATCCGACGCATATTGGTGTGATAGCGGATCCGGCCGAAGCCCTCCGATGAGATGGCCCGGACCACGTTCATCCACCGCGGGATGGTCGCCTTGGTGGCAGCGAACCGGCGACCAATGGCCCGCCAGGTGAAGGAATACTTCGTGACATCGACCACGCCGTTGTAGAACTCCCGCCAATCGTAATTCAGCGGACGGACGTTCATGGCGTGGTTGTTGTTCAGGAATTGGAAGGGAAAGGGGATCACCCGTTCGGCGCGCTGGTACTCCAGATTCAGCGGCGCGGCCCGCCCAAACGCCGAGAGCAGCGAATAGGCTGGGAAGGCACCGGGAGCCAGATCGAGGAACCGCTTGGTCAGCTCGAAGGGCTCGGGACCTGCATCGGAATCCAGACCCATCACGAAATTGGTTTGGACGTAGGGGATGTACCGCAGAATCAAGTTGATGTGATCGGAGACCTGCTTGACCTTGTCCATTCCGGTGCGGCGGGTCTTCGATTTGTTCCCCATATCGTACCACGATTCGATACCGGGCAGCATGGCCTGAAAGCCGTTCTGCTTGAGTCGCGCCAGGTGGGGCTCCGAGAGGAGTGACAGACTGCTCTCGGCGATGTGGCGCATCCGTCCCTGGGGAACCGCGGCCTCGATGGCGTCCATGTAGTCGTTGAACCGCACCCCGAAGTTGGGGTCGTGCCAGGCCACGATTGGGTTCTTGAACTTGGTGAGCACGAACGTGAGATCGGCCTGCAACTGCTCGAAGCCGAGCGGTTGGTATTTGACGGTCGAATCGATGCAGAAGCTACACGTGTAGGGGCAGCCCAGGCTGCCGATCATGGGAACGATCTTGATCGTCGGGGCCTTCTCGAGCGTCTGGCCTACGAATTTCCAGCGAGCCTCGATACTCGGCAGCTCCAGCGGCTGGGTGGGAGCCGAGATGGAACGCCCCCGAGGCCGGTGCTGCGCGCACTCGGCCAGCACTTCGGCGATCACCGTCTTATCCGTGAACCCCAGCACGTAATCGAAGTATTGCTGCGCATCCTCGGGGTAGCAGCGCGCATGAGGCCCGCCCAACACCGTGACCGCCCCGCGTTGGCGGAAGAGATTGCTCAATGCGTACGAAAGGAGCGCCGACTGGGTGAAGGCCCCGATGAACACCAGGTCGAGATCCGCAGGGAGATCCTTCACCACGTCCTCGAGCCCGGTATAGCAAATGAAATGCACCTCGCATCCCGCCTCTTCGCACCAGACGCCCACCACCTGGGGCATGATGCTGGCGAGGTTCGCGTTCATGATACGCCCGTACAACCCGGGCCCGGGTTTCTTGGTGACTAAGTCAATGATGCCGACGCGGAGGCGCCTCATATGCAATCTCCGAGGGCAACTGGTAGCACGAAACACCCGTGCCAGAGCACCGGCCCCGAAATGGCCTTCAGTTGAAAAACCGGTACGGCAGTTCCCGCAAACGTGCTAGGGTACCAGGAATCAGGAAACGCCGCGAAATGATGGGCTCCTCAGCGAGGGGAGAAGTGCCCACAAGATAGGGGGAGAGCCGGGTGGCCGCCAATCCGGGGCGGCTAGAGCCCGTATTTATGCCACTATCTCGGGAGTGTCGGCCATTAAGCCGGTCCGCCCAACCACTGCGCCACCTTGAATGCGGCGCCGGCCACGGACGCGGAGAGAACGAAACCCCAGAGCATATCGACCGCGGCAACGACCGGCGGAAAACCCTTGAGCGTGGCCAAGTTGGTGAGGTCGTAGGTGGCGTACGCGATGAAACCGAACAACCCGCCCATCAAAACGGCCCACCTGAACGACTGGCGCTCGATCGCCGGCAGGACAGCGAAGATTAGAATACCCGCAATGAAGATCAGATAGAAGAGCATCGCGGCGCCCCACCCCACGTCGGCTCGGAGCAGGTGGCCGAGGTGCTTCCGATAGAACCCCTTCGCAACGATGCCCAGCCAGATGAGGTCGATGGCGAAGAATATGGGAATGGTGATCAGGTAGAGCTTGATGAAGGTGCCGGCAGTCATGAGGCTCCCAGGGCTAGAAGTCCGATAGGGTCATCGAGCCGATTGCCCGATCGAGCAACCGCTGGGCCAGCTGCTCCCACTGATCGGCCAGCCTGCCCCCAGCCTCCAGATCGGCAATGCGGACGCCGTGGTTCTGGAGGTCTTCGTAGTAGATGATCATGAGTTCGTTTCGAGCGGGCCTATCCAAGAGCCAAACCAGCCGCTGGCGCATGACCTCGGGACCCAGCCGGTATCCTCGTTGCTCCAGAAACTCGAGCGCTCCCCGGAAATCCGAGCCCGGCCGCTCACCGGCTATATCGACCCCGAAGAACCGCCCGTCGTGATGGAAGGGACGGCCCGCGATGCTCATGACGGGGTAGCGCGAGTAGTCGTAGACGCTGGGATTGCCGGGGCGCTTGCCCTCGAACTGCACCCAGAACATGCGCCCAATGCGCGACCCGTCCGCGTCGACGAAGAAATGCTGCTCGGCGTCGGTCCCCCCGAAGAGGACGAGGGATTGGGTCCCGACATAGGTGAACGTCGAATCGAATGCGATCCGGATCGGCGGCATGGCAGACGAGACCAGCACGTGGTTCTCGATCTGGCGCTGGGCGGCCGCGGGACTCGCCGCGAGACCGAGCATGAGAGAAGAAGCGATGGCTCGGAAGGGGAGACTACTCACCAAGCGTGGCCTTCAAAAACGCCACCGTCCGCGGCCATGCCTGCTCGGTGGCGCGGAGGTTGGCCCCGTCCCGGTCGTGCTGGGCGCGCAGGAATCCATGGCCCGCCCCTTCGTAGACCTCGACCTCATAGGTCTTGCCGAGCCGGGACATCGCCTCACGGGTGGCCGGGATATCGGCGTTGACGCGGGCGTCATCGCCGCCGTAGAGGCCGAGCACCCGGGCATTCACCGCGCCCAGGGCATCCTCACCGGGCGACGAGCCATAGTAGACAACCGCCGCCCTCAGATCCGCATACGTGGTGGCGAAATCGAAGCTGCGGCGCCCGCCCCAACAGAACCCTATGCTGGCCACCGCCTTTCGCGCTGCGGGGAGCGAGGTACCGTACTCAGCCGCTCGTGCGAGCCTCCTGGTCACCTCGGCGCGGTCGAGCCCACGGATCAGCCGCACCGCGCCTTGTCGATCGACCGACTCGCTGCCGGCGCCATTCGGTCCCTTCCCGCTCAAGAGATCGGGGGCCACCGCGATGAATCCATCGGCAGCCAACTGATCGGCCACCCCGCGGATCCAATCGGTCAGTCCAAAGATCTCGTGAATCACCACCGCGACCGGAGCCGGGTCACTCCGCTCGGGGTAGACCACCCAGGCAGTGACACTGTCTCCGTTGCCGGCTCCAAACCGGACCCACTCGCCGTGGCGTGGCGAGGCGTCGAGTCGTGCTCCTGCATTGTCGTCGTCGGCCGGGAGGTCGGTGCCCTGGGCAAGCGATTCGGCACCAGGGGTGCACGCCAGCAGGGCCGCAGCAGTCACAATAGGGAAGAGTCGGGTCATGAGTCGGGAGTGATGAGTCGTGAGTCGTGAGTCGTGAGTCATGAGTCGTGAGTCATGAGTCGTGAGTCATGAGTCGTGAGTCGGGAGTCGGAAGATGGACTTCGGGGCCATCTTTCACGTCCTAAGGCCCATCCCCTGTCAACACCGCCGCGCCCTTGAGGCGTCCGCTCCGCAGATCGTCGAGTGCCTGGTTGGCCGCGTTCAGTGGATACACGGACGTCTCCGTACGGACCGGCACATGTGGCGCAAGCGCCAGAAACTCCTCGCCGTCCTGGCGGGTCAGGTTGGCCACCGAGCGGACTACCCGCTCGCCCCACAGAATCTCGTAGGGAAACGACGGGATGTCGCTCATGTGGATGCCGGCGCATACCACCGTCCCACCCTTCACCACGCTCCGGAGCGCCGCAGGAACGAGCGCCCCCACCGGGGCGAACAGGATCGCAGCGTCGAGCGGCTCGGGCGCAGGTTCGCTCGAGGCGCCGGCCCATTCGGCACCGAGGTCACGGGCGAATTGCTGCCCTTCCAGGTCCCCCTCACGGGTAAAGGCAAAGATGCGCCGCCCCTGGTTCCTCGCAACCTGGGCGACGATATGAGCCGCTGCCCCGAACCCATAGAGACCTATTCGCCTGGCATCGCCGGCCGCCACCAGCGACCGGTAGCCGATGAGGCCGGCGCAGAGAAGCGGCGCCGCCTCGACGTCAGAGGGGCCATCGCCGATAGGGAAGCAGAATCGCGCATCGGCCACGGTGTACTCGGCGTAGCCGCCGTCGATCTGGTACCCGGTGAAGCGGGCGCGATCACAGAGGTTTTCTCTGCCGCCCTCGCAGTAGCTGCAGTTCCCGCAGGTCCAGCCCAGCCAGGGCACGCCCACGCGTTGCCCGGGCGTGAATCGATGGGGGTCGGCACCGGCACCCATCTCGACCACGCGGCCGACGATTTCGTGCCCGAGAATGAGGGGCAAGGACGGATCGGGGAGATCACCGTCGGCGACATGGAGATCGGTGCGGCACACCCCACAGGCCTGAACCCGGAGCAGCACTTGGCCGGGTCCGGGCGAGGGCGTCGGCACGTCGGCCTCGGCGAGCGCGACGCCCTGCGCCTCCAGCAGCATGGCGCGCATGGGGTGAAGATGGGGCGATCAGCCTGGGGAAGCGAGTGCTCGTGAGAACGAGGGAGGGCCATCCGACGACTGCCAGCGTCTCGAATGACCCTCTCCCTAGATGTTCATGACCGCAGTCTAGCGACCGGCGACTGAAGACTCTTAATGCTTGTGCTCCCCGCTGTGCGCCTTATGGCCGTGGCCGCCTTTGGGGAAGTCCTCGTCCGCCATGACCTCATCGATCTG
>JBFGLJ010000055.1:0-15219 GCA_041576235.1 Gemmatimonadales bacterium | reverse complement strand
CGCTCGACCCGAACCTCCACCGGGCCGCTCGGCGAGGAATAGTGGAACGTCACGCCCCCCCCATTGGCGAGTTGGGGATGGAGTTCTGCCGGGGCGATTTCCCGCACGAGGGCGGCCACTTGCTCGCGGGTCAGGGGATCGCGGCTCAGGCTGCTGGCAGTCCCATTGACGGTGACGTCGATCTTCTCCTCGGTGGCGAGACCAAGGCAATCACCCTCACGCTGATAGAGAATCTCAATGAAACGGTCGAGACGTGGCACGTGAACCTCAGTCGCAAGGGTGGACTTCTTGAACCAGACTTCGATCGATGTACCGGATCGTGCCGTTGTCCGCCAGCGTAAAAAAGCGTTCCCTGGAGTTGAGGAAATCGATGGACCGCGCGCTGGCCGGCGGAAGCTCCCACCGGGCGCACCCACTCACCTCGGTCCCGCTCGCAAGCCGGACCTCGAGCCGCACCGAGATTTCGAACCTCCCCAACGGGGGATCCACTTCCGAGTCGCACTGGTCGCACTCCACCACGGCGGTCTGGGCCTTCGCGATCAAGGCGACATCGCCGTTCGGCAGGGTCACAGCGAAGAAATCCTCGGGGCGATTCAGCATTTCGAGCGGAGTCTCAACGCCCTGATGATGCACCGAGTTGGGCTGGAGGTGCAGATCCCCTTCGATGGCATGCCCCTCGGGGAATAGCACCCGCGCCGGCTGCCGGTGGGTTTGGGCCCACTCACTCATGGTCTTCCTCGCGTCTCGTGCCGTCCATGACCGTCGGCACTCTTTCATTAGGGTGCAGGCGCTTTGCGCATATGCGTTGCATCCCGCGCAGTCGGGGGTGGCTCCAGGTGATGGCGGTCGCGTCCCCGAGGCCGACTGTCTTAGGGTATTCCCTAAAAGACAACCCGTGTCCGACCTTCCATCCCCCCGTGGCCGGGCCACTTGCCATGGTGGAGGGCAAGCTCCGAGCCAGCCAACAGGAGCGGCGCGCATGGGTGGTGCACGGTGCACGATGTGACACGGCCGCCCGAACCAGGTTGGTTCGGGCGGCCGGGTGAGACCGAGAGGGTCCGCGGCTACTTCGCGCGATTCATATTGACCGCATAGATCTCGTCGTGGTGCCCGGTGAAGTACTTGAAGAACATTGCTTGGGCCTCATCCCAAGCTTCCCGCTCCGGTGTTCCCTCCGCGGGCTGGCGATTCTCGAACCAGGTGTCGCAGGGTCCGCAGTCGGCGTTTATCGCGTTCCAGTTGGCGTGCTCCGTGATGAGAACCATGTCCCCGCCGCTGCTGCCGTAGATGTGGTTTCCAACCCGGTAGGATAGGACGTTGGGGTCCATCTTGGCGGTGGGAACCATGACCGAGTCGATCCACCATATCACTTTGGCGCGGTCGTCGTTGTAGGGTACGTGGAATGTGGCCACCGCGAGATAATGGGTTTCGGGTTCGGCCGCTTGGGCCTGGAGCGTGGGGGTCGGCGCGAGTACCGTCGCGGCAAACGCCGCCGCGAGGAGCGATAGAGCGATACGCATACATCCTCCTGTTGGGAATCACCTGCGGAGAGGGGTCGAGCCGACGGCCAAATGAAGGCCACCCCAGATAAGCTGCTAACGTACCAGTCAGGTACGAATCCCGCAAGAATGCATCGCCGGGTCCCGGCGACGGCGCTGGACCGCCCACCGGTGGCTCGGTACCTTGCTTCTGACGGTCGCTCTCTTCCCCGTACATGGAACTTCGTGGCTCGACCACGCGCCATGGTCCGGTGGTCGGCGTGTGCGCGAAAGGAATCAGATGGATGTCATCGTAAACTTCACACCGACGGGCATGATCCCCACCAAGGACATGACCCCGCATGTGCCGATCAGTGTAAGCGAAATTGTCGAGGACGTGCACAAAGCCTGGACTGTAGGGATCACCGCTGTCCACCTTCACGCGAGAGATGAACGGACCGGCCAGCCCACCTATCGGGCGGATCTCTACCGGGACATCATCGAGGGCATCAGGCGGTTTGCCGATGAGTTGGTGATTTGCGTTTCGTTGAGCGGCCGTACCTACAAGGCTTTTGAGGAGCGCGCGGCGCCACTCGAGCTCGATGGTGATCTCAAGCCGGACATGGGCAGCCTCACCCTGAGTTCAGTCAACTTCAACCGACAGGCGAGCGTGAGTACGCCCGATATGATCCAATCGCTCGCGCGCGCCATGATGGCACGCGGAATCCTGCCCGAACTCGAGGCATTCGATGCCGGCATGATCAACTATGCCAAGTACCTCGTTCGCAAGGGGCTGCTCGAGGGACCCCACTACTTCAACCTCCTCCTCGGCAATATTGCCTGTGCCCAAGCCGATGTGCTCCACGCGGGGGTCATGATCCGGGATCTGCCGCCGGATGCCCTCTGGAGTCTGGCTGGGATCGGGGATGCCCAACTCTCGATGAACGCATTGGCCATCGCCATGGGCGGCGGGGTGCGGGTCGGGCTCGAGGACAATATTTGGCTGGATCGCCAGCGAACGACCCTCGCCCGCAATGTCGATCTCATCACCCGGATTCATACCCTGGTCGCCGCCAACGAGCGGAGAGTGATGACCCCAGCGGCCTTCAGGAAGCACCTGCGTCTCGAGCCGGGTCGGGGACGCTATGGCCGCTCGCCCCGAGCGGGGGCGGGGCGCTAGCCTTGGCACCAGCGCATCGGCGACACAGAGGAGGCGCGTAAGTGGGGGGCACCGGCGCGAACCCAAAGCGGTACGAGATCCGCCCCTATGATCCGGAGCATCTGACGCAGGTCGTCCGGGAGGGCGTGCTGGAGCCCCTGTGGGGAACAGACCGCGAGCGCAATCACGCGTACTTCAAGTGGAAATACCACGACAACCCCACGACACCGTCTCCGCTGGGGATCGTCGCCTGGCATCAGCGGTCCGTTGTGGGGTTCCGGGGGTTCTTTGCCACTCGGTGGGTGGTGGGCGGGACGAGTGACCGGGTGGTGGTGCTAAGCCCCGGCGATACCTGTGTCGACCCCGAGCACCGCCGCCAGGGTCTGTCCGTGGCGATGGGGGAAAGCGCCATGGACACCCTCTGCCGCGACTACCGCGTCATGTTGAACTTGAGCGCCGGCCGCAACTCGGTGCCGGGCTACCTGGGAATGGGGTTCATGCCCCTGGCCTCGAAGTTCTACTGGACCAGAGATAGCCTCCTCACCCTCATGCGCCTTGGCGTGGGACGGAAGGCTCGCAGCGGAAACAACGAGCAACCGTTCACGACCGACCTTCCCGACGATGTCAAAGTGAGCAATCGTGCTCGGCCCGAAGACATGTGTGAGGCGATCGCGCGGACCACGATCTCAAACACGCTTCATCTCGTGAGAGACGAGCCGTACCTGCGGTGGCGGTTCGAGAATCCCCAGCAACGCTACCGGATCTACATTGCCGGTCGGAGCCCTCGCGTCCGCGGTTACGTCGTTCTTCGACTCTCGACGCAAACCAGTCGCGGATTTGTGGTGGATGTGGCGGTCAAGGATGAGACAACCCTGGAAGAACTCCTCCGGGCCGTCATTCGTACCAATGAGGTCGATATCCTGTCCGTTGCTGATTATGCAGTGACGGAGGCCATGGCTCCGGTCCTTGCGGCCGTTGGGTTCCGTTCAACCAGCGCGACCCGATTCCTCGAACGCCGGCGGTTTGGCGAATGGCCACTGCTCGTTCGGCCCGTTAAGAAATCCTATGAGGAACGTGATTGCCTGATCGGTGGACTCGACATCCGGCGCCGGGAGACCTGGTCGATCCAGGAGATCTGCTCGGACGGGGCGTGAATGGGGGCCAAGGCGAGTACCATCACGGATGAGATAGGCGTGCCGCGACCGCATCGAGCGTGGAAACGATCGCCTTGGGCCGCTCCACCGCCCGCGCCGCGGCCGGCACGTCCTTGAGCCCGGTGCCGGTCACCACCAATACCACCCGTTCATCGCGCTCCACCAGCCCCTCTTCCAACGCCACGTCAAGCCCAGCTAAGCTCGCCGCTGCGGACGGCTCGGCGAAGACACCGCTGAGGCTCGCGAGTCGGGGAATGGCCTCGAGGATGGCCCGGTCCGAGACGGCGATGCCCGAGCCACCCGACTCCCGGATGACGCGGAGGCACTGAAGCGCGTTTCGCGGGACCGCGACCGTCAGGGAATCGGCAACGCTCGCGGCACCAGGTACCGGCTCGATGGTCTCCCAGCCTTCTCGTAGAGCGGTGACGATGGCGCACGCGCCCTCCGGCTGGACCGCGATCAGCCGCGGCACACGGTCGGTGAGCCCGCTCCGCTCCAGGTCGCGGAACCCCTTGGCCACCCCGGCCAGAATGACCCCGTCGCCGGTCGGCACCAGCACCGCGTCCGGTACCTCGGGCGCTAAGTCGCGCGCGATCTCGAGCCCCGCCGTCTTCTTTCCTTCAATAGTGAACGGATTGAGCGCCGTGTTTCGGTTGTACCACCCGAACTCCTCGCACGCCGCAAGGCACAGCTCGAACGCGTCGTCGTAGGTGCCCTCGATGGGCAAGACGGTCGCGCCATAGCTCAGCATCTGCACCAGCTTGGCCTCGGGGGCCGTGGCGGGCACGAAGAGCACCGCCCGGGTGCCGGCCGCCGCCGACACCGCCGCGAGCGCGGTCGCGGCGTTCCCGGTCGAGGCGGCGGCCACGGTGTCGTAGCCATACTCCCGTGCCTTGGCCACCACCAGGAGCGAGGCGCGGTCTTTGGTGGATCCGCTGGGGTTTCTGGTGTCGTCTTTGAGCCAGAGGCGCGGCATGCCGAGGGCCTGCCGCAACTGGGGCGCCGCCACCAGCGGCGTGTCGCCAACCGGTAACGGAGGAAGATGCTCCGCCGAGGGAAGCGGCAGGAACGCGGTCAGGAAGTCGGAATGCGATGAAGGCACGTCAGGCCAACTCGTGGGCAGCTCGTCGATCTCCACCTCGAGCACTCCGCGGGTGACGCCGCCAGGCTCCTGCGTGCCGGCGCAGGCGGGACAGACGAGCCGGACGTCGTTCTCATCGTACGTCTCAGCGCACTCTGTGCAGCGGAAGCGAAACGCGGCCATCGGCTCCTCGGCTACATGGTGAGGGCCATCAGGGCCTTCTGCACATGCAGCCGGTTCTCGGCCTCGTCGTACACGGCCGACTGCGGCCCGTCGATCACCTCGTCGGTCACCTCGCGGCCCCGGTCGGCTGGGAGCGGGTGCATGTAGATCATGTGCTCCTTCCCAAGCCGCATGTGCTCCATGCCGCAGCGCCAGGTCGGATACTCCTCGATCAGGGCCAGGCCCTTCTTCTGGTCTTGGGTCGTGACCAACGGCCCCCAGGACTTGGGAATCACCGCGTCCGCCCCGTCGAAGGCGTCCTCGAAGCGATGGCTGATTTCGAAGCGCACCCCAGCCTCTTCGGCATTGGCCCGGGCCTGCTCCTCGATGGCCGGCATCAGCTTGAACTCGGGTGGGTAGGCCAAGCTCACGTCGATCCCGAATCGGGGCATCATCAGAATCAGGCTCTGCGGGACGGAGATGGGTCGGACATAGTTGGGGGCGCTGGTCCAGGCGACACCCAATTTGAGGCCCCGCGTGGTGCCGAATTTCTGCTTGAGGGTCAGGTAATCCGCCAGGATCTGACACGGATGGTACACGTCGCATTGCATGTTGAGCAGGGGGATACTCGCATGCTGGGCCACGTCGCGCAGATAGGCGTTGCCCTCGCCGTAGGCGCAATGCCGGATCGCGATGCCTTCGCCGTACCGGGAGAGCACGTTGGCGGTGTCGCGGGCGTTCTCGCCGTGACTGATCTGCATCTTGTCCGGCGAGAGGTAGATGGCGTGTCCACCGAGCTGGGTCATGCCGGTCTCGAACGAGTTCCGTGTCCGGGTTGAGGCGTCGAAGAAGATCATGTAGAGCGTCTTCCCGCTCAGCATGGGCGTCGGCCGGCCCGCCTCCTTGGCTTTCTTCAACTCCTGCGCCAAGGTGAACAGCTGGTCCAGCTCCTCGAGGGTCCAGTCCTGGGTTGTAATGAAGTCGCGTCCCTTGAGTGATGACGCCATTGGTCATGCTCCTCCGGCGCGTGCGCCGGTCATGAACTGGTCTCCCCGCTCGGCCAGGACGGCTGGAATCATGGAGTACACCGCGGTGGCGCGGACGAGATCGTCGGTCGCCACCCATTCGTCCGTCGTGTGCGCCAACTCCTCCAACCCGGGAGCGAACCCGACCGTGGGAATGCCGTGCCGCCCCATGGTGGCCACGCCGTTGGTCGAAAACCCCCACCGAGAGATCCTGGGCCGCGTGCCAAGAACGGCCTCCACCGCGTGCACCACACCCTGCACCAGCGGATGATCCTCGGGCAGGACCCAGGTGGGGTAGAACTTCTCCTGGTGGGCCCTGGCCCCTCTCCAGCTGGTGACATCGTAGGTGAGCACGTCGACCTTGGCGTCGCCCAAGGCCGGCAGCGCCCGCAACTCGGCGAGAACGCCAGCGACCGTCTCGCCCGCGGTCATGCGCCGGTCGAGATAGATCGTTGCGCTGTCAGGCACGGCGTTGAGAGACGCGGTCGTACACTCGATGGACGAGACAACGATCGAACCCTTGCCCAGGAAATCGTCTGACGGCAGCCGCTCGTTCAGCGCCTCGACGTCCTGAATGATCGGCGCCATCTTGTAGAGTGCGTTGACCCCCAATTCGCTATGGGCGGCGTGCGCCGAGCGGCCGGCGGTGCGGATCTCGAGTTCGACCCGGCCCCGGTGACCGCGATAGACATTGAGGTCGGTGGGCTCGCCGATGACCACCACGTCGGGCCGGATGCCTTCCTTCTCGATCAGATGCAGCAGGCAGTACCCGTCGCAGTCCTCCTCCATCACCGTGGCGGAGAGATAGAGCGTTACCTCCTTGGGCCACCCGCGCTCCATCAGCATCTTGGCGGCGTAGGCCATACAGGCCACGGCTGGCAGCTCGTCCACCGCCCCGCGGCCCCAGACCTTCCCGTCCTCGAGCTTGCCCTCGAAGGGATCGAACTCCCAGGCGCCGGGATCGCCCACGCCGACGCAATCGATGTGGCCGTCCATCAGGATGGTGAGTGGGCCGCTGCCGATCTTGGCGATGACGTTCCCCAGCGTGTCGAAGAAGACCTCGTCGAACCCCAGTCGCTCGTATTCCTGGCGGACCCGCTCGCATCGCGGGCCCTCGTGGCGGCTCTCAGCTGGAATCGCGATCATTTCCCGCAGGAACGTCACGATACTGGACTCATACGGTCCCGCTGCGGCGATGGCTTCTCTGCCCGCGTCCGTCATTCTGGTCCCTCGACTATGGTCGTGGAGTCGTGCGTTAGACCGGGCGCTCCGCGGTCCGACGCTCGACGATGGCGTCGAGCGCTCCCGTCTCCCGGTTGAAGGCGGCGATCGCCTCGTCCAACGCTGGCAATCGGGCTACCAATGAATCCCAAAAGGCCGGGCTCCACAAGGCGTCCAGCTCCTCGACGGTCTTTCCCTGTTGCTCGACCCATGTGAAGTACTTGAGGTTGTGCAGTGCCTTCCGGTCCGGATAGCCGAGCTCTTTCATGTTGTCGGTGGCGGCGCCGAGCAGGTAGCGTTCGCAATCGATCGCGCCGGACCGCTCGGTGTAGGCCCCCCGCTCCTGCCGGAGCTCTTCGAGCCGGCTCCGGTAGAGATCGGCCGAATCGGTGAACGAGGTGAAGAGTACATCGCGTTCGCCGAGTTCGAAGTACCTCGCCGTCTTGATGGCCGCGAGCAGATTGCAGATGCTCGAGATGCCGAGGAGGGGGAGCTGGCGTAGGACGTCATCCCCGAGACCACAGGCTGCGAGCGCGGCGTGCCCAGCGGGCTCGTTGAAGAGTCGGAGCAGGCGCATGGCGGCCTCGTCGTCGATGGCGGTCACCACGTCTGTGGTCCGGACATTGTGGATCCACGGAACGTGCTTGTCTCCGATCCCTTCGATGCGATGCTCTCCGAAGCCCGCCTGTAAGAGCGTTGGACACTGGAGGGCTTCGGCGGCCGTGATGGTGGCACCCGGGAACGCGCGCCTGAGATAGTCCCCCGTCGCGAGCGTGCCGGCCGACCCCGTGGCTCCGATCCATCCGGCGAGCCGGTATCCTGATCCGGCCACGGTCTCGAACGCCGCCTCGGCGGCTGGACCGGTGACCCCATAGTGCCAGAGGTAGTTTCCGAACTCCGCGAACTGGTTGAAAATGACTGCCTCGGGCCGGGTCCGCCGGATCTCGTGACAGGCGTCGAAGATCTCCTTCACATTGCTCTCGGTCCCCGGTGTAGCAATGATCTCCGCTCCGATCGCCTCGAGCCATGCGAAGCGCTCGCGGCTCATTCCCTCTGGGAGTATGGCCACCGCCTTGCATCCCAAGAGCGCGCTGTCGAACGCTCCCCCGCGGCAGTAGTTCCCGGTCGAGGGCCAGACGGCTTCCTGCGTGGTTGGGTCGAACTCTCCTGCCACCAAGCGCGGCACCAGACACCCGAAGGCCGCCCCCACCTTGTGTGCCCCGGTAGGAAAATGGGTGCCGATCAGACCGATGATGCGGGCCGGTACACCCGTGAGGGCACTGGGGAGTTCGAGCACGTTGACCGCGCCGAAGCCGCCGCTCGTGGAATCATTTCGCCAAGTGATTCGGAACAGATTGAGCGGATCGACGGCGTGCATGTCGATTGTGCGGAGCCGGGCGGCAATGGCGGAATGAATCCGGCTGGGGTCCCGCATCTCCGCGAACGTGGGAATCAGCACGCCCCGGTCGCGGCACGCCCCGATGGCTCGGCGCCGCTTCTCTTCCTTGGTCTGGCGGTCGGATTTCGGCATCGACTCACGACCTCGCGTCCGTGTGGATCAGGTTCCGAGAAAGCTAGTGCCCCACGGTACAGCGTGAAACCGGTCCCACAGTGCCGGTGACACCTCGCGCGCGCGGGCCGCGAGTCGCTCGGTGTCGACGGTCGTATGCTTGAAGTCGTGAAGCATGACACGACCCTTTGCCACCGTATGGCGTACCGGAGCTTCGCTCGCACCGTACACCAGATGCGCGAACCCATTGTCCGCCCCGAGGAGGGTTGGGGGCGGCGCGTCGAGGACCGCGATGTCGGCCGGGGCGCCCGGGGCCAACTCCCCGAGCAGCGGGTCGTCGAAGAAGCGCCGGGCTACACGGGCATTGTTGGAAAGCAAGTCGGGGAGCGCCTCGAAGCCCGCCGACGGATCGCGGCGGGCGGCCCGGTGGGTAAGAAAGGCGAACCGGAGCGCGCGGAGCACCGCCGACGACATGCCATCCGTCCCAAGCGCGACCACACACCCGTAGTCACGAGCCTCGGCCACATCGAGCCGCCCGACGCCGTTATTGGCATTGGATTCGGGGTTGTGGATGATCGTCGCGCCGGTGCGCGCGATCCGCCGATACTGGTCCGCCTCAAGGTGGATCCCGTGGGCCAGGAGGCACTTGGCGTCGAGCAGGCCGGCGCGGTCGAGCCGCTCGACCGGGCCCGCGCCGAAGGCCGATCGCGACGCGGTGACATCGACCGGATCTTCCGCCACGTGGATGTGACATCCCGCATCGGGTGGCCGTCGTTCGCTCACCAGCGCAAGGGTCTCATCGCTGAGCGTAAAGCTGGCATGCAATCCGAGCACTCCACGAATCCAGGAGCGGTCGCGGTGCCGCTCGATGAAGCGCAGGTTTTCCTCCAGGCCGGCCACCGCCTGTGCATGCCCGTTCCGGTCGGTCACCTCGTAGCACAAGACCGCGCCGAGGTTCGATTCCTCCATGGCAGCGGCGATGAGATCCAGGCTGCCGTCGATGGAGGAGGGCGAGGCATGATGGTCGAACACCGTGGTGCACCCGCCGCGTATGCAGGCCGCGGCCGAGAGTTGCGCCGAGATCGCGATGGTGTCTGGGTCGAGGGCGCGGTCGAGCCGCCACCACAGCCGATCCAACACTTCCGCGAACGAATGCATCGGGGCGCGGGGGTCGAGACCACGCGCCAGGGCGGAATAGAAATGATGGTGGAGGTTGATGAGACCGGGCATGATCAATCCACCGCCGGCGTCGATATACTCAGCGTCCGGGTGCCGGAGGCGTAGATCGGCCTCCGCACCGGCGCCGACGATCCGCTCCCCGCTCCAGACCACGGCTCCGTCCCGAACGACCTCGACCCCCTGGCCGTCAGGCTGGATGCGGGTGGTGAGGAGAACCCCGTTCCCGAGGAGGGTGGTGGTTGCCACGGACGGCGTCACGGCGACCCTGTGAGGGCCAACGCGTCGTCCCCGCCGCCCGCGGGGTTCACCGGATTGGGTGCGGCCGAATGGAAGATGGTCTCCCACACGGTCTTCATTCTCCAAAGCGAGGCCGTGTCGAACGGGTGCGCGGTTGCCCCGCCGACCACGGACAAGGGTGTCCAGGAAATCTCGAGGTCGACGCCGTCGCCCGCGAGGGTCGCGTTGCGACGGGCCTGGTCGGGTGTCAGGGTGAACTCACGTCCGCCCAGCCTGGCGTGGAGCGAATCGCCAACCCGGCAGAACCCGTCGAGGTCCCCGCACCGGTCGAAGTCGTGGCGGGTCAGGAACAGCCGTTCCTTCAGGACGAAGGGCGCCCCCTCCTCGGGGCAGTACACCTCGCAGTTGGAGCACTCGTTGCAGGCGCCCTCCACCACGGCGAGTTGATGAGACTCGGCGATTGAGAATCCCTCACCGTCTGCCCGTCGGAGTCCGCCCGCGCCGTCGGAGTCCAGTCGTTCCGTCGGTGCCGCCACTGGGTCGACCTCGTAGGCGAAAATGGCATCGTTGGGACAAGCCGAAATGCACAGGTCGCAGTTGATGCAGTCGTAGAGCGCCAACGTGCTCTCGATGCGGCGGGGTGTCTTGGTGTTGGACCGGGCATGATAACGCGGATCGGCAGCAAGCGAGGGGACGATGTCCCGTCCGTTGAGCCGTCCGGCGATGCGGGTCGCGTCGAGCACCAGGCGGTCCGCATCGAGCGCGCGACGCGTGCCGACGTCCCTGAGCGCCGCCGCCAAGTGATCGGGGCGGTCCGCAGCGATGGCGGCAAGCCGGGCCCCGTCCTCGCTCCACGCCTGGCCGCCGTGCGCCGCCAACGCGAGCCGGGCCGCCTCGGCGCCATGGCCACGTGCCGCCAGCACATACCCCTCGCGGGTCGTCACGCCGACCCGCGCCATCTCCCGTACCAACCCCCTCAGATAGGATGGCAGCCGCCCGAACCCTCCTTGGCGGAGGAGATCGGTACAGGTAGTCACCGGGACCATGCCGCAGGCCACGGCGGCGGGAAAGTTCTTCGCGTCGATGCCGGCGGAGAAGGAGACCGGGAACTCGAACCCAAGGTCTTCTCGGAACCGCTGCATGAGCGTCATGGATATCACGTGTAGCGGCGGGCCCGAGACATACATGTAGGGGTCGCCTTGGGTGGGGAAGATGGCCGGGTCGTTCCTCACGACCAGCGTGTTGGTGAACTTGGCGCCGATGGTGGAGCCTCGCGCCTCGGCCACGGTCCTGAGACTGCGGAGGATGTCGAGGCCATCCTCGTATTGCAGATCCTGGTCGAACGCCTCGCGGCGCAATTCACAGTCCCGATAGCCCAGTCGCTCGTGGAGAAGACCCTCAACGGCCTCGAAGCCGAGCAGGGTGGGATTGAGCTTGATGATGGTGTGGAAACCGGCCTCGTCGAGGAGGTAGCGGCCGATGGCTTCGATTTGGTTCGCCGGACAGCCGTGGAAGGTTGACAGGGTGACGCAGTCGGATATCGCCACCGGCAACGGGAGATCGCGGTAGTCCGGGAAGTCGGCCGCCAATTCGGCACGCAATTCGTCGAAGAGCCGAGCGGGGTCCTTCAGGGCATTGAGAAACCCGGTCACCTTCTCGGAGCGAATGCCCTCCAGATCGTAGCCGACGCTGATGTCGTAGACGGTATCGAATCCGGCAACGGCGTCCTCGGGGAACATGCCGAATCCGCGCGTTGCCTTGAGAATCTCGATCAGGTAGACGGCCTTGGCGTACTCCTTGGCGGAGTCTCCGACCAGCAATTCCTGTGACCACTCCACGTTGTACCCGATGTTCGGCACGTGGATGCAGGGCCGTGGGATCTCGAGCCGGTCGTTGATCTGCACGGTCTTGAGCTCGATGATGCGGCTGCCGGCGAGCCAGGCGAGGACGATGTTCTGGGCCAGCTGGGTGTGGGGACCGGCCGCCGGGCCGACTGGCGTGGCGGCCCGGCGCGAGAAATGGTCGGCGCTCAAGTCGAGCGCCGGGTCCGGCATGAACCACTTGCGCACCGGGAGATCGAAGATGGCCTGGCTGGCCTCGACCTCTCGCGTCATTCGGCAGAGCAGATCCGCGAGCGGGACCGGAACCAGTTCAGCTATGGGGACCGCCTGGGGGGTGCCGGGAGGGGACCGGGAGTGCCTGCGGCCGCCCTCATCGATCCGAAGCGCGGGGCCGGGGGGCGGGGCGGCGAGACTTGGGCACCGACGCGGCCGCCGCCGGGGCGTCACTCATCGGGAGGCTGGTCCGCCGGCGGCCGTCGAAGGCGTGGAGCGCGGCGGCGACCGCCCCCGCCGTCGGCACCAGACCGATCTCGCCCACGCCCTTCGAGCCGTATCCGCCGACCTCATCCGGCACTTCGACCAGGATGACATCGATGGGCGGGGTGTCCTTGGCCTTCAGGATGCCCAGATCGCGGAGCAGCAACGAATCGGGCCGGCCGTCGGTGCAGGGCAGATCCTCGGAGAGAGCGTACCCCAATCCCATGTGCACCGACCCCTCGATTTGTCCGGCGCACTGCAATGGGTTGATGGCGCGGCCGACATCGTGTGCGGCCACCACCCGCGCGAGCTTGCCCTCGTCGTTCAAGAGAACGACTTGGGTGGCGTATCCAAACGTGAGGTGCGTCTTCGGGTCGTCTGTCTGGGGGGAGGCTCCGGGTTTGGTGGTGAAGTCGCAGATGTACTCGCCCAGGTAGCGGCGTCCCTGCAGCTCCTCGATGGAGCGGTTCGCCAAGTCTGCGGCCAGTTTCCGCGCAGCGATCTGAGCCGCCGCTGTCCCGAGCGCCGTGGCCCGCGACGCGGTGGTCATCCCGCAAAGGAGATGGGCGTCGCTCACCGCGCGGACATCGATGCCCTCGTGTTCGAGCCCCGTTTCCTCGCTCACCACCTGGCGGAGCACAGTGAAGAACCCTTGGCCCATTTCGGTGTATCCGGTGAGGATCTCGATCCGGCCACCGCCGGTCACGCGGATTTCCACCCGACACCCGTCTTCCATGCCGTTGCCGATGCCGGTGTTCTTGATGCCGCACGCGATGCCTGCGTATTTCGCACCCTTGTACACGGCCTTCACGGCCTCGAGCGTCTGGCGGATGCCACAACTCGGCGTCATGCGTTGGCCCGTAGCGAAGAGATCGCCCGCGCCGAGCACGTTCCGCTCTCGGATGTCGTACCCGTCCACACCCACGCTCTCGGCGAGGCGGTCCATGATGCCTTCGATGGCGAACGCGGCTTGATTGGCGCCGAAGCCCCGCATGGCCCCGCACGGCGGGTTGTTGGTGTAGACCGTCTTGGCCTCGATGTCGACATTGGGCACCCGGTACGGACCGCAGGAGTGGCCGGCGGCGCGTTCGAGCACTTTCATGCCGACTGAAGCGTACGCTCCGGTATCGCCGACGATGCGGGCTCGAACAGCGGTAAGCCGTCCCTCAGCATCTGCGCCCACGGTATAGTGAAGGGTGATGGGGTGCCGCTTGGGATGGAATCGGATCGATTCCTCCCGGGTCAGCACGGTCATCACTGGGCGATCGAGGGCCCGCGCCGCCAGCGCGGTGTGTCCTTGAATGGAGAGATCTTCCTTGCCGCCGAAGGCACCGCCGTTGGTCACCAGCTCGACGTCCACCATCGCCGTGTCGACCCCGAGTATGGCCGCGATCTGCGACTGATCGTCATGCACTCCCTGTCCTTGTGAGTACACCTTGATGCTGTTGCCGTTGGGCACGGCGAGTGAGGCCTCGGGCTCGAGGAACGCATGTTCGATACGTTGCGTGGTGAATGTCTCCTCGATCACGTGCGCGGATGCGACCAATGCCTGGTCAACGTCCCCCCGGGAGAACACGCACACATCGAGCAGATTACCGGACTCGTGGACCTGTGGCGCGCTGGGATCAAGAGCGGCAACCGGGTCGGTCACCGGCTCGAGCACATCGTACGTCACGCTGACGGCTGCCGCGGCCTGCCGGGCGTGGAACAACGAATCGGCCACAACGAGAGCCAGGATGTCGCCAACACTGTGGGTGGTCTCGCCGACGGCGACGAACACGGGCCAGTCGGGAACGATCAGGCCGACGAAGCGCTGGCTCGGGACGTCCGGGGCGGTGAACACCCGCTCGACCCCGGGCATGCTCTCGGCGGCCGTGGTGTCGATGCGCATGATGGTGGCCCGCGCGTGCTCGCTCATGACCACGGCGGCGTACAACATGTCCGGAACGCTCATGTCGGCGACGTACGGCTTCTCGCCCATGGCATGTTCGAAGCCACGGAAGCGAGCGACCGAACTGCCCACACCACGGCACGTCGCGCTGGGCTCGGTGGTGCGCTTGAGACCGAACTGCTCGCCGAAGAAGTCGGGGCGCCGGTGCGCCCCCGCCGGAAACTCCCCGCCGTTGGCCAGCGCGTCGCCGGCCGTTTGGATCGCGTCGATGATCCGGCTATAGCCCGTGCACCGACACAGATGTCCCGGAAGGCTCTTGATCACGGCCTCGCGATCGCTCGCCTGTCCACGCTCGAGGAGCGCGGCCGCTCGGGTTACGATCCCCGGAATACAGTAGCCGCATTGAATGGCGCCCTCACGGACGAAGGCCTCCGACAGTACCCGCCGATGCTCGCCGGAGATCCCTTCGAGAGTCCTCACCTCTTTTCCAGCCAACTGCTCCGGTTTCTTGAGGCAAGCCAGCACCGGTTTGTCGTCCACGAGAATGGCACAGCAGCCGCAATACCCTTGTGGGGCGCAGCCGTCTTTCACCGACGTCACGCCGCACACGTCGCGCAGCACCTGCAACGCGTGCATGCCGTCTTCGTACGAGACGGTGATGGCCGTGGCATTCAGCGTGAAGCTCAGGTCAGGCATGGTCCATCCGAGCGTGGGAACCCCAGATCGTGGAGCGATTCGTTACACTATTGAAGATAGGGCCTGAGCGTCCGGTCAGGCAAAGACGCCGCACTCGGACTGGCCCCT
>JBFGLJ010000054.1:0-15330 GCA_041576235.1 Gemmatimonadales bacterium | reverse complement strand
TCGGAGGTCGATACGTCGCGGTGCGTTGAGTCTGCGTACCGTGCCCGGCGCTCGGCGGCACGGACTCGTGAATGCCGGTGACGTTGTAGATGTCATCGACTTGCACATCGTCCAGACCGATCGCCCGCATGCGGGCTTCGGCGTATGCGGCCCGCGCACGCTGGTCGGTTCGAAACGGGCCCCGCATCGCCGGCCGGGGCCGGGGAGGAGAGGGACGGGGAGGGGGAGGGGGAGGGGGAGGAGCCATGCCGGCGGCCGTCAGCCGAGGCTTCGGTAATAGGCTCGAATCAAGGCATTGCTGGGCGCCACGGCATGGGTAGTCGCCACGGTCCGATACACCTCGCCGCGGGTGATCTTCAGCTTGTGCTGCGGATCCAGGAGCCGGTGGTCGGTCGCCGCGCGGCGCAAGGTGCGCACCGCGAAGTAGAGCGACGTGAGGCAAAACACGCGGACGCGGTACTGGGTCCGCGCCAGACGGGTGCAGTAGTCGAGGGAATCATCGAGGTGCTGGCGCGCGTGGGCGATCAGGGCATCCATGACCCGCCGGGCTTGGGGACGGTAGCGGGCATCGAACAGACGCTCAGGGGGAATGCCCGCCTGCTCGCAGAGATCCCGTGGCACGAAGCTCCACCCGCGGTGATGATCGTCCGCAACGTCCTTGATGATGTTGGTCAGTTGAAGCCCGAGCCCGAAGCTGGTCGCTAATCCGGTGAGAGAGCGGTATCGCTCGCTGGTGGCGCTGGGGTCGTGGAGGCGAAAGAGCGCCGTGAGCATATGCCCAACGGTGCCCGCGACATAGTAGCAGTAGCGATCGAGTTCTTCCAGGTTCCCGAGCGTGTCCAGCGTCCCATCCGGCATGTCGTGGTTGGCATCCGTTCCCGGTCGAGCGAATTCGGCCATTCCGGTGCACATCTCCTGAACCCACGGACGGATGGCCGCCTGATCGCGACTGGGGAGGCGTCGGAACTCGCCGAGCACGTGACCGGCGTGCGCCGCCAGCACGTCCTCATGGGTGGTCCCGTTCGCGAAGGCTGCCCGGAGAACATCGGCCGATGGATCGGCGTTCCCCTCCCCCTCCCCCTCCTCGAGAGACGACGCGTACTGCTGCAGCAACTCACGTTTGGCCGGCACGGACAGGCTCGTGGCGTCCTCGACCGTATCGGCGATCCGGCACAGCAGATACGCAACCGTCACCCTGTAGGACAGCGGGGATGGAAGAAGACGAATGCCCAGCGCGAACGTGCGAGACACCTTGGGCAGCATCGCCGTGCAGAAGGTCCGCCCCGATGATACGGCTTCCGCACCCGGCATGGGTCGCGCGGGATCGACCGAGGCCGCGGGCGCAGCGCTATCTGGGAGGGACAAGGGCCGTCACCAAACCGCGGGCCGAGAAGAGCCGGATGGGGTCGACGGTTTCGTTGAGGATTCCCGCGGCCGCCACCTGGAGGGCCTCGCTCGACCGAATCCGTCGGGCCAAGAAATCGCTGATCCACGCTCGAGCCAACCAACGCTGAGCGAGTTCATAGCCCCGGTACCGGGGCTTGAGTCTCGTGAGAATCGCCTCCGAGAGCTGCCTGAGTGGCTCCGTGGTTCCCGACGCGAGGGCTCGGTCGATGTGGTCCGCCGCAAGCACGCCCGTCTCCATGGCCTTGCCGATCCCCTCGCCGGTAAAGGGAAACGTGGTTCCGATCGTCTCGCCGATGGCCACCACCCGTCCACCGCCATTCGGTGCGGGGCTGACACTGGCGAGACCGCACCTGAGCCGGGCGCCCTTGAGGGCGGTCTGCCGCGTGCCCTGGGCCAGGAGCGCCCGCGCCGGTGGGAATTTCTCGACGAACACGTCGAACATCGCCCTCAGATTAGTCTGCCGAGCCGCCCGACGGTTGTAGAACACCCCACAGCCCACATTGAACACCCCGCCCTCCATGGGGAAGATCCAGCCGTACCCCGGCAGGATGGACCGATCGAAACTCACCACCAGGCGGTCGAGCACCAGATCGGACGTCACATAGCACCGCCCGGCGGTCGCGCTCGGCTGCTGGTGCACGGCCAGACCGCATCCTTCCGCAAGTCTGGTATCGGCACCGGTAGCAAGAATGACAAACCGGGCGGTGAGCCGCTTGCCGTCGCGTGCGTGCGCACTCACGTGCGTGGCGCCCAGATCGAGACGCTGCACCTCGGTGGTCATGAAGGTGGCACCACTCGAGACGGCCGCGTCGGCCAGCACGGTGTCCAACCGGTCACGCCGGAGGGTAATGAACTCCCCGGGCAAGTCGACCTCGATTTGCGAGGGACTGTAGATGCGGACGCTGTTGACGGTGAGTCCCGCGGCGCGTACTCGGTCCTCGATCCCGCTGGCCGCGAGCACGGCCAGGCTGTCGGCGATCAGGGCGTCGCCGCAGACCTTGTTCCGCGGGAAGCGGTGCTTGTCGACCAACGCGACCGACCGGCCCCCGCGCGCGAGGTGTAGTGCCGCAAGCGATCCCGCCGGACCCGCCCCCACGACCAGCACATCGAACGTGGTCATTGTGGAGACGGCCCGCCACGGAGGCCTTCGAGCCCGGCCAAGACCGCCTGCATCCGTTGCATGGTTGGGTGGTCCAGGGGGGCCAACTGGTCTAATTCGCGCTCGGGCAGGGACGGATCGGCCCACGGACGGTAGGTGATCTCGACGGTGATGCGGGAGTGCCCGGGTTGCCCGGGATCGATCCACGCCCGAACCCGGACCCGATCCGGGCCAAGGGGGCGCTGGGGCGTGGGCTTGCCGCTCGCGCTGTCGAACCAGGGGCTCTCGAGGTAGCCATCGCGAACCGAGACCACCCTGATCGGGATGGAGTCGGCCTCGAGGGCCTCGAGAAGATCCGCGGTGGCGGTCGGAACATCGCGGTCGACCTGGATGGCCAGGGCCCCCAGGAGAGGCTCGATGGGGGGACGGCTGGTGTATGGGTTGCAGCCAAGGGCGAAGCCGCCTCCGATCGCCACGGCCAACCAGCGCATCAGTGCTTGTGCTCGGGTGTGCCGGGAGCGTGGTCGTGATCCCCAGCGCTCGAATCGATGCCCCCGGCTTGGGCCGTGTCAGGCGCCGTCTCGGGGTGCTCGTGCTCTTCACCCGGGGCGTGCTCATGCCCCGCTGCCCGATTCTTCATCTCGCGCTCCATCACCTCCAGAGGAATGCCCGCGGCATGATCGAACACCAGCTGGCCGCCGAGCTTTCCGGTGGTATAGAGTAAGCCGGTCCCGACGAGGGTCATGACCAGCGCGATCTGCCGCTCGCCCATCGACATCTTGCGCTCGCGCCACAATCGCCAGGCCGCCACCACCGCGAACACCCCAACTGTGATGAAGGCCAGCCGCTCATGCCGTTCCATTATCTCGTGAATGGCGGTCCCATGCTCGATCGCGCCTTCCGCCTGGAGGCCGGCCCAGGTGGCCGCGCCGGCGCCGAGGATCCCGGCCATGAGCGTCCAAAAGGATGCGTAGCGAAGGCCGTCCTTCTTGGTGAAGATGTAAAGCGCTTCGAAGACGACGGCGGCCAGCAGGAGCGCTGCCGGTAAGTCGTTGAGCATGGCGTGGAGCCGGACAAAATCGAAGCCCAGAAAGGTCGTGGCACCGGCGCCGTCGAGCATGAGCATGGATTCTCCGTATGAGGAAGGCTGGCAGTTAGAGGCCGAGATCGACGGGGGTCGGCGGGGTAACCGAGTAATCGTAGAACCCCATGCCGTTCTTTCGTCCCAGCATGCCAGCCAACACCATTCGCTTGAGGAGTGGCGGAGGGGCGTACCGTGGTTCTCGGTATTCCTCGAACATGATCTCGGCGATCTTGTAGGTCGTATCATTCCCCACGAAATCCAAGAGCGTGAGCGGCCCCATCGGGTGTCCGCATCCGAGTTTCATGCCGTTGTCGATATCCACCGTCGACGCCACCCCCCGCTCCAGAGCTCGAATGGCGTCTAGTAAATACGGTACGAGGAGCAAGTTGACGATGAAGCCCGACGTGTCCTTGGCCGCGACCGGTTCCTTGCCGAGGCTCTTGGCAAACCGGAATGCCTTCTCAAAGGTGCCCGTCGAGGTGGTGACGGTCCGCACGACCTCGACCAGCTTCATGAGCGGCACGGGGTTGAAGAAGTGGAGTCCGACAAAGTGATCGGGCCGTCGCGTGGCGGCGGCCATAGCGGCGATGGTCAGGCTCGAGGTATTGGACGCAAAGATGGTGTGTGGTGGACACAGGGCGTCCAGTTCTTTCCACATTCCGTTCTTGATCTCGAGATCCTCGGTCACCGCCTCGATGACGATGTCGCATTCCCGCAATTGTGCCAGGTCGGTCACGAAGGACAAACGTCCGAGGGTCGCATCGCGATCCTCCTGTGGGAGCTTGCCCTTCTCGACAAACTTGTCGAGCGATTTGGTGATGCCAGCCTTGCCGCGCTCGAGCGGCGGATCGGCGATTTCCCGCACGATGGTTGTATAGCCCGCGGCGGCCGTCACCTGGGCAATCCCGCTGCCCATGAGGCCACAGCCCAGGACGCCCACTTTCTTGATTTCCGGCATGTGTCGTCTCGTCGCGTTATGGGTTGAGCGCCTTCCGGACCTCTTGGGCCAGCACTTGCCACACCCGATGCCCGCCTTCGGGAATGCGGTGGGCCGGCTTGACTTCGCCGCGTTCCAGGTGGTCCAGGGCGCGTTCGAGTCCGAGCTGCGAGCGCTCGGCGATAGGTCGATAACTCCGGACGGTGGCGTAGCCCGCGGCCATGAAGACCAACAATGGCAGCGGAGTGACCGCCCAAATGGCGCCAACGGCCGTGAGAAGGGCCGTGCCAGCCACGCCAACGGTTGCGAGGGCGGTTCCAAACACGGCGCGTATGCCGCGCTCGTGCTGGAGGTTGGCCTCGAGGACGACGTGGCAGTACCCCTCTTCGAGGCCGGTGATGGTGGCAGATACCACGGAGGCTTTGGAGAGCATGAACGGCCGCTTTCCGCCGCCGAGGGCCGCGGTCGATCGTCGCATGGCCGCTTGGAACCCACTGATCGGTTCCCAGGTGATCCATCCAGCCTGCTGCCGCTGGACGGTGAGCAGCTCGTTGTGTTCCATCCAGTGCGTGAGCACCTTGGCCAGGGTCTCTGGAGTCCCGCGGACGACTCGCTCTGCGGAAACCACGACCGGGCCGGCCAGGCGATTCCATGGGCCGGAGACCGCCGCCACGGGCTTGCGCGCCTGCTCCTCGAGCATGGCCTGTTGAAGGAACCGGTCCGGGATTCCAACTTCTTTGCCGAGTTGCAGCACCTCGGTCGGGGTCAGGCTCTCGCCGACCTGACGCTCGCCGGTCTGCAGTTCGGCGGCTCGTTGGATGATGCGCTCGAGCCCTGCGCGGTCGATCCGTCGGGCGGGAGGGGGAGCGGGAACAAGGTCCGACATGCTAGTCCTTCTTGGGAGCCTTGGTCTCCTCTGGCTTTACCTGGGGCAACATGCTGAGCGGATTGGCCCCCGGGAGAGCGCTCGCCGTCTCGCCCGCGCCGACGGCCTGCTGGTGGGCGGCCCCGCTCTTGCCGCCAAGCCCGCCTTGCATGAACGGCTTGATCAGGTCGATCGGGATCGGGAAGATCGTCGTGGAGTTGTTCTCTGCCGCGATTTCGGTGACCGTTTGTAGGTAACGGAGTTGGATGGAGAGGGGCTCCCGTGCCAGCGTTTCCGCCGCCTGGGCGAGCGTGTTTGAAGCTTGAAGCTCGCCCTGCGCCGCGATCACCTTGGCGCGCCGTTCGCGCTCCGCCTCGGCTTGCCGGGCCATCGCGCGCTTCATCGACTCGGGAAGGTCAACATCCTTGACCTCCACCGCCGACACCTCGATGCCCCACGGATCGGTTCGTTCGTCGATGATCTTCTTGAGGATGCCGTTGATCTTTTCGCGGTCGGCCAACAGCTCATCGAGTTCCGCCTCGCCCAGCACCGCCCGGAGCGTGGTCTGGGCCAGCTGGCTACACGCGTAGAGATAGTCTTCGATGTCGATGATGGCCCTGGACGGGTCGATCACGCGCATGTAGAGCACGGCGTTCACTTTGACCGACACGTTGTCTCGGGTAATGACATCTTGCGGCGGGATGTCCAGCGCCATAATGCGCAGCGAGACCCGTTTCTGCGTGGCGAATCCGGCCGGGAGAAAAATGAGTCCCGGGCCTTTGGTCGCGATGTATTTCCCGAGAAAGAACACCACTCCCCGCTCGTACTGGCGGAGCACGCGCAAACTCGCCGCGATGTAGGTCAGCCCCACAGCGGCCGCGATGAGTAGTTCCATGATGACCCCTGTGTCGTTACGCGGGGAACGCTTCGACAATCACCGCCGCACCCTGTCCACCGCCGATGCAGGCGCTCCCGAGCGCAAATTGTTTGTTGCCACGCCGGAGCGCGTGCAAGAGATGCAGGGTAATCCGCGTTCCCGTTGCGGCGAGCGGGTGGCCGATCGCGATGGCCCCGCCATCGACGTTGGTCCGGTCCCTATCGAGCCCCAGTTCCCGTTCTACCGCCAAATACTGGGCGGAGAACGCTTCGTTCACCTCGACCAAGTCCATCTGATCGAGCGTCATGCCAGCCTTCGCCAACGCCTTTCGGGCGGCGGGCACCGGCCCAATTCCCATGTACTTGGGCTCGACACCGGCCACCGCCCATGCGACCAGGCGGCCCAATGGCTTGAGCCCGTGGGCCGACGCGGCGTCTTCGTGCGCAATCACCACGGCCGCAGCCCCATCGCATATACCGGACGCGTTGCCCGCCGTCACGACCCCGTCCTTCTTGAAGTAGGGCGGGAGTTTGGCCAAGGCCTCGGCCGTGGTCGAGGGCCGGATGTGTTCGTCCTGCGCCCAGTCGTCGACCGTCTTGGTCTTGCGGTTCTTGATCCCCACCGGGATCACCTCGTCCCGGTAATGCCCGGCGTCCCAGGCGGCCTTGGCCGCCTGCTGACTCCTGAGCGCATAGGCGTCGACATCCGTGCGGGCGATCCGATGCTTCTCGGCCAGGTTCTCCGCGGTCTCGGCCATGGAGAACCCGCACTGGGGGTCCGTGAGCGCCTCCCACAACAGGTCCTCGAGCGGGGCGCCCGGCCCGAGGCGGAGCCCCCACCGAGCCCCCCGCACCACATGGGGCGCCTGGCTCATCGACTCGGCACCGCCCGCCAGGACCATGGACGACTCACCGAGCAGGATCCGTTGCGCTCCCTGAATGATGGATTCGAATCCCGACCCACACAGTCGGTTCACGGTGACCGCGGGGGTCTCTATGGGGAGGCCGGCGTTGAGGCCGACATGCCGGGCGAGGTATATGGCATCGGCGGAGGTCTGGAGCGCGTTTCCAAACACCACGTGATCGATGGTCGATGGCTCGACGCCGGCCCGGCAAAGCGCCTGTTCCGCCGCGATTGCGCCGAGTTGTGTGGCTGAGAAATCCTTGAGGGTCCCGCCGAACCCGCCAAACCCTGTGCGAACGCCCGACAGGAAAACCACATCCGCACGCTGTCCCTGGGTCTTCATGACGTACCGGCTCCATTCTCAGAATGCTGGATCAAGCGAGCCGTGAAATATGCCCCGACCCAGGGCCGGTCTCAAGCGAGTTCCCAGGCGCCCGCCTGATCGTCAGCTCAAGGCATCCCGGACGGCGCCGGCCACGTCGATCGTCGACCCGCTCCCACCGAGGTCAGCCGTCCTGGGCCCGGACGCGAGGACGCGCCGCACGGCGTCTTCCAGAGCCGCCGCCGGCTGCGGGTGACCGAGCGACTCCAACATGAGGGCCCCCGTCAGGATCATCGCCATGGGATTGGCGACGCCCTGCCCCGCGAGTGGCGGGGCCGACCCGTGGACCGGTTCGAAGAGGCCTCCAGTCTTGGGGTGGAGATTGGCGCTGGGCGCGAGCCCGAGGCCCCCGATCAAGCCGGCGCCGAGGTCGGAGAGGATGTCCCCGTACAAGTTGTTGGTCACCACGACCTGGAACCGGCTGGGGTCGCGGACGAGTTCCAGCGCCAGGGCGTCGACATACCGGTGCTCCCGCTCGAGGCCGGGGTAGCGCGCACCGATGTTCTCGAAGACGTCTGCCCACAGTCTCTGAAATGGGATGGCGTTGGCCTTGTCACACAGGGTGACCCGATTCCTTCCGTGGGCGGCCGCCCAGGCAAACGCCGCCTCGACGATCCGAGCGACCCCCCGGCGGGTGCCGATTTCCTCCGAGACGTAGGCTTCGTCCGGGGTGCCGAGCTGCGAGGTGCGGCCCCGCCCCACGTACTGGCCTTCGGTGTTCTCGCGGAAGATGGCGAAATCGATCCTCGGCGATCCCTTGAGTGGGGTGAGGCCGGGGTTGAGGAGGCGGATGGGACGGAAATTGATGTAGAGATCCAACCGGAAGCGGAGGCCGAGCAGAATATCGCGGGCGTGCAGGTTGTCGGGCACGCGTGGATCGCCCAGGGCCCCGACGAGGATGGCGTCGAACTCGTCCCGCAGCCGGGTGAAGGCGGCTTCGGGTAGGGTGTCCCCGGTCGCGAGGTGGTGAGACGCGCCGAAGGGGAAATGCTCGGTTTGAAGGTCCACCCCATCGCGTCCGGCGGCCGCCATGATGACGGGCAAGGCGGCATCCATGACCTCGGGGCCAATCCCGTCGCCAGGAATCACCGCGATCGTGTACTGAGGCATTGGCGCGGCGGCTAGGGTTCGGGTGCGGCCCGCCCGCAAGCAATGCAGTGCCGCCAGCCGAGTTCGAGTTCCGATCCGCACCCCGGGCATTGCAATTCGGTTTGGCTCTGGCCGCAATGCGGGCAGAACTTGACCGCACGGTCGGCCGGCAGCTCACCGCCGCAGAAGACGCAGCGCGCCTCTGGCGCCGGCGCCTCCGTCGCCGCGGCGTGCGGGACCTCCATCCCTTCGCGCTCCTCGATCGGCGGGTCGACGGGAGGTGCGGTGGGAACGGCAGGGGGCTCCGGCTCGGCGTGTCGATCGAGGTCAGCATCCGCAGGATCGTCGGCCGGCTCGGGAGCATACGACTCGATGGGCTCGGAACCGAGCGCCCGCGCCACCGCCGGCGGATAGAGCGCGACCTCGGCTTGACCGTTCGCCGCGAGGACATCCAGATCCGGATGCGTACTCTGAATCTGGCGTTCGAAGAGCGCCAGCGTGTCGTGATCCACGACCTGGGCCAACTGTTCGACCCCTGCGCACAGCCTGAGGACGAGCATCTCATAGTCTTCGCTGCAGTCGAGCCCGAGCGCGGGGCGGGCTTCTCGGTATGGCACGAGGTCGCCGGTGAGCTCGCGCACCGGGAATGGAATCGACAGGCGGGCTGGGTCCTGCGCCAACAATCGCGTGACGACCATCCGAAACAGCCGCTCGAGGTCGGTCATTGATCGGTGGGGGCGGGGGTCGCGGCCAACGGAATCGGGTCGCCGCTCGCAACTCGGGTTTCGAGGAGAGCGAAGGCGGCGTCGGGATCATACCCCACGAACTGTCCGCGCGAGTGCTTGGTCTCGAGCCACTCGAGGAACGCCGACGGCTCCGCTCCCGCGGATGTCCGCTGCGATCGTGCGGCGGCCATGGCTAAGTCATTGGCGTATTCGTTCTTGACGTGTCCCTGATGGCCACGCACCCAGGTCCATTGCACGTCGTGCTGCTGCGCCGAGCCGACTAACGCCCGCCACAGCGGCAGGTTCTCGATGGCGCCGCCCTTCCGGCGCCAGTTACGGGCCATCCATTGCGGCACCCACTCCCGCATGCCCTTCACGAGATACTCGGAATCGGAAATCATCAAGACGCCAAGACGCTGTCCCTTGCGCGCGAGCAGCTGCAACACCGCGATCGCGCCGGCCAACGCCATGCGATTGTTGGTGGTATCAGGCGCGTGGACGTAGAAGTCGCGGCGATGAATCCCGTCGGACGTCCGAACCTCGATCAGGCCCCCGGCGCCGCCAGGCGTTTGCCCGTCGCGGCCATTGCCAAGACAACTCTCGTCGAGGTGCACAATAGCGATGGGACCCGGTGGTGTCGATGCGGTCTTCTTGCTGGCCAACGGCTAGCCCTCCACCACTTGGAACGCTTCGATCTCGTGCAGTGGAAAGATCAGGTCCTCCCCGGTCATGGGAATCCTGCACACCAAGGCCTCGCTTCGCTCTACCGTGGTGAGGCCCATGGCCACCACCACCACCTCCTGACCATGACGGACGATCGCCACCCGCTGGTGCTGGCGTGCAGCGGATTCTAATTCATCGTACCTGGCTGGTGTCCAGCGCATATCGTTCACAGGCTTCGGTCGACCGTGAGCGTGCCGGGTTCCCCGTCGATGATGCGGCCGATGACGGCCTGGACCGGCACACCCTCCCGCCGGAGACCGGCGAGCACGTCGGCCGCGCGCGCCTCGGGCACAATGAGCAGCAGCCCGCCCGAGGTCTGGGCATCGACACACACCAGGCGCTCGGCGTCGGATAAACCGGGATCCCACGTCACCTGGGTGGCCGCGGCGAGGTTCCGTCGGGTTCCGCCGGGGACGGCGTCTTGCGCCGCCAGATCGAGGACGCCCTCGAACAGGGGGATCTGGGCGAATCCCACGTGGGCGGCGACTCCACTGGGTTCCAGGATGTGAATGAGGTGAGCCGCCAGCCCGAACCCCGTGACGTCGGTGGCGGCCTTGACCCCATGCGCCAGGGCGACGCGGGCGGCGCCGGCGTTGAGTTCGGTCATGGAGCGGATGGCGTCGACGATGTCCGACTCCTCGACCAACTGCCGCTTGAGCGCGGTCGTGAGGATCCCCGTGCCGATGGCCTTGGTGAGAATGATGGCGTCGCCTGGGTTCGCGCCGGCGTTCGTCAGCAGCTCGTCCGGGTGGGCCTCGCCCAGGACCACCAGGCCGAACTTGGGCTCCGGATCGTCGATCGAATGCCCGCCGAGAATCGGGCAGCCGGCCGCCGTGGCAATCGCCGTTGCGCCCCGGATCACCTCGCCCAGCATGTCCAAGGGCAGGGTTTCGCGCGGCCACCCGACGAGGTCCAACGCAAAGAGGGGTGTCGCCCCCATGGCGTACAGATCGCTCAGGGCGTTGGCCGCGGCGATGGCCCCCCAGGTTGCCGGATCGTCCACGATCGGCGTAAAGAAATCGGTGCTGGCGACCAAGGCGCGCTCGGCGGACAGCCGAAAGACCGCCGCGTCATCCCGAGATGCGGCGTCTACCAGGACCCGTGGATCGGCCACGGCCGGGAGAAAGCGCAGAACCTGCGCGAGGTCGGCTTCGCCGAGCTTACAGGCTCAACCCGCGCCGTGAGAGAGTGTCGTCAGGCGGATCTGTGGCCGCTTATCTTGCGGGGTCGCTTCCATATGTCCTCGCTTGGCTGGGGTGTCGTGATCAGTGAATGGCTTCCGCTCGCCACGGCGACATTACTCGGCTGCGTTCATGCCCTTGAAGTGGACCACATGGTCGCCGTGTCGTCGTTCCTCGCCGAACGGCCAGGGCTGCGCTCGGCGCTGGGGTTTGGCACGCGATGGGGGGTGGGGCACGGCCTGGCAGTCTTCATCGTTGGAGGGGTGCTCCTGGCGACGGGTCTCAGATGGCCGGAACGGTATGATGCCTGGGGCGAGTTCCTCGTTGGTGCGATGCTCATCGGGATTGGGGTGTGGGCGGTCGCGCGTGCCCGCAAGTTACACGTTCACCGCCCGGAGGAACACGGCGACCACCTCCACGTTCACAGCCACCGCGCCGGAGAGCGACCGCACCAGCACCTCCACTCCCACTCCCACCTCAAGCGAGTCACCCGACGCCATCGCCACGGTCCGGGGTTGGCGTTGGTGGGGGCGGCGCATGGACTGGCGGGCACGAGTTCCGCCATCGCGTTGGTGCCGGTCACGCTGATCGATCGATGGTGGACCGGATTGGCGTACCTCGCGGCCTTTGGCGCCGGGGTGACGGCGGGCATGGTGGCCTTCGCCCTTCTGGCCTCAGCCGCCTTTCGGCATCATCGGACGGGAACCGTTGCGTACGGCCGGCGGGCCGGGGTGGCAGTGGGTCTCGTCGCTGCGGGAGTTGGCGTGTGGTGGGTCGCTCGGGCCTTGGGCCCGCCCGGGGGATGAGGCTCGAGGCGCTGGCTAGCCGGCGTGCGCGGGCTGCTCTTCCATCTCCCGCCTGACCAGCACCAGGGCCCGCAACCCGATCAGGGCGCGTTCGTCGCGGGCCACCGTCCCAAAGGTGCCGTCTCGCCGTTGGCGGCTGAGCAACGCCGGAACGGCCCGGCGCATGCCGAGGCGGGCTTCCGGGGTGCCTGCTGCGGCCAGCGCCGCGACGGCTTGGAAGAGGTTGGCTCCCTCCCAGGTCCCGTCGGCGGATTGATTCTCGACCACGTACGCGGCCGCCCGTGGAAGGATCGAGCGGAACGGCGGCGGAGCCAAGGCCAAGGCGTGGAGTGCCGCCGTGACCATGTCGGGCGCCAGGAACCCGCCCCACTCTCCCCACCGCTCTTGCAGACCGACCAGACTCTCGAGATGCCGCACCACCGGGGCGCGCTTTTCTTGTCCCCCACGCAGAACGGCACGCAGGGCCAGGCAGCTGATCATGAAGCGCGCGGCCCGTTCCTTCCGCACGGCGGAACCGTGCGGCAGCGTAATGGGGGTCACGCGCTTGTTGGGTGGGCCGGGGGAGAAGAACCCCCCCAGGTAATGCTCGCAGGTCCCACGCTGGTGCCGAGTGGGTGTGCATCCTTCGGCGTAGTTTCCGGGCTTGTCTTGGAGGTTCAGCACCCAGCCCAGCACGCGGATGGTGCCGACCTGATCGCCCCCGTGCCCCAGGTCCATGAGCTCGATGGCGCGCCAGATCGTCGGCAACGGGGCACCCCCAACACTGCCATCGATACGCGTCTCTGCGCGCATCTCTTGCACCAACCGCTCCCGCACGGCCCGGTCTTCAGGCTGCACCTTGCCCAGGGCTTGCCGCGCGAGCAGCGCCGCGCGGGTGTGTCGGGACGTGAAATGCGCCTCGATACGATCGATGGCGCCATTGAGGGTGCGACCCCCCCCGGCGTGGGTCATAGAAACCACCTAGCCGTCTCCGGCAGTTGAACCGCCGCCGCCGGATGAGGGGCGCAGCTACCGTACGGCGCAGGTTCGCTCAGAAACCTGCCGCCCCCCGTCTGGGGTGGTTGTGGTAACCGACGCCGCCTCGAATCAGGCGGGGCTGGGCCCGGGTTGGGTCGGCCGGCGGCCGCCCAGGGGGCCCGGGGGATTCATCGTGACCTTACATATATACCGGTCATAGGACCGGGGCGCCATCGAGGGGAGAGAGGCTACCAGGAGGCTCGGATGGAATCGGCCTTCAAGACGTTGCCCCGTAAGATGATGCGTTCGACCGACCGGGTGTTTCGGATGTCGCTCAGGGGATCCCGTTCCAGGATGACCAAGTCGGCGACCCGCCCCGAGCGGATGGTGCCGAGAGAGTCTTCCCCTGTGAGCAAGGCGCCGTTGGCGGTGGCCGCCACCAAGGCCTCGCTGGGCGAGAGGCCCGCGGCCACCAAGAGCTCGATCTCGGTGTGCAGACCCAAGCCGGGGGGAAAGAGCTGCTGGGCGGCGTTGGAACCGACCGCGACCCGGCCTCCCGCCGCGACGAAATCGCGCAGGAATCGATTCTGGGCTTGCCGCGCCAACCGGGTTGTCGCCATGACGCCGCTGTTCCACCCCGAGGCCGCAATCAGATCGGACACTGTCCATGTGGCCCGCACCGAATCGGGTACGATCGCGAGGTCGGCCGAGGTGGTGAGTCCGGGATCGCCCAAGCGCCCGTACACGTCGTGCACGATGAGTGTCGGGACCAGGATGACGCCCGCATCGGCCAGATCCTCGGCCACGCGCTTGAGCGCCGCCGGCCGCAGCCGGGACCAGCTGCGCTCGGCGACGGTCCATCCTGCCCAATAGCCGCGCCGATGGGCCGCCATCAACGGAGCGGCGTTGGCACTTGCCGCCTCGGCAATGCCGCTCAGGTGTTCGATCGACGCCACGCCAAGGCGCGCGGCGTCGCGGGCATCGGTCAGGCCGAGGTGCGCCGCCACGGGGAGCTGGAAGGAGCGGGCCTCGTTCACCACCGCGGCGAGGACGTCCGGCGGGACGAGGGTGAAGGTCTTGACGAGATCGACACCGGCCAATGACAACTGATCCACGGCGCGCCGCCCTTCGATCGGGCTCGAGACCTCGAGCGCTCCAGGTCGCGCGGCCGGGACGCCGTCAATCATCGCGCCGGCGACGTAGAACCGCGGACTATGGAACGCATTGAGGTTGGCCTGCTCCGCGAGGGACAGGATGGCCGCTTGGTCCCCGTGCATGTCTCGGATGGCCGTCACGCCATAGGCCAGATAGCGCGGCAGGGTCCAGCGGGCGGCGTGCGCGTGGGCGTCGATGAAACCCGGGAGCACCCAACGCCCGGACACATCGATTTGCCGAATGCCCTCCGGCAGCACCACCGCCGCGCGTGCGCCGACGGTCTCGATGTGCTGTCCTCGCACGATCACGATTCCGTCGGCGATCGGCGGTTGGCCCGTACCATCGATGACCGTTCCGCCGACCAAGGCGTAGTGGGCGTCGCCTGGGGGGCGCTCGCATCCCATGAGGGGAAGGGCGACGCACGCCGCTACGACCAGACTAATCTTGGTCACTGGACGAATGGTCATGAATGATTTTCCATCCATCTGGACGCTGTTCCATGATCAAGGTAAACGGTCCACTGGCGGTGGTCGTGCGCCTACGGTACAGGACATAGCGGGCCGAGACAAGAATGACTGTGCTGCTGAGCGGCCGGATCAGAAATGCTTCGAAGCGAAGACTATCACGCGTCGCGCCCGGCGCGAACGCCGGGGCGTAGCGCTCACGGATCTGGTCGACACCGCGGATGAGTTGGCCACTCCCCCCAACGTAGGTGGTTGTCGAATCCGGTGCGTAGTCGGCCATGAACCCATCGAGGTCGCCCTCGTTCCATGCCGCGGCTGAGACCTGGAACTGCTGGGCCAGCTGGAGGGTGAGGGTCCCCGCATCGAGCGCGGCCGGCGATTCGGGCGGAGGCGTGGTGCAGGCGGTGAGAACCAGGAGAACGGTGGTCAGTCGTCGCATGAACCCCCTCGAGGCTGCGTCTCCCACGGCAGTCCGGCGGTCTGGGAGCGTGATATGCGAAGGCGCCCCACGGGACGCGAGGCGCCTTGCGGGACGAGTGGCGCTTACTTCTTCTTCTTGGCGCGTCGGGTGGTGCGCTTCTTGGCCTTCTTGGCTGGCTTCCGCCGCTTGGCGGTCTTCTTCCGCTTCACCTTCTTCTTGGCGGCCTTGCGCTTCGTCGGCTTCTTCTTGGCGGCC
>JBFGLJ010000053.1:0-15527 GCA_041576235.1 Gemmatimonadales bacterium | reverse complement strand
GTCGAGATACCGGCGCACTTCGATCCCCATGGCCCGGATCAGGGAGGCCTCCCGCCCGTCAAGCCGCGCCCGATAGAGCAGCTCGCGCAGGGAGCGCATGACCGCCTCGGGCTGGCGGGTCTTGAAGAAATCGATGGCCATCAAGGCGCGTTCCCAGTCGCCGAAGACGTGCTGCATCTGTCCGGCCGTGGCTGGTTCCGCAGCCTTGCGTGGCGGCTTCCGGTCCGGCTTCCCCCCAATCCGGCACACCCACACCTCATAACTCTGGATGGCGATGGCCTGCGCCAGGTTGAGCGACCGGTACGACGGATCGGTCGGAATCACCGCCAGGCAGCTGCAGTGATCGAGTTCGGAATTCGTGAGTCCCTTGTCCTCGCGGCCGGCGACAATGGCCACGGGTCCCTGGTCGCGGCGCTCGGTCAGTTCGAGCGCGGCAGCCCGCGGGTCGAGGGTCCGGCGCTTCGCGGCGCGCTCGCGGGCCGTGAGGGCCACGGCATGCACACAATCTCCGACAGCCTCTTCCAAGGAGTCGTGGACGGTCACCCGCTCGAGCACGTCCGCCGTGTTGTGCGCGATGCCCTCGATGCGGTACGGGTCGTACACCAGGGGATTGACCAACCGGATCCCCTCGATGGCGAAATTCTTGGCTATGCGGACCACACTCGCGATGTTCACGATGTCTTGTGGTTCGACGAGCACCACCACTGGCCCGGCGAGGGGGACGGAGGTCACGAGCCGGGGCTGGAGGAGGGGCCAGCCGATGAGGCACACGCCACGAGCTGTGCCCCGCTCAGCCGATAGGTGCGCCACCCATCGAGCGCTTCGGCGTCGAGCCGGCGGTAGAAGTCGATGGCCAGCTGGTTCCAGGTGAGGACCGCCCATTCCATCCGCCCGCAGCCGCGAGCCACAGCCTCACCGGCAACTCGACGGAACAAAGCGGATCCGACACGCTGGCCGCGGGCGGCGGGGACCACGAACAGGTCTTCCAGGTAGAGCGTAGGCCGGGCCAAGAAGGAGCTGTAGCTCTCGAAATACAACGCATAGCCCACGGCCTCCCCGTCCAACCAGCCCAACATCACGTCGAAGCGCGGGTCAGGACCGAACGCATCTGTCACCAGCCGGTTCCGCGCAGCGGCATCCGGGGGAGGGAGCTTTTCATATGCCGCGAGCTGATCGACGAGATCGAGAAACGAGGCCGTGTCTGACGCCGTGGCGTGCCGGATCGTCAGTCGGCTCATGCCGTATTCATGCGCACTACGCCTCCGCGGCGCCACGCTTCCCGAGCTCCTTGTCCAGCATGAAGAGCCCTGGAGCGCTGTCGCCAATGCGCCGAAGCGTTTCGACGATATCGCCAGCGGCGCGCTCTTCCTCGACCTGCTCCGTGATGAACCACTGGAGCAGAGCAAGGCTGGCGTAGTCGGAGTCCTTGACGGCTCTCGCGTAGAGCGTGTGAATACGTGTCGTCACGTCGCGCTCGTGGGCCGCGGCCGTTTCGAACACATCCTGGGCCGACTCAAAATCGGCTCGCGGCTGCCCCAACGCGTGTAAGATCACACGCCCATTTCGGTCTTGCACGAAGTCGAACAGTTTCATCGCGTGGGTGACTTCTTCCTGCGCCTGGATCCGCATCCACTGTGCAAATCCCGGCAAGTTCTTGGATCCGAAGTAGGCCGCCATCGAGAGGTAGAGGTACGCCGACTCGAACTCCTTTTGAATCTGCTCGTTGAGGGCGTCTTGCATTGCGGTGTTGAGCTCCATGTTCTATCTCCGTCAGGGAGGAAGGCCGTCATCTCGCACGCGCGGGAGGGTCCGGTGAGTCTTACCCACACACCCCGAATTCTCAAGGTGCTGCTCCAGCTCCCGGGCTCCTCGCCCCAGGAGAAAGGCCCGAGCGGCGTCGGGGAGCGGGGATGACCAAGCCGGCTCCGTGGATCCAAATCCTCCTGGCTGGGCTCGGCGCCGTGCTGGTGCTGTTTATCGTCGGTCCACTCCTGAGGCTCCTCTTCAAGGCATCGCCTGCCAGCCTCGCCGAGGCGCTTAGGGATCCGGAATTCTCCCAGTCGATTCTGCTCACGGTGGCCACCGCAACCGTCGCCACGGCCATTGCGCTCGTGCTCGGCATCCCGCTGGCGTATCTGCTGGCCCGTCGTGAGTTCCGCGGCCGCCGGCTGCTGCAAGGCATCGTCGACCTGCCGGTGGTGATTCCCCACCCCGTCGCCGGCCTGGCGCTGATCCTGTTCCTGGGACGCCGGTCGCCCCTCGGGGCCCCGCTCGCCGAACTCGGCCTGGAATTCGTGAGCCATGTGCCCGGCATCGTTGCGGCGATGCTCTTCGTCTCGGCACCGCTCCTGGTGAGCGGCGCTCGGGAGGCGTTCGCTTCCGTCGATCCCCGCCTCGAGCGCGTCGCCCGCTCGCTCGGCGATACCCCGCTGCGTGCCTTCCGACGCATCACCCTGCCGCTCGCGGGGCGAGGCATCCTGGCCGGGGCGATCCTCGCCTGGGCGCGGGCGGTGAGCGAGTTCGGGTCCATCGTCATCATCACCTACAACCCGAAGGTGGCAAGCGTCTACATCTTCGACCGGTTCACCTCGTTCGGCCTGAACGCGGCCATCCCGGCGGCGGTGCTGCTGCTGGTGCTCGCTCTCCTGGTGTTTGGAGCCGCCAGACTCCTCGAAGGACGGGAGCTGCGATGATTCGTCTTGCGGGCGTCGGGCTTCGGCTGGGAGAATTCACCCTGCGGGACATCACCCTGGACGTGCCCGAGGGCGGATATGGTCTGGTGATCGGCCCAAGCGGATCCGGCAAGACAACCTTGCTCGAGGCGGTAGCGGGATTGGCACCGGTGTCCACCGGCAGCATCACCGTGCGCGGGCAGGAGGTCACTTATCTCCCGCCCGAGCGGCGGGGGCTTGGGATGGTGTACCAGCGGTATCACCTCTTTCCTCACTTCACTGTGGGTCAAAACATCGGGTATGGGCTCGATCGCCATCGGATGTCGGTGTCTGAGCGGCGGGCCAGGGTGCGCGAGGTGGCCGACGCCTTAGCGATCGCGGACCTCCTGGAGCGGGGTGTCCGCCGCCTCAGCGGGGGCGAGGCCCAGCGGGTCGCCCTCGCGCGGGCTCTGGCCCCGCGTCCGAGCATCCTCCTGCTCGATGAGCCATTTGCCTCGCTCGATCCATCGACCCGGGAAGGCATCCGGCGCGAACTCGAGCGGATTCACGAGCAGGAAGGGATCACCATCCTCCACGTGACCCACGATTTCGATGAGGCCCTCCGGCTCGGAGATGTGGTCGCGGTGATGGCCCTCGGCGAGATCGTGCAGCAGGGAAGACCGGAGGAGGTGTTCCGCCATCCGAATTCGCCATTCGTCGCTCGATTCATCGGAGCGGCCAACGTCCTGCCGGGGCAGGTGACACGAACCGGACCGGCCGGCGAGCGGGCTGGCACATTCGCCGCCAGGTTCACGAGCAGCGACCTCGTGCTCGACACCATCGCCGAGCGTGAGGGACAGGCCCATGCCGTGGTTCAGCCGGAGGACATCGCGTTGAGCCACACCCCCCAGGCGAGTTCCGCCCGCAATCAATTTCGCGGCGAGGTTGTCGCGGTCGAGCGCATGGGCCCGCTGACCTACGTGCATATCGAGGCGGGGCGCCGATTGGTCGCCGCCCTCACCACCGCGTCGGTGGATGGAATGGGGATCGCGCCCGGCAGCCAGGTCTTCGCCACGATCAAGGCGACGGCCATACATTTGATGTAGCCAACGACCACGACCTGGACGACACGCCGTGACAACGCGCATCCTCCATGTGGACCTCGATGCATTCTTCGTCGAGGTCTGCCGCCAGAAACATCCAGCACTCCGAGACCTGGACCTCCTCGTAGTCGGGGGTCGCCGAGACCAACGCGGGGTGGTCCAGTCCGCGTCCTACGGGGCACGCCGGTACGGTGTTCGATCCGGGATGCCCATCGCCCAGGCGGTCCGACTGTGTCCGGCCGCCACCTTCTTTCAGGGTGAATTCGCCCATTATCGCCATGCGTCTCGCGCGGTCCGTGATGTGTTACAGCGGTTCTCGCCGGTGATCGTCATGGCCTCGCTCGACGAGGCCTACCTCGACTTCACCGGCACCGACCGCTTGTACCCGACCTCGCTCCTGCCCGTCGCCGAACGTATCCGTGACGCCATCAACCACGCGACCGGGCTCGATGCCAGCATCGGCATTGGTCCCAACCGAATGATCGCCAAGATCGCCTCGGGGATGGCTAAGCCCCGAGGCCTGCTCGAGGTCCGCACGGGGTGGGAAGAGGGCTTTATGGCCGGGCTTGCGCTCTCGGCCATCCCCGGCATCGGACCCAAGACGGCCCACAGGCTGACCGGACTCGGCCTCACCGACGTGGCCCAGATTCAAGCAATGCGTCGGAGCCATCTCGAACAACTCGTCGGGAAGGACGCGGCGAAGAGCCTCAAGCGTCGCGCCCACGGGCATGGGGGCACCGCCCTGCGGGGACGAGCGGAGGCATGGCAGAAATCGGTGAGCCGCGAGACGACCCTGGCGCAAGACATGAAAGAGCGAGAGCCGCTTGAACGGATTCTCGGTCTCTTAACCGCCCGAGTCGGGGCCCAGTTGAGAGACAGCGGACTCGCGACGCGGACCGTGACCCTCAAACTTCGTCACGGCGACTTCCGCACCATCACCCGGCAGCGGACGCTGTCTCAACCCACGGATCTCGACCGAGAAATCTGGCGCGAGGTCCGGGAGCTTTTTCGAGCCGCTTACCTGGAGGTCGAGCGCCGCGGGAAAGGCGTGCGGCTCGTAGGCGTCGGCGCAACCAATCTCGTTCCCGCCGGACCGTCCGATCTCTTCGAACCCCCCGCCCGTGAACGCCTCCGGAGGCTGACGACCGCCGTGGACAAGGCGCGCGCCAAGTACGGGTTCCACGCCCTCACCCCGGGAATCCTGCTCGGGACACGGCGGCGGTCGACGGACCGCCCCGGGGCCGACCAGGACCCCTCTAGCGAAACTGGGCCTGAAGATGGTCCGGCCACTCGAAGTCCTTCGTCTCGAACCTGAGCCCGACCGCCCCAATTCTGGGGTCGACCCTGGGACCGAGGTTCTCGAACCGGGCGACCCGCCCGTCGTTGGCACGGGCCTCTACCGTGGTGTTGGTGTAGAGGCTGTAATAGCCGATCACGGCCCTCGTTGCGCCGGGCGCGATGGTGCAGCCGCACTCCGCGGCTCCTTCCAGCCCGGCATTGACCGTGACGGAGAGGGGCGTCGTGGTGGCATTGGTGATGAGCGGCGCGAACAGGATTTCGTTCGAGTCATTCACGTCCGACCCCCATGCGACCACCCCCCCCGGGTCTTGTTCGACGAGGGTGCCTTGCATGCCCTTCCCCACCACTCGACCGTTGGCAGCCTTGTATCGCTCGAGGTACCACTGGGCGGTGAGTGCCTGCTTGCGAGGCAGCGACAGACGGAGCTCGCTGGCTGGCGACACCCGGTGCTCCTGCCCGTTGACCACCAACCGCACCGGCTGCACCAACCGGTTGTTGAAGACCAGCGTCGGCGTGGTGATGCGTCGGATTCCACCCGCTCCCGCCACCAGGGTGAGCACGACGGCGACCACCCCGAGAGGTGACCGGAGCAGCGAGCGGCGGGGCGCGCGGGCGCCACCGGGTGCTGGGAGGGCCACGGCCAGGCCCGAGCCCGTGATGATCTGGGTCGGGGCGTCGGGGCCGAGCGCCAGGGCGATGCGCTCCGTGCTGACCGACTCGCCGGACCCGGTGGCCAGTCCCTGTTTGAGGGCGACGATGACGCGTTCCGCTGACTGGTAGCGGGCGGAGGGCTTCTTGGCCAAGCACCGCACGATGACCTCGGACAACCAGGGGGGAATGCGAGCGTCGCGCGCTGTGGCCAACGGGGGTGGCTCGGCAATGTGCTTGCCGACGATTTCCTGCGAGGATTCGCCGTCGAACGGCGGGGTGCCGGTCAGCATCTGAAACAGCACGGCACCCAGCGAGTAGAGATCGGACCGGCCATCGAGATCGCTTTGTCCCAGGGCCTGTTCGGGACTCATGTACTGCGGGGTCCCGACGACAAAACCCGTCTGGGTCTCACCCTTCTCCCCGTCCAACCGCTTGGCGATGCCGAAATCCACCAACAGAACCCTCCCCGTGGTGGAATCGATCATGATGTTATCGGGCTTGAGGTCACGGTGGACAAGGCCACGCTCGTGGGCGTGAACCAGGGCGCCAAGCAAGGCCATGCTGTACCCCACGGCCTCTTCCCAGGGCAGCGCGCCACCGGAGCGGATCAGCTCGGCAAGCGACTTGCCCTCAACGAAGGGCATGGCGTAGTACACCAGCCCGTGGCCGTCCCCGACGAAGTGGATCGGAAGAATGTTGGGGTGGGTCAGCCGGGCGACCGCTCGCGCCTCTTGTTTGAAGCGGGCCAGCATGCCGGCGGTCCAGGCGATGCCCGGCCGGAGCACCTTCACGGCCAGCCGCCGACAGAGTTCCTCATCCCAGACCTCATAGACCTCGGCGAAGCCGCCGCGGCCCACCAGGCGGCGAACGGCGTACTTGGGTCCGAGCGCCTGGGCGAGCCGCGACTGGATGTCGTGATCCAATTCAGGCCTCTCGGCCGCCCCGGTGACCACCGTGGCGGCTTGGGCGCCGCACTGGGGGCAGAAGACGGCATCGCTGGCGAGCGGGGCCCGGCATTGGGAACAACGCAACAGATTCAAGTCGGAGATCTCCCTTGAATCCGGGAGGAGGAGCAGGATTCAGGCCGCCTGGAGCCTCCCTCTAAGTCGTTGCCGTAGAAGATCGTGGATCGATGAGGCTCGTCCCCGACAGGCCAGGGGCACCGGGAGTTGCAATCTTGGGGGCCGTCTGCTTGGGCCGCCCGATCTTGCGCCGCGCTGGAAACGGAGATAACTTGCTGGATGTAAAGCAAGTACAGGAGCGCTATGCCCCCCGTCACATCCGGCGTTGAGCGGATCCGCGACCCCGCTCGCACCCAGGAAGCCATACTGGATGCGGCCGAGCGGCTCTTTGCCGAGCGCGGCTACGACGCGACCAGCCTGCAGGAAGTGGGAGCGCGGGCGGGTGTCTCACGCGCCACCCCTGGCTACTTTTTCGGCTCGAAGCTGGAGCTGTATCGCGCCGTACTCGAGCGCTGTTTCGGCCAGGTGCTCAGCGTCGTGCGTCAGGGCAAGGAGCGGGCGCTGGCCAGCGGCAAGGATCCCGAGGTCGTCTTGGCCGGCGTCGTGTCCGAGTATTTCGATTTCATTACCGCCAATCCCAACTTCGTGAGGCTGATCGAGTGGGAGGCCCTGAGCGGAGGCACGCAACTTCGGGATCTGCCGCCCCACGTCGAAGTGGCGAAGGAAGCGGTGGCGGCCATGCAGGAGGAGCTCCAGCTCGAGCCGGCATGGAGTACGGATGCCGTGCAACTCCTCCTCAGTATTATGGGGCTCTGTTGGTTCCCCCTCGTGCACTCGACCACGATTTACCACGCCCTGGGCATCGACCCACGGGACCCCGTCTTCCTCGAACAGCGCAAGCGGCATGTGGTGGATTTGGTGCTCAACGGCATCAAGTCTCAGGTCGCGCGCCAGCCCGAGCCGGTGTGACCCGCATAGGCATTCACCTTTAGCCCATTGAACCCACCATGACTGACGTTCTGACGCCCACCCCACCGAGGCCGCCCGAGGCCACCCTCGCTACTGAGGAAGAGGCCCGCGATGTCGCCGAGGCCGCACGCGAGAAGGAATGGGAATCTCCGAGCTTCGTACGCGAGTTGTTCGAGGGCTCATTCCGTCTCGACCTCGTGCACCCCTACCCCGAGGTCAGCCCCGCAGACTTGGCCCGTGCCAAACCGTTCCTCGACCGGCTCGAGCGTTTCATGCGCGAGGAGGTCGATAGCGACCTGATCGACCGCGAGGGCAAGGTCCCGCCGCACGTCATCCGTGGGCTCCAGGAGATGGGCGCCTTTGGCATCAAGATCCCCACGGAATACGGCGGGCTCGGACTCAGCCAGACGATGTACACCCATGCGATCGGTCTGGTGACGAGCCAGGACGGGAGCCTCACCGCCCTGCTCTCCGCCGCCCAGTCGATCGGCGTTCCGACGCCGCTCAAGCTGTTCGGGACCAAGGCGCAGAAGGAGAAATACCTGCCGCGGTGCGCCAAGGGGGCCATCTCGGCCTTTGCCCTGACCGAGGAAAACGTCGGGTCCGACCCCGCGGCCATGACGACATCGGCGACGCTGTCGGACGACGGGACGCACTACATCCTGAACGGCGAGAAACTCTGGTGCACCAACGGCACCATCGCCGACCTCATGGTGGTGATGGCCCGGACCGGGAAGCGCGATATCACCGCGTTTATCGTGGAGGCCAACTGGCCCGGGGTCGAGGTGGTGCAGCGGTTGGACTTCATGGGCCTCAAGGCGATCGAGAATGGGATCATGCGCTTCACAAATGTGAAGGTCCCTGTCGAAAACCGGTTGTGGGATGAGGGCAAGGGACTCAAGCTCGCCTTGATCACGCTCAACACCGGCCGCCTGACGCTGCCAGCCTCGGCGGTGTCGGGGTCCAAGCGCTGCCTCGAAATCGCACGCCGGTGGGCGGCGGAGCGGGTCCAGTGGGGGCAGCCCATCGGGAAGCACGACGCCATCGCCCAGAAGATCGGCCACATGGCCGCCGACACCTTTGCGATGGAGGCCGTGAGCGACTTGGCCTCGCTGATGGCCGACCGGGGCAATGTCGACATCCGCCTCGAGGCGGCGATGGCGAAGATGTGGAACACCGAAGTCGGCTGGCGCATCATCGACGACACCCTGCAAATCAAGGGCGGGCGCGGATACGAGACCGCCGATAGTCTCCGGGGCCGAGGAGAGCGGCCGGACCCCGTCGAGCGCATGATGCGCGACTATCGTATCAACCTCATCTTCGAGGGATCGAGCGAGATCATGCGGCTGTTTATCGCCCGTGAGGCCGTCGACACGCATCTCACCGTCGCCGGCGATCTCATCAACCCCAAGGCCTCGGCCGGCACCAAGCTCAGGGCCTTGCTCCGTGCCGGGCTTTTCTACGCGCGCTGGTATCCCCTCCTGTGGTTCGGCTGGGGACGGTGGCCCCGCTATCGCGCCTTTGGGCCCCTGGCCACCCACGTCCGATTCGTCAACCGGGCGTCACGACATCTGGGGCGGACGCTCTTCCACACGATGGTGCGGTTCGGCCCGCGACTCGAGAAGCGGCAAGCGGTACTGGGCCGGCTCGTGGAAATCGGCGCGGAACTGCTGGCCATCACGGCCGCGTGCTCAAGGGCCCAGGCCATGGTCACCAAGAACGCCACCGACCGCGGCCCGGTCGAGTTGGCGGACGTTTTCTCGCGGCACGCCCGCCGCCGGGTCAAGGAGCGATTCGCCCGGATCTTCCGCAACGACGACGCACGCACCTACACGGCGGCCCGGAAGGTGCTGGATCAGGGCTACCTCTGGCTGGAGGAAGGCATGGTTCGGCTGGAGGACTGAGCCCAGACCGGCGGTTCCCGGTCCGTTCCCACCCGCCGGCGCCCGAGCGCCGGCGGGTGTTTCCCTTCCTCCCTCGAGACACCGGCCACCCCGGCGTCCGAGCCGGTGCGGTGCCCGGGGATGGCAGGTGCGAGAAGCCGCGGGTCGGGCTATTTTCCGTGCCGGGACCACTTGGATGTCACTCCGCTGGAGACTCACCACCGTGCCACGAGACAGCCTCTCAGTTACCGATAACCGAACCGGGAAAGTCTACGAGTTGCCGATTTCGGATGGCACCGTTCGGTCGATGGATTTTCGACAGATCAAGGTCTCGGACGAGGATTTCGGTCTGATGACCTACGACCCCGCGTACAAGAACACGGCCTCGTGTCGCAGCGCGATCACGTTCATCGATGGCGATACGGGGATCCTCCGATACCGAGGGTACCCGATCGAGCAGGTGGCCGAGCACTGCACATTTCTGGAAGTCGCGTATCTCCTCACCGAAGGCGAGCTGCCGACCGAGGCACAACTGGAGGCTTGGGTCCACGACATCACGTACCACACGTACGTGCATATGAAGACCATCAAGTTCCTGGAAGGGTTTCGGTACGACGCCCATCCGATGGGCACCTTGCTGGGAGCCGTGGGTGCGCTGTCCACCTTCTACCCGGATGCCAAGAACATCCACGACCCCGCCAACAGATACATGCAGCGGGTTCGGCTCATTGCGAAGTTGCCGACAATCGCCGCGTTTGCCTTCCGGCATTCCCGCGGCCTGCCGATCGTGTTCCCTCGCAACGACATGGACTACATCGCCAATTTCGTCAACATGACGTTCAGCATCGGCGGGAGGCACGAGCCGAACAAGGTGCTGCAGCGGGCGCTCGAGATTCTCTTGATCCTCCATGCCGATCACGAGCAAAACTGCAGTGCCAGTGCGGTTCGGTCGGTCGGCTCGTCCCATGTGGATCCCTTCTCGGCCATTTCGGCGGGCATTGCCGCCCTCTACGGCCCGCTCCACGGCGGCGCCAACGAGGCCGTGCTTCGCATGCTGGATCAGATTCCAGACAAGGCCGCCGTGCCCCAGTTCATCGAGCGGGTCAAGAAGGGGGACATGCGGCTGATGGGGTTCGGCCATCGGGTCTACAAGTCCTACGACCCGAGGGCCAAGCTGATCAAGAAGGTCGCCGACGACGTGTTCGAGCAAACAGGGATGAACCCCAAACTCGAGCTCGCCCTGGAACTCGAGCGCATCGCGCTCGAAGACGAGTACTTCGTCAAGCGGCGTCTCTATCCCAACGTGGACTTTTATTCGGGACTGATCTACCAGGCGATGGGGTATCCGACGGACTACTTCACCGTGCTCTTCGCGATCGGACGGACGCCGGGATGGCTGGCGCAGTGGGAGGAGATGCTGCTGGACGAAGAACAAAAGATCGCCCGGCCGCGCCAGGTCTACATCGGCAACGACGAGCGAGCGTTTGTGCCGCTCAAGGATCGCGGCTAGGAGTCCGCGCCGGGGCTACGGGGCCGGGGTGAGAGTACGGGTGCCGCTGCCGCGAAGTAGGTGTAGCCTTCGAGCCCTGACAGGTAATCGGCAATGAACGCGTTGGCCTCCTCACGGCTCAGGGTCTTCGCGGCTCCGACTTTCCGGCGGAAGGTCGTCAGCAAGTCGGCGGCGTGGAACTGGACGTACCGTAGCACGTCCGTCACGGTATCGCCGTGCACCAGGTCGCTGATCTCATATCCCGCCTTCGTCATGCGGACGTGGACCGCGTTGGTGTCACCGAAGAGGTTGTGGAGATCGCCGAGAATCTCCTGGTAGGCCCCCACCAGAAAGACCCCGAGAATGTACGGTTCGCCCGGCCGGTAGGCATGGAGCCACACACTACTTTGCGGTTGCGTGCTTCCCACGAACTGATCGATGACCCCGTCCGAGTCGCAGGTCAGGTCATGGAGCGTCGCGCGGTGGGTGGGCTCCTCGCCCAACCGATGCACGGGCATGATGGGAAACAACTGATCGATGGCCCAACTGTCCGGCAGCGATTGAAACACGGAGAAATTGCAGAAGTATCGGTCCACCAGGGTGGCCTCGAGATGGCCCACGATCTCCGCATGCGCAGCGTGGTCATCGCCCACCGCCGCCGCAACGGCATTGACCGTGCAGAGGTAGAGTTGCTCGGCCAGCGCCCGCTCGCGCAGCGAGAGGACGCCGCTGGCAAAGAGGTCTTGGGCTCGCTGCTTCGCAAAGACCGCGTCGTGAAACACCTCGAGCGTGCGCTCGGAGTCGACCAACTCTAGGCTGTCGACCATATCCCGGAGGAGGGGGTGCGCGTCCGGGGCCAGCACCGGCAATTCGGGACTATGCTGTGACTCGACATCAATCACTTCCATTAACAACAGCGAATGGTGCGCCGTGATCGCCCGCCCTGATTCGGAAATGATGTGCGGCCTCGGCAAGGAGCCTTGCTCGCAGACGGTCGCCAGGGCGTGGACGACGTCGTTTGCGTATTCCGCCATCGTGTAATTGGTACTCGCCGGATGGGTCGACCGGGAGCCGTCATAGTCCACTCCGAGCCCCCCACCGACGTCGACGTGCGAAAGAGGAAACCCCATGCGGACCAGCTCCGCATAGAAGCGGCCGACCTCCTGCAATCCCGCCTTGATCTGCCGGATATCGGTGATCTGGCTCCCGAGGTGAAAGTGGATCAGCCTGAGGAGATCCTTCCGATTCTCCGACACGAGTCGGTCGAGGAGCGTCACCAATTGCGGAGCACCTAGCCCAAACTTGGACCGCTCGCCGCCGCTCTTGGCCCACCGGCCCGCCCCTTCGGCCGTCAGTTTGATTCGAACGCCTATGGACGGCGTCACATTGAGTGCATCCGCGGTGGCCAGCAGTGTGTCGAGCTCATTGAGCTGCTCCAACACGATAAACACCCGGTGCCCCAACCGTTGTGCCATCATGGCGAGGCGCATGAACTCCGCATCCTTGTAGCCATTGCACACGATGAGGTGGTTGGTACGCTCGCTCAGCCCCAGGATGGCCTGGAGTTCGCCCTTGCTCCCGCACTCGAGCCCCACGGCATAGGCGTCGCCGAATTCGACGACCTCCTGCACCACATGCCGCTGTTGGTTCACCTTGATGGGATAGACCGTGGTGTATTGTCCGTCGTACCCGGCCTCGGTCATCGCGTTTCGGAACGCCGAGGCGAGCGCTTCGATCCGAGCCTGGAGGAGGTCCGAGAATCGCACGAGGAGCGGCAGCGCAAGACCCTGCTGGCGCAGATCGGACACCAAGTCGTATAGGTCCAGGCCGCGGCGGCGGCCATCGGCGCTGGGATGGACGGCCACGTGGCCCTTGGCATTGATTCGGAAATACCCAAGCCCCCATCGCCGCATCGCATAGAGGCGCTCGGAGTCCTTGTGGGTCCAGCCCGCGGGTGGAGCCTCAGGCTTAGCGGTGGTGGTGTGGATCGTCAGCCCTCGTGTGTCAGGGGGAAGAGACATTGTAACGCCACATCCGAAAGAAGGGGAGCGGGCCGCCGCCACGGGCTCGCGAGAACCGGCGCTTGACCCATCGGGCAGTCCCCCATTAGACTCCAGGCAGTCAACATAGCCCGAACGGGCCCCAGGGTCATTATCGAGACTTCCGGACCTGGGTGAGCAAAACCCGGAAGAGACTACCCGGCTCCGCCACATGCGGACCGGGTTTTCTGTTTTGCCGGCACCTTCGGCGCGGGCCCGCCTGCCCCCGGAGGGCCAGGCTATATTGCTGGCATCGTCGCCATAATGCTCGGGAGGAGGGCTCAGTTGAAGTGGTCGTATCGTGTCGGCCAGATCGCGGGAACGGACATCAAGCTCCACATCACGTTCCTGCTCCTCCTGGCCTTCATCGCCGTCGTCGGGTATGCCAGCGGCGGAGTGGCCTCCGCCATTGGCAGCACGATCATGATCGTTGCCTTGTTCGGCTGCGTCTTGCTTCACGAATTCGGCCATATCTTGATGGCGAGGCGGTTCGGGGTCCGCACGCCCGACGTCATCCTCCTCCCGATCGGCGGGCTCGCCCGACTCGAACGGATCCCCGAGGAGCCGCGACAGGAGCTGTTGATCGCCTTGGCAGGCCCCGCCGTGACCCTCGGCATCGCCGTGGTGCTCTTCATCATCTTGTGGCTCACCGGTGCTCCTCTCGACGTCGAGCACCTCGGTCGCCTGGACCAGCCCCTGCTCCAGAATCTGATGGTCATCAACGTCATCCTGCTCGTGTTCAACATGATCCCGGCCTTCCCCATGGACGGCGGCCGGGTCCTGCGGGCGCTGTTGGCCATGCGGCTCGGTCTGCGGCGGGCCACCAAAGTGGCTGCCAGCGTCGGCCAGGCGTTGGCGGTGGTGTTTGGCATGTGGGCGCTCTTCTCCGGGAACCCCATCCTCTTACTCATCGCATTCTTTGTCTTTCTTGCGGCTGGAGCCGAAGCCACGGCCATCGAGACGAGTGCCGCCGGTCGTGGCCTGGCTGTCTCGGACATGATGGTCACCCACTTCCAGGCCATTCCCGTCTATGCCCCACTCCAGCAGGCGGTCGCCTTGCTGCTCGAGGGCGAGCAGCGGGAATTCCCGGTCATCGATAACGACGGCCGGGTGGAGGGCCTCTTGACGCGTGAGAATCTCATCAAGGGCTTGGCGGACCACGGCGCCGACTCCACCGTCGCCCAGGCCATGACGCCGCGCGTGCCCAACGTCGACCCGGCGCTGGAGTTCGGCATCGCGCTCCAGCGTCTCCGCCAGAGCGGCTTGCCCGCCCTCCCGGTTATCGATTCGGCGGGACGCCTGGTCGGTCTTCTCACGATGGACAACATCTCCGACCTGCTGCTGGTCCGCCGCGCTCAGGGATTCGGATGACCGACCCGTCCGGGCAATCGGGGCCGCCACCCCCGGCGTTTCGGAGCGTGAGGAAAACGTCGACCTTGCCGGCCTCACCCGAGGAGGTCTTCGCCTGGCACGCCCGTGAGGGAGCGCTCGAGCGGCTGACGCCGCCGTGGGTGCGGATGGAGGTGCTCGACCGGACCGGCGGGGTCGAGGATGGAACCCGCGTCACTCTCCGGATCAAGATGGGCCCCGTGTCATTTCGGTGGATCGCCGAACACCGGGACACGGTCCCCGGGGCGCAGTTTGTGGATGAGCAGATCGAAGGCCCATTTGCCCATTGGATCCACACCCATCGCTTCGACCCCGACCCGGTCGGCTCGCGTCTCACGGACCACATCGAGTACGCCCCGCCCTTTGGCGCCGTAGGCGTGGCCCTCGGTGACCTCTGCCTGCCTCGAGACATCGAGCGGATGCTCCGGTATCGCCATGACACTTTGGAGGCCGACCTCCGCTCGCATCGGCACGTCGAGACCCCACCATGGCGGGTTGCCGTCACCGGGTCTCGCGGGTTGATCGGCTCGCAGCTGGTTCCCTTTCTCACCACGGGGGGCCATGACGTTGTCCGGGTGGTCCGGTCCAGCCCGCAGCCCACGGAAGTGGGGTGGCGGCCAGAGAGCGGTGAGATCGACCGGGACGGGCTCGCGGGGATCGACGCGGTGATCCACTTGGCCGGCGAGAGCATCGCCGCTCGGCGCTGGGACGCCGAGCACAAGGCCCGGGTACGCCAAAGCCGCGTGGTGGGGACGCGGGTGCTGAGCGAGGCGATCGCATCGCTGGACCGGCCTCCGCGGGTGCTCATCACGGCTTCCGCCGTTGGCTTCTATGGGAGCCGCGGGGAGGAGGAACTCACCGAATCCAGTCCGCCCGGCGATGGCTTCTTGGCCGAGGTGGGCCGTGCCTGGGAGGAGGCGACCGCGCCCGCGCATGACGCCGGGGTCCGGGTCGCCATGCTCCGCTTTGGGGTCGTTCTGAGCCCTCGCGGTGGGGCGCTGGCCACCATGCTTCCCGCCTTTCGTGCAGGGCTCGGCGGTCGACTCGGCTCCGGGGCACAGTGGATGAGTTGGATTTCGATCGACGACGCGG
>JBFGLJ010000052.1:0-15742 GCA_041576235.1 Gemmatimonadales bacterium | reverse complement strand
TCGGCCGTCGCCCGCGCCCACCGCACGGCCGGCCCCGCGGCGGCCGGGGGGGGGAGGCGGGGGCGGCGGCGCGGTGACCTGGATCTTGAGGAAGCGCTCGGTGAAGGTCGTGTGGATGTCGCGCATCAAGTCTTCGAACATGTCGAACGCTTCGCGCTTGTACTCGATCAGCGGGTCTCGCTGCCCGTAGGCCCGGTACTGAATGGCGTTGCGGAGCTGGTCCAGATCGTAGAGGTGATCCTTCCACTTCTCGTCGAGGACGGACAGCATGACCTGGGAGAGGATTTGGAGATCGGCATCGGTCGCTCCGACGGTCTCCCCGAAATCAGTCAGGTAGTCCAGCTTGCGCTGAAACGCCCGCTCCCCTTCCTCCTGGACCGCCGTCACGATGTGCTCGATCTCCGAGGCCGCGTCGCTGTCGACTACCGCATCCACGGGCAAGAGATACTGGAGGGTGAGGGCGTCGTGCAGCCCTCCGCGATCATATTCCTCCGGCTTGGTGGCATCGGCCAGGAACGTCAACACGCTCTGCTCGAGGGCGGCCTGCATCATCCGCCGGGCCTCTGCCTTGAGTTCCTCGCCTCGCTCGAGGGCGAAGAGCCGGAGCGAGTAGACGACCTCGCGCTGCTGGTTCATCACATCGTCGTACTCCAGCAGTCGCTTTCGGGTTTGGAAGTTCTGGAGTTCGACCCGCTTCTGCGCTTGTTCGATCGATCGGGTCACCAACCGTCCGGTGATGACTTCGCCCTCTTCGACCCCGCTCTTGTCCATCCAGCGGGCGATCCGCTCGGAGATGAAGAGCCGCATGAGATCGTCTTCGAGCGACAAGAAGAAGACGGTCGCGCCGGGGTCGCCCTGCCGGCCCGAACGGCCTCGAAGCTGCCGGTCGATGCGGCGGGACTCGTGGCGCTCTGTCCCCACGATCTGGAGTCCGGCTTCTTCCGCGCTGAGGTCCAGGTCCTGGCCGAGTTTGATGTCGGTGCCCCGCCCCGCCATGTTGGTCGCGATCGTGACCGATTGTTTCTGGCCGGCCTTGGCGACGATTTCCGCTTCGCGCTGGTGGTACTTGGCATTCAGGACTTCATGCCGGATGCCTCGCCGCTTGAGCTGCCGGCTCAGCGTCTCCGACACCTCCACGGTTACGGTGCCGATCAGGACCGGCAACCCCTGCTCGTTCAAGCGCTCGACTTCGTCGACGATGGCGTTGTATTTCTCACGCCGAGTCTTGTAGATCCGATCGGGTTTGTCGTCGCGAATGACCGGCCGGTTGGTGGGGATCACCATGACATCGAGACCGTAGATCGTGAAGAACTCGGTCTCCTCGGTCTCGGCGGTGCCCGTCATCCCCGCCAACTTCTCAAACATCCGGAAGTAATTCTGGATGGTGATGGTCGCGAGCGTCTGTGTTTCACCCTTGACTTGGACGCTTTCCTTGGCCTCCACAGCCTGGTGGAGGCCGTCCGCCCACCGGCGCCCCGGCATCACCCGCCCGGTGAATTCGTCGACGATCACGACCTGCCCATCCTGCACCAGGTAGTCCACGTCTTTCTCGTAGAGCGCGTGGGCCTGAAGCAGCTTATGAATCGTGTGAAGCTTCTCGCTCTTGACGGCGTAGGCGGCCTCGATCTCTTGGCGCGCCTTGCGCCGGTCGGCGGCGGAGAGATCGGGATCGTCCTCGATCTCGTGAATGGCCTCCGAGATGTCGGGAACCAAGAACAGCGCGGGATCGTCCGGCGAGAGGGCTCCCGCCCCCCGATCGGTGAGGTGGACCGAGTGGCCCTTTTCGTCCAGGACGAAATACAGGATGTCCTCGAGATCGCGCATGCGTTGCTGCCGCATGGGGAGCTTCCGATCCGCGATGGCATCGAGCTCCATGCGCTGCACCAGCTGCTTGACCCCAGGCTCGTTCAGCACCTTGAGCAGGCGTTTGTTCTTTGGCATGCCTAATTGTGCCTGATAGAGCTTGAGGGCCGCGTCGTCCTTGGTGTCCTCCTCCGTCAGCAACGGTTCCGCTTCCGCCAGAAGCCGGTTGACCACGGCGGTCTGCTTCCGCACCAGCTCGGCCACCTGCCGATTGAACGTCCCGAAGTTCTCGCTTTCTTCATGCCCGACCGGGCCTGAAATGATGAGCGGCGTGCGGGCCTCGTCGATGAGAATCGAGTCGACCTCGTCGATGATGGCGTACACATGTTCCCGCTGGACGCGCTGCTCCATGCGGTATACCATGTTGTCCCGCAGATAGTCGAAGCCGAACTCGTTGTTGGTGCCGTACGTGATATCGCACCGGTAGGCTGCGTACCGCTCGGGCGACGAGGGCTCAGTGTCGTCGAGGCATCCTATGGTGAGCCCCAAGTACGTGTAGAGATGTCCCATCCACTGCGCATCACGGCGGGCCAAATAGTTGTTCACGGTCACCAGGTGGACCCCGCGCCCCGTCAACGCATTGAGATAGATGGGCAGGGTCGCCACCAGCGTCTTTCCCTCACCCGTGGCCATCTCGGCGATCATTCCGCGGTGCAGGACGATCCCACCGATCAGCTGAACGTCATACGGCACCATGTCCCAGGTGAGTTCATGACCCGTCACCTTGACCGTGGTCCCCAGCAGCCGGCGACAGGCCTCCCGCACGGTCGCAAAGGCCTCGGGAAGGAGTTCCGCCAACCCTTCAGCCACCTGTTTGCGGTAGGCGGTTTCCAATTCTTGTGCTTGTTGGTCGAGCTGGTCGCGCTCGTCGGGATCCGGACAGTCGTGCTTCGCCGCTTGAACGCGCTCGAGTTCGGCCTGGGTCTCGCCCGTCAATTCCTGCAGGCGGGCGCGAAACTTGGCCGTCTGTCCCTTGAGGTCGTCTTCCGTGAGGGACCCCAGGCGCTCCTCGTGGCGCTTGATGTCCGCGATGAGGGGTTGGAGGCGCTTGACCTCGCGTTGGAACCGCGTGCCGAAGACCCTGGTGAGCGACGTCTTGAGCATCTCGTCCTATTCCTTATACAGCCGATGAGCCGCAATGTAGTCCGCCACGGCGTCCGGCACCCAATACCGAATCGATTGGCCAGCGCGCACCCGGTCTCGGATTTCCGTCGATGATACCTCCACCTGCGGGACCCGGACGGTCTCATCGGGACGTGCCCCGGATGCGGCGGCCTCTCCCGGCCGCGCAAACCGGACGACCCGGGCTAGCCTTGTAATCTCGCCGGCTTCACGCCACTGGGGCAACTCCTGAGCCGCGTCGGCGCCCAGCAACAGCACGAAGCCTTGCTCCGGATTGCGGTCGCGGAGCAGCCGCAGGGTATCGATCGTGTAGGATGGGCCGGCACGATCGAGTTCGATCCGTTCTAACCCGAAGGCCGGCTCCCCGCGGATGGCGAGGTCCACCATCCGGGCACGATGGTCGGCGGCGGCGGAATGTGCCCCAACCTTGAACGGTTGCTCCGCCGCGGGGATCAACCACACGCGCTCGAGAGCCAGCGCCTCGAGCGCTGCCTGGGCCGCGAGCAAGTGACCGTGGTGGATCGGGTCGAAGGAGCCACCAAAGAGACCAACCATCACCCGTCGGCCGTCACCGTCGAGGAGGGTGGGGAGGGTTGAGGCGGTGCGGGGCAGGCCGACCCCGTTTGTGGAGCATCGGGATGAAACCGGCGCATGTAGCCGCAGGTTTCCGCGACATCCTCTTGGTAGCCGAGGCGATCGTACGCCTTGACGAGCAACTCGAGGGCGTCGGGGGCCGCCGCCGTGCGGGGATATGTCGCCACCAGATCCTTGAGATAGAGGATGGCGGAGTCGTACGCCTTGAGCTTGAAATAGAACACTGCCGACTTGTATTGCTTGATCGCGAATTTCTCTTCCAGTTGGGTGATCTTGACCTGGGCGCGAGTGGCGGCCTCGGACTCGGCGTATCGATTGCGGAGTTCCCGATAGGTCGAGAGCGCCGTCTGGCCATACGAGGGGTCGAGTTCTGGCCGCCGCCAGAGATCGGCGTAGGTGTCACCGGCTCTCAGGAGGGCGATCGGCGCGAGTGGGTGATTGGGTCGCTCGTCGGAGAGTTTCCGAAACTCGCGAACCGCCTGCAGGTGGCTTTTCATCGAGAAGTACGCGTTGCCGAGGTAGAGCCTCGCCTGCGGGATCCGCGCGTCTCCAGGCGGGAATTCCAGCACCAAGCGCTCCAGGAGCTTGGCCGTGTCCCCCCACTTCCCCCGACGAAACCGGGCCTCAGCCAGGCTCCACAGCGAATCGATCTCAGTCGGCGAGGCCGTTTGGGCGATGGGCGAGACCGGGGTCGGAGTGGGCGGCGGAGCGGGAACGCCGCAGGCCAGCCCGACGCTCGACGCCACCAGCGGCACCCAGGCCCGGCTCATGGCGTGTTCTCCGTCAGCGAATCGGGAATGAACGGGGCCGATGCGATGCCGTTCAAGCGGGTCGCGGCCATGGCGCCGACGGAATCGGCATCGCCGCCAAGATCGATGGCCGCTTGGTACGCGAGCGCGGCCCCGAAGAAATCTCCTTGCGCGACCCGCGCGTCCCCCAGCCCGACCAAGGCTCGGCGCCCAACAGCGCTCGCCGAGTCGACGGCCAGAGCTTCGTAAAACAGATCCTCCGCGCTCCAAGGCGTGGCGCTGAGTTCACCCAGTCCGAGCTGGAGGGCACACGCGGCATGTTCCGGGCGTTTGGGCACGATGAGGTCCTGGCTCTCGGTGCGCCGGGCCAGGGACCGATAGGCCGCGATTGCCTGGTCGCAGCTCGCGTACCGCTTGAGCGCCGAGGCGTATTCGGCAAGGAGCGAGTCGGCGGACGGCTGGTCGGGAGCCGCGCCGATGGCGGCCGGTAGCAGCCGCATGGCCTCATTGCCGGACGCGGTGTTGGAACGCACCAACGCGAGGGCATAGCGCCCCGCTTGCCGATCGGGTGCGATGACCCCCAAGCCGAGCACGGCCTCGCGCACACTCTCCATGTCCCCGCGAGTGAGCGCCGCTTGGGCCACGCGATCGATACCCTCAGCCGCTTCCGCCGCTCGCTCGGGGACCCGCGTGGCGAGTTCATGGTAGGCATCCACGGCTTCCCGATAATCTCGGGTTCGGGTTGCCGCCGCGGCGACTTTGGCCCAGATGCCGCCGTCGGTCGCCCGGGCACTGGCGCGCCGGTAGGCCGCCAGTGCTTCGGCGTAGCGACCCTCGCGATAGGCGATATCACCGTCCTGTTCGTGCCCGGTGGCGAAGTGGCACCCCAGACACACCAACATGGCCAGGACGAGAAATGCGCGTGTCACTCCGCGGCCCGGCTCATCATGGCAAGATAGGCCTCGACCCGGGCGTTTTCGGGACGGCGTGCCAGACATTCCTGCCACACTTCCTCCGCTCCCCCGGCGTCCCCGGACAAGTAGCACGCGAGACCCAGCGCGGCCAGCGCATCCACGAAGGCGGGCCGCTCCTTGACCACGCGCTCGAGTTCTTCCCGGGCGGCAAGGCTCTGCCCGGAATCGAGGAGCAACCGCGCCAGCCGGTAGCGGAGGTCGGAGAATCCAGGGCCGAGGGCCACGGCACGACGGTATTGGTCGATGGCTTCTTCCAGCCCTCCGGCCTCCGCGTAGGCGCGGCCCAGCGACGCGTGATCGTTCGCCAGCCGGCCGGCGATGTGGGCGGGGAACCCCGAGGGCGTGGTTTCATCGGCGCCCGCGGCTCGGGCGAATGCGTCGTGGGCCTCGTCGACCCGCCCGACTTCGTTCAGCACGAGGCCCCGGTGGATGTGTGCCTCGAGGTACTCAGGGTTAAGTTCGAGCGCTTTGTCGAACGCCTCCAACGCCTGCTCGTGTTGGCCCAGCATGGAGAGGCACAGCCCCATGAGATGATGGACATCCGCAAACTGGTGCCCCAGATCGAGAACATCGTTCAGCATGTGCACGGCGCCATAGTAATCCTGGAGGGCGAACCGCTCACGCGCTTGGGCGATGAGGTGACTAACGCTCGTGTTCATGGCTCTCTCTCAACCAGTCGACGAATCGTCGGATGCCATCTTCGAACGGGACCTGCGGGCTGTACCCGAGGCTCGCATGAGACTTGGTCAGATCCGCGGCGGTATTGCGCACATCGCCGGGCTGCATGGGCGCCCATTCGATGATCGGATCCACGCCCAAGTTGCTCGACAGGATGTCGACCATCTCGCGAAGCGGCAGCGAGCGGGCCCCCCCGAGATTGAAGACCTCGAATCCGCTCGGGGCCGTCTCGGTCCAGGCGATCGCCGCGAGCAGCCCCTCGACGATATCACTCCAATACGTATAGTCCCGCGCCTGGGTCCCATCGCCAAACAAGGTAATCGATTGGCCAGCCAGGATGCGTCGCGCAAACAGGTGGATCGCCAAATCTGGCCGTTGCCGGGGACCGTAGACGGTGAAGAGCCGAAGCGCCGCGACGCGGAGCCCGAAGTGGGGGGCCACCGAATCCAGGAGCAGCTCCCCGCCACGCTTGGTGGCGGCGTAAGGCGACACCGGATGCACGGCCGGGGCGTCCTCGCGAAACGGCGATGGTGTGGAATCCCCGTACACCGACGAGGACGAACCGAACACGAATCGAGACACGCCAGCGGCGCGGGCCGCGGCGACGAGAGAGGCTGTCCCCTGCAAATTGGTCCGCGCGTATGCGTCCGGCGCCGCCAGCGAGGGGCGGACCCCGGCCTTGGCCGCGAGATGCACGATGACGGTGGCCGAGGTGAGGAGCGGCTCGATCGCCGGGGTATCCAGGATATCCAGCTCGTGGAACGCAAACGCCTCCGCGCGCTTCAGGCCCGCGAGGTTGCGTTCCTTGACCGATCTCGGATAGAACGGGTCGAAGTTATCGATGCCAATGACCTGATGTCCGCGCTGGATCAAGGCGTCCGCGAGATGTGAGCCGATGAATCCAGCCGCGCCGGTGACGCACAGCGTCGTCATGTGTCGAGTTGGGATCGAAAATGGGCGATGGTGTGGCGCAAGCCCTCATCGAGGCTCACCACCGGCTGCCAGTCGAGCAGGGCCTGGGCCCGGGCAATGTCGGGGCGGCGGACCTTGGGATCATCGGTCGGAAGGGGGCGGTCGATCATGGGAGAGGTCGAACCGGTCAACTCAAGGACGCGATCCGCCAGATCGCGCACGCTGAATTCCGTCGGGTTGCCAAGATTGATGGGATCGGCATCGCCGCGCTGGAAGATTCGCACGATCCCCTCAACGAGATCGCTGACATAGCAGAAGGAGCGGGTCTGCGACCCGTCGCCATAGATGGTCAGGGGCTCCGTCTTGAGGGCCTGTACCACGAAATTCGAGACAACCCGGCCGTCGCGGGCGCGCATGCGCGGGCCGTACGTATTGAAGATGCGCACGATACGGGTATCGACGCGGTGGAATCGATGGTAGGCCATGGTCATGGCCTCCGCAAACCGTTTCGCTTCGTCGTAGACGCCCCGCGGGCCGACTGGGTTGACGTGTCCCCAGTAGCCTTCCGGTTGTGGGTGGACCTGCGGGTCGCCATACACCTCCGACGTGGACGCGAGCAGGAATCGCGCCTTCTTGGCTTTGGAGAGGCCGAGGGCCTTGTGGGTGCCCAACGACCCGACCTTGAGGGTTTGAATGGGGAGTTCCAGGTAGTCGATGGGGCTCGCCGGCGAGGCAAAGTGCAGCACGCCATCGAGCGGTCCGCTGACATAGACGAAATTGGTGACGTCGTGTTCGACGAAAGAAAACTTCGGGTTCCCCATGAGATGGGCGATGTTCTCTGGGGAGCCGGTGATGAAATTATCCATCCCGACGACCTCGTACCCGTCGGCGAGGAAGCGGTCGACCAAGTGCGATCCCAAGAAGCCCGCCGCGCCGGTGATCAGCACCCTCATGGGAGGGCCCGCCCCACGCCGGTATACTCGAACCCCAACGCCTCCATGCGCTCGGGGTCATAGAGGTTCCGGCCGTCGACCACAAACGGCCGGCGCACCAACTCGCGAACCCGTTGGAAATCGGGGTTCCGGTACACCAGCCATTCGGTCACGATGACCAAGGCATCGGCGTCGTGGAGCGCGTCGTACGGATCGTGAGCGTACGCGACGCGGTCGCCGAAGTGCTGCTGAGCGGAGGCCATGGCCTTCGGGTCATGGACACGCACCGAGGCATCGCGAGCGAGGAGGCCTTCGACCAACGGGATCGCAGGGCTCTCACGCATGTCGTCGGTCTCCGCCTTGAACGCTAGGCCCCAGACCGCTACGGTCTTTCCCGCCAGGGACTGGCCCAGCACGCGGCAGACCTTGTCGAGGAGCAGTTGTTTTTGGCGCTGGTTGACCTGTTCCACAGCCTCCAACAGATCGAAGGCCATTCCACGGTCCGTCCCAGACCGGATCAGGGCTTGCACATCCTTGGGGAAGCACGATCCACCATAGCCGGGGCCGGGAAACAGGAATGCCGGGCCGATGCGCTTGTCCGACGCGATGCCGAGGCGGACGCTGTGCACGTCGGCCCCGACGAGCTCGCAGAACTGTGCGACCTGATTCATGAAGGAAATGCGCGTCGCGAGCATGGCGTTCGCGGCGTACTTGGTGACCTCGGCCGACGGGATATCCATGAACACAATCGGATTACCCGTTCGGACAAAGGGGGCGTACAAGTCCTCCAGCAGGTCACGCGCCTCCTCACTATCCACCCCGAGCACCACGCGGTCGGGCTTCATGAAATCCTCGATGGCGGCCCCCTCCTTCAGGAATTCCGGATTCGAGGCGATGGAGAAGGGGTGGTCCGTTTGGCACGCGAGCGCCTCGCGGACGCGTTCCGCGGTCCCAACGGGCACGGTGGATTTTGTGACGACGAGCTTCGGTCCCTGCATGTGTCTCCCGATAGCCGTGGCCACCTCGAGCACGTGCTGCAGATCGGCCGACCCGTCCTCATCGGGCGGCGTGCCGACCGCAATGAAGATCACCCTGCCGTGATGGATGGCGGTCCGAATGTCGGTCGTGAAGACCAGGCGTCCTTCCTCTTGATTCCGCCGCACCATCGGCTCGAGACCCGGCTCATAGATCGGGATCCGGTTCTGGATCAAGCCCTCGATCTTGGCCTCATCTACATCGACGCAGACAACGGTGTTCCCGGTTTCCGCCAGACACGCGCCCGCCACGAGACCGACGTACCCCGTTCCGACCACGGTGACCCGCATGCGCTAGGATCGCCTCAAGGCGTTTCGCGTATCGACGACGGCACGAGCATGAGCCCGCACCATGTCATAATCGATCGACGAGTGATCGGTCACGATGAGAACACAGTCCGCTGCTGCGATGGCCTCGGGGGTCAGGTCCACCGAGCGGTAGGCCACGCCGTCATCACTGAATTGGGGCACGAACGGATCGTGGTAGCTCACACAGGCGCCCTGCGAGGTCAAGAGCCGGAAGATATCGACAGCGGGGCTCTCCCGCGTGTCGCCGATGTCCCGCTTATAGGCCACGCCGAGCACCAACACGGATGCGCCCCGGACAGCCAGTCCGCGGTCGTTCATCGCCTCGCCGACCTTGCGGATCCAAAAGAGCGGCATCTCGGTATTGACCTCGCCGGCCAGATCGATGAAGCGGGTCTTGTAATTGAGGCCCCGCATCTTCCAGGCGAGGTAGTGGGGATCGATGGGGATGCAGTGTCCGCCCAGCCCCGGCCCCGGCTGAAACTTCATGAAGCCGAATGGTTTGGTGGCCGCGGCGTCGATCACTTCCCACACATCCACGCCGAGTTTGTCACACACGATGGCCATCTCATTCGCCAAGCCGATGTTGACGATCCGAAAGGTGTTTTCGAGCAACTTGACGAGTTCGGCAGCCTCGGTGGTGGACACCGGGACCAAGGTATCGATGGCCGCGGCATAGAAGGCCGCTGCGACCCGGCAACAGGCGGGGGTGATCCCGCCGATGACCTTGGGCGTGTTCTTCGTGACAAAGCGCCGGTTGCCAGGGTCCACCCGCTCGGGGCTGAAGGCGAGAAAGAAATCCTCGCCCGCCACTAGCCCTGTGCTCTCCAGCGCCGGCAGGAGAATCTCGCGCGTGGTGCCGGGGTAGGTCGTGCTTTCCAGCACGATGATTTGCCCGCGCCGGAGGGACGCGCGAACCGCCTCCGTCGCCGCGACGATGAAACTCACGTCCGGATCTTTGAACTTCGAGAGCGGTGTCGGCACGCAAATCGAGATCGCATCCGCCTCGGCCAACCGCGTCATGTCGGTGGTGGCCTCGAACCGTCCCGCCTTATGGATCTGACCCAGCTCCGCGTCGGACACATCGCCGACATGCGATCGTCCCGCGTTCAGCCCATCGACGACGGTCGAATTCACATCGAAGCCCAAGACCGAATACCCGGCCTTTGCCATTTCGACGCCGAGTGGCAACCCGACGTATCCGAGGCCGACCACCGCCACCCGCGCCTCTCGCCGGTGCGCCTTGGCAATGAGTTCTTCGGCCAACTGTGTCATGCGTCTCCCACGGAAATGGGGATGCCTCCCTTGGCCAGCGATCGTGAGGCCGCCTCGAGCACCCGGACCACCCGCACGCCGTCGCTGGCGTCCGCGCGGGGGGACTCTGTGCCGCGAACCACCGCGACAAAATGGCGCAACTGGGCCGCAAGCGGCTCGGTCGTCGGCAATCGCGGAATGAAGATATCCCCCTCGCGAATGGCGAGGCTCTCGCCGTACGACTGGTACTCCGGGGGGCGATCCACCCCCTTGTCATAGATCCGAAGCTTCTCTCGCGATTCCATATCATTAAAGACGGCCATTTGCCGCGCGCCCACGACCGTCAGCCGGCGCACCTTGTGAGGGTCCAGCCACGACATATGCGCGTGGGCGACAATGCCGCTCGCGAACGTGAGGTGCAGGAACACAATGTCCTCGATCCCGCGTTGTAAGTACGACCGTCCCTGGGCGGTCACCGTCTCGGGAGACTCGTCCAGGAGGTAGAGCGCCACCGAAACGTCATGCGGCCCAAAACTCCACAGGGCATTCTCGTCGGGCCGGACCTGGCCCAGGTTCACCCGCTGGGAGTAGAGGTAGTAGATGTCTCCGAGCACCCCCTCGCTGATCATTGCCCTGAGGCGTTCGACCGCAGGGTGGTACTCGAGCAAATGCCCTGCCAACAGGGGGATGCCCCGGCTGGCCGCGGCCTCGGCCAGGGCCTCCGCCTCGTCGACGGTCAACGCGAACGGCTTCTCGATCAACGCCGGAACACCCGCTGCGATCGCCAGCTGCCCTAGGGGAGCGTGTTCCCGGGCGGTCGCCGCGATCACCACCGCTTCGACCCGGCCCAGCAGGTCCTCGGCCGACGCGGTGATGTGGACGCCCGGATATGCTCGCTCCATCTGCGCGCGGCGCTCGCCACTGGTGTCGCAGATCGCCACCAGATTCACCCCGGGCATCCCGGCGAAGGTGCGGACGTGGTTCTTGCCCCAGGCGCCGGCCCCGATCACGCCTACCCGGAGTCCCCCTCCGGTCACCCGAAGAACTCCTTCACGCTTTGGATGACACGGTCTTGCTGATCACGGGACAACTCGGGGTAAATGGGCAGCGACACCACTTCCTGGGTGGCCGCTTCGGTCTCGGGAAGCCGTCCCGCTCGATAGCCGAGATGCGCGAAGCACGGCTGGAGGTGCAAGCCGAGCGGGTAATACACCTTGTGCCCGATGCCCTGGGCTTTCAAGTGGGCGGCGAGCTCGTCGCGGCGCGGAACCCGAATCGTATACTGGTGGAAGATGTGTTCGTTGGCCGGATCGATGTGCGGGGGACAGATGTCCGGGTGGCCGTCGAACGCGTCGGAATACCGCCGGGCAGCGTCCCGCCGCGCCGCACTCCACTCGGGGAGGAAACGCAGCTTCGCCAAGAGGACCGCAGCTTGCACGCTGTCGAGCCGGCTGTTGAATCCGACTTCCGCGTGGTGATACTCCTTGTCACCGCCGTGGAGCCGGAGGCGGCGCAACCGTGCCGCCCGGGCATCGTCCTGGGTGACGATCATGCCGCCGTCGCCCCAGCCTCCGAGGTTCTTCGAGGGAAAGAACGAGAAGGTTCCCGCCATCCCGAGTTCCCCGGCGGCGCGCCAGGCCTCGCCCATGCGCCGCCGCGCCCCGATGGCCTGGGCCGCATCCTCAATGACCGGCACGCCTCGACGTTCCGCAATCGAGACAATGCGATCCATCGCGGCCATCTGGCCGAAGAGATGGACGGCCATGATCGCTCGGGTGCGGTCGGTGATCGCCGCGTCGACGGCGTCGGGAGACAGATTGAAGGTCGCTCGATCGATATCCACGAAGACAGGCGTCCCCCCGGCGTTATGGATGGCGCCGGCGGTGGCGAAGAACGTGAACGCCGGAGTGATGACTTGATCCCCCGGAGTAAGATCGAGCGTTTTGAGAGCAAGCAGCAGCGCGTCGGTCCCGTTAGCACAGGCGATTCCGTGCTTCGCCCCAGCCACGTCGGCCACACGCTTCTCCAATTGGCCCACTTCCGGGCCCATGATGAAGGCTTGGCGGGTGACGACATCGAGGATCGCGGGAATGACGTGATCCTGGATGCGTTGGTGCTGCGCCACGAGATCAAGCAAGGGGACGCGCACGAGAGTCTCCTTCACGTCGCCGGGAGTCCAGGCAGGGCAGAGCGCCGGAGGCGGCCGACAGAGGCTGGCCCGGGCACGGAAACGCCCGCACCACGCCGGTTGCTCGTGTGGCACGGGCTCGAACGAACACACCGCCCCTGCATCGGACCGAAACCTAGCCGCCCGCCGAGGGTGGGTCAATCGGCGTCAGCTCCCCTTGCCGTTCCTCATATTGGCCCCCACACGCCCCACACCGAACGGGCCCCCGACCCAGCGGAAGCCGTTCGCCACATCGGCACATCCACCCCACGCGGCGAGCCGGAACGCCGAGCATCAAGCCGAACGCCGGGACATCGCTGGTCACCACCGCGCCCGCCCCGATGAAGCTGTATTCTCCGAGCGTCACCCCGCAGAGGATAGTGGCGTTTGCGCCAATCGTCGAGCCTCGTCGCACCACAGTGCGGCGGTACTCGGATTTCCGAGAAACATGGCTCCTCGGGTTGATCACGTTGGTGAAGACGCAACTCGGGCCGCAGAAGGTGTCGTCCTCGAGAATCACGCCCTCATACACCGACACGTTGTTTTGGATCTTGACGTTGTTCCCGATCCGCGTTCCCGGCATGACAACGACGTTCTGCCCCAGGGAACACTCCGAGCCGATGACCGCGCCCGGCATGACGTGGCAGAAGTGCCAGATCTTGGTTCCGGGGCCGATCGCGGCTCCGGGATCGATGAAACTCGATTCATGCGCAAAGTACTCTGCCATCATGCTCCCCTCGCCTCGCGCAGGCCGGTGCATTACGGATGGGATGTGGGTCAGGACAACGGGGCGTCGAAGCGCCCATCGCGCCCGACCAGTTTCACTTCAGGCTCGAGCATGACCCCAAATCGGTCGGCCACCTGTCGCCGGGCATGGTCGATCAGCTGACGGACGTCCGCCGACGTGCCACCCCCGATATTGACGAAGTAATTGGCGTGGAGCCGCGAGATCTGCACCCCACCGATGGTGAATCCCTTGAGCCCCGCGGCATCGAGAAATTGACCTGCCGTGGCGAGGCCGCTCGGATGCCCGCCGTCGGGGAGCACCGGGTTCTTGAACGTGCTCCCGCAGCAGGGTTGGTTGAACGGCGTGCCGGCCTGCCGCCATTGGAAAAGCCTGTTGACCTCTTCCGTGAGCTTCTCCCGCGGCTCTTCCGTAAGACGGACCTCCGCCTCGAGGATGATTCGATCGACGAGCCCGCTCCACCGATAGTGGAACGGAATGTCCGCCCGCTCTAGCGTGGAGACGGCACCGGTCGGATCCATGACCGTGATCCGCGTGAGAACCTGAGCCCACTCGGCGCCGTGGCACCCCGCGTTCATGTAGACGCCGCCACCGACGGTCCCGGGCACGCCGACCATCTTGTGGAGTCCGCCCCACCCGGCCGCGGCCGTCCGTCGAGCCGCCAACGGCGCCGGCAATCCCGCTCCGAACCGCCAGCGATCCCCGTCGGCGTCGACCCGATCCAGTCCCTTGCCGAGCCGGATCACCAGCGCGTCGAGACCATGGTCGGGGAGCAGCACGTTCGACCCCAACCCCAGCACGAACCGGGGAATCCCAGCCCGTTCCGCGATCCCAAGTGCGGTGGCCACATCGGTGGCGTGGGCCGGGAACACCATGGTGGCGGGTCCGCCGATGCGGAATGTCGAATACCGAGCCAGGGGCTCGTCCGCCCGGACCTCCCCCTCGAGCGCGCGGCGCAGATCGTCGACGAAGGCCGTGCCCCGCGCCGTCACCGTGCCAACTCTCCCAGCGGCTGCGCCACCACCTCGTGCCACTCCTGGAGGGACCGGACGGCCCCCTTGCGGCTTCTGAGCGCGATGATGGCGTCGCAGGCGGCCGAGGCGGCCGACAGCGTCGTGGTATAGGGGATGCGCTGCTGCAGGGCCGTGCGGCGGATCATGTAGTCGTCATGTTGGGTGAGTTTCCCCAGCGGCGTGTTGATCAAGAGCTGAATCTCGCCCGAGACGATGTGGTCGATGACGTGCGGACGGCCTTCGTGCACCTTTTGGACGAGCCGGGCCGGAACGCCCCTGGCGCGGAGAAACCGGGCCGTCCCCTCGGTGGCGGAGATCTCGAACCCCATCTCATGAAACCGTCTGACGATGGGGAGGACGGTGGGCTTGTCGTGGTCATTGACCGTGACGCACACCCCGCCCTCCAACGGCAATGCCGCATCGGCGGCCACCTGCGCCTTCGCAAACGCCATCCCAAAGGAGTCCGCGATCCCCATCACTTCGCCGGTCGACCGCATCTCCGGCCCCAGCAGGAGGTCGACGCCCGGCAACTTGTTGAAGGGAAAGACCGCCTCTTTCACGGCGACATAGGGCGTCGACACGTCGTCCCTGAGACCGAGTTCCCCGAGCGTCCGCCCCATCATGACCGCCGCGGCCACCGCGGCGAGCGAGACCCCGGTGGCCTTGGACACGAATGGAACGGTGCGCGAAGCGCGCGGGTTCACTTCGAGAACGTAGACCGCGCCGTCCTTGATGGCGAATTGAACATTGAGCAAGCCGATCACGCCGATGCGCTCCGCGAAGGCGCGGGTGTACTGCCGCATGGCCACCACTTGGGCTTCGGTAATCAGATAGGGAGGCAGGACGCAGGCCGAATCGCCGGAATGGATGCCGGCATCTTCGATGTGTTGCATCACCCCGCCGATCACACAGTGCGTCCCGTCGGCGATGGCGTCGACATCGGCTTCAAACGCATCCTCGAGGAAGGAATCGATGAGCACGGGGTGCTCGGGGGCCACCCGCACCTCGCGAGCGAAGTAGTCGCGCAGCGATTGGTCGTCATAGACGATCTCCATGGCCCGTCCGCCCAAGACATACGACGGCCGCACCAGCACCGGATAACCAACGGTGCCGGCGGTGCGCACCGCATCCTCCACGGAAAAGACAATCCCACTGGGCGGCTGCGCGACCCCCAACTCTCTGGCGATGGCCTCGAAGCGACCCCGGTCCTCCGCCGCGTCGATGGCGTCCGGCGGGGTCCCCAACACGGGGACGCCGGCGCGCGCCAGGGCCGCGGTCAGCCTGAGCGGTGTCTGGCCACCCAGCTGCACGATGACGCCCAGCGGCTGCTCCAGCTGGATGATCTCGAGCACGTCCTCGAACGTCAGCGGCTCGAAGTAGAGCACATCCGAGATGTCGA
>JBFGLJ010000051.1:0-15859 GCA_041576235.1 Gemmatimonadales bacterium | reverse complement strand
GTCCTTCTTCATGTGACAGGTGACGCAGCCCTTGGCCACAAAGATATCGCGCCCACGCTCATGGGCGGGAACGGCCGGAGGAGCGCTCGCCCCCGCGGCAACGACACGGATCGGCATGAGCTTCACCTTCCACCGTGCCAGATCGGTGTCGATGGTCACCGACACCCGGCCGGTGTCGGCCGCCGTGATCTCGGCATGGTAGAGCCCGGGCTCCGCGCCTCCGACCGCGGTCACCTTGTCGCGCCCCATGATTTTCGCCACAAAGCCGGCATCGGTATCGGACAGGGTGAGGGTTGGGCTCCGGCCTTGCATTAGATCTCTCCCATGTTGGCGCATGGTGAACGAGAGCGTGGTGGCCTTGCCCGCCTCCAGGTACTCCGGCAGCTCCTGGAGCGTCACCACCACCCAACCGCCGAAGGCCGTCGGCGTTGCGGCTATCAAGAGAGCTCCCATCGCGAGTATTCCCACGGCACGGCGCATGTGTCCTCCTCGTGGCTGGTCCATCACATGACCCATTCCCAGAACCGGCGCACGACCCGGGTCACCAAGGGCTGCGGCTCCTCGGCCCACATGGGGCTCAGGTCCCGGCGCCAGCGCTCCAGCATACGACGGTCGAGCGCCAGGATTCCTTCCCTCGACACCCCGGCGGGCGGCGGGGACAGCCCTGCCAGCCGGTCGTACACCCGGTGGCGCCCATCGCCCTCCTGCCGTTGGAGCAGGTGCCACAGGGTGATGGCGCTCTGCTGGCGCAGGGTAACGAAATCGGTCGGCGTGTGGAGTCCGTCCAAGACGAGATCCAGATCGCCCGGCCCGGCGGTGCCCCGGTCCAAGCGACGGAGCGCCTCCCGCGCGTCGGGCGCCAATCCGTCGGGATAGGGCGTGCCGGGCGCACCGCCGACTTCGACCTCGGCGATGAGGCCCGCAGGAACGAGTGATACCCCGTTGCCCTGCTTGAGTTCCACCCAGCCCGCGGTCACGTGAATGCGGCTGGCACCGGTGCTGTCGACCTCGAGGGTGTAGGCGCAGCCCAGGTCGGTAGCCAGGGCCGACGGCGTCTCCACGAAGAACAACCTGGGCGGGGCGTTGATGACCGCGTCGATGGAGCCGCGTGCCAGCGTCAACCGGTGCTCGGTGCGGCCGGACGGATCGATTCGCACCCGGCTGTTGGGGCCGACCCCGGCCCATCCGATCCGGCCCACGGCCAGTTCAGCGCTTGAGAGCGAGTCGGTTGTGAGCCATTCACCGGCGGCGAGGTGACCGGCCTCCGTGAGCGAGGTTCCCGCCACCGATGGCCGGCCGGCGGTGGGCGCCACCTGCCAGCGTGCGGGCGCAGCGTACTTGGCGATCAGGCCGAGGTAGGAGCCGCCGATCACCGCCGCCATGGCGGCCGCGGCGATCACGATCGGCGAGCGCACCCGCCGCCGGTAGATGGGGACCACGCGCGCGGGCTCGGGACGCTCGAGGTCGGCACGGATGCCTTCCCACAGGCCGTCGGGGGCGCGCGCGAGGGGCATCTGCCGAAGCAGATCCTCCAACCGGTCCTGTCCGAGTGCAGGCGGCCGGGCCTTGGTCATGGGCCGGCTCCCGAACCATGGTGGGCCAGTTCGCGGGCCAGGAAGGCGTGGGCGCGGTTCAAACGTGACGCAACGGTGCCGTGGGTGAGATCGAGCGCCTCGGCGATTTCGTCGTAGCTCAAGTCGTCGAAGTAGCGGAGCAGCACCACCATCCGGAGTTTGGGCGAGAGTTTCCGCACCGCCGCGCCCACGTCCGGATCCAATTCCGTTGGCTCGCTGGGCTCTTCGCTGGGATGCATGGTCGGAGGCACATCGCCAAACAGCACCACCCGGCGGCGGCGCCGCAGTTCGTCCATGCAGGTATTGGCGGCGATCCGGTAGATCCAGCTCGAGAATCTTGCTTCCTGCCGGAAGGATCCGGCGGAGCGAAACACTTTCACGAACACCTCTTGGGTCGCGTCCTGGGCGGCGGCGTCATCGCCCTTGAGAAACTGGAGGGCGATCGAGAAGACACGGTCCTTGTAGCGCTCGAACACACGCCGCTCGGCCTCGGGGTGGCCCTGGCGCAAGCCGTCGAGGGTGTGGGCGTCTAGCTCCGGCTCCGCCACCAGTGGTTTCCCCATGTCTCAAGCTTAAGACGCACGAGGGGCCCAAATCCTTCCCTCCAGGCCCTCGCCCCCTCGGCGGCCGTCCGACCCCGACGCGTCAGGCGTTCGTGTTCTTGGTATAGCGCGGCTGGTAGAGCTGGACCCGGAGGTCGCCGGGCATGGTGAAGAAGGTGATGAGACCGTAGCCCGCGTCCTCGATCCCGCCCGAGAACTCGACCCCGCGGCCTTCGAGTTCGGCCACGGTCGCCTCGATGTCGTCGCAGTAGAACGAGATGTCGTGGGTGCCCGAGGTCTTCTCGGGCTCGTGTTCGTCGGCGGGGTGGACCCCCATCTCGGCCTCGGGCAGGTCGAAGATGAGCCAGCCTTCGCCCACGTCGGTGGCGGGAAAGCCGAGCTTGTCCCGGATGAAGGCCCTGAGGGCCTCCGGTTCCGAGGACACGAACATGGTGTGGACGCCGGTGATCATAGGACCATCCTCCAACGACAGCTTCCCTTGGGACGCTCCCCCGGCCTCGGCCAGCTTCATTCTCTCGGTGGCGAGTGTGCCCGCGGCCCCTGCAGATTGACGTCATGAACGAGGTCGCAGTCGAGCTGGACGCGGTCACCTTCGACTTCTACGGTACTTTGGCCTACCATCGTACCGGGCGAGGTCGAGGGGTAGAACTGCTCGAGTACCTGAGGGAGCAGAACCTAGCGTGTGAGTCCTGGGACCACCAGATCCTCTACGATGTATTCGCCCGGCATGGCCGCGACTACGCCCCCCAGGCATCAGACGATGCAAAGGAGCGCTACGTCGCCGAGTTCGCAAGGCGCCTCTTCATCAGGCTCGGGGTCCAGGCACCGGCCGAAGTCGCCCGTGCCCACGCCGCACAGCTGTGGAGGCTCATGGGCCCAGCCAGCTTGGCCGTATTCCCCGACGTGCCGAAGACTCTCCAGCGGCTACGGCAGGCCGGGTACCCGCTCGCGGTCATCTCGAACTGGCAGTGCGGCCTCGGCCACTTCTGCACGGAGCTCGGCCTCGAGGGGGCCTTCCGCCATGTGCTGGCCTCCGCCGAGGTGGGGTCGGCAAAGCCCGACCCGGGCATCTTCGCCGAGGCCGCCCGGCGGCTGGGCGTTCCGTCAGAGAGGATTCTTCATGTCGGGGACACCTATACCGACGATGTGGAGGGGGGAACCGCGGCGGGCTTCAAGGTGGTCCTGCTGAGCCGCCAGCACAGGCCGCTCGAGGAGGCTGCGGCTACGATTGCTGATCTCGAGGAGCTTCCAGCGATGCTTGGTCTGGGTGTAAGCTAGGCCGAGTACCTGAGCACCGCTCTTCTTCGGCTGGCATGCACGGATGGATACCCAGCGTCCCCTGCGGGGCTCCGCACTGGCGGTCTATCGGGAGCGACATCGCTACGCATGAGTGCTCCCTTCTGGTTCTTCACTTTTTCGCTCTTGCAAGACCCGTATGTCAGGCGGCGCCCAATTCTGGGCGTCGCCTAACCGACTTCCAATTTCCTTCTACCGCCCCAACAACTGCCGCCTCAACATCGTGAGCCGCCGCTTGACCGACCCGTCGTAGTAGCGCTCGCCCACCTTGACCACGGTCCCGCCCAGGATCTGGGGATCCAAGTGAAACCGGGCGATCACCTCCTTGCCGCCGCTGGCGCGCTCGAGCGCCTTCACGATGGCGTCCCTGAGCCCCGTGTCGGGCTCGCGGGCCAGGGTCACGTCGGCCCGGAGCCGATTGAACCGCTTGTCCACCAGGCCTAGGTACTGCTGGGCCATGGGCCGGAACAACATCTGGCGCCCCCGCTTGACCACCGCCTCCAGGAACAACACGAATTCGCGCGGAGCCTGCGGTAGCGCCTTGGCCAAGAGCTGCGCCTTCTCGGCTTTGGTGATCCTGGGCGAGGCGAAGATCGTCTGGGCCCTGGGCGACGCCTCGACCGCGCCGGCCACCGCGTCCAAGAGCACCGCGTACTCCTCGAGCTTGTCGCTCTTCTCGGCCAGGGTAAACAGCGCCTCGGCGTAGTTCTGAGCGATGGTCTCCGCGCTCACCCGCGGGTCCCCTTGGATGTGCGCCGGTTCTCGAGCGAGGCCAAGTAGCCCTCGACCAGCCGCTTGTCGGCGTCGGCGCTCAGGCGTTCCTCGATGAGCTTGGACGCCGCAGCCAGCGACAGATCGACGGCCTCCTGTCGCAACGCCACAATCGCCTTCTCGCGCTCGTCAGCGATATCGCGCCGGGCCCGGTCCAGCAGCGCGCCCTGTTCCTTCTTGGTGCGCTCGACCGCCAGCGCCCGTTCCTTGTCGGCCGCGACCTTGGCGTCGGCGATCAACTGCTGGGCCGAACTCCGCGCCTCGGCCAACTGGCGTTGGTTCTCCTCGAGCAGTTGCTTGGCCTTGGCGTTGGCCTCCTCCGCGGCGTCCAGGTGGCGCTTGATGGTGCGCTCCCGCTCCTCGGTGGCCCGAACGATGCCGGGCCACGCGTAGCGCTTGAGCAGGTAGAAGAGCGCGATGAAGACCACCCAGGTCCAGAAGAAGATCCCGAAGTTCACCTCGAACGGCGAGGCGGGGGCTCCGGTGGCCTCTTCGGCGACCGCGAGCAGGCGAAGCATTTCGATGGCCATCGATCGAGCTTAACCGAGGAAGTTGAAGAGCAGGGCGAACACGAGGGCGATGATCGTGGCGCCTTCGAGCAGCACCGCGATCAAGAGGGCCGCCCCGCGGATCTCGCCCGCGGCTTCCGGCTGCCGCGCGATCGCCTCGGCCGCCTGGCCGCCGATCCGCCCCAGGCCGATCCCCGCGCCCAGAATCGCGAGTCCCAGCGCCAGGGCGGCGCCGAAGAGGGCGTAGGTGTTCCGGGCGGCATCGACCATGCCCTGGTTGGTGATCTCTTCCTGCAGCATGAGCAACATGTCCGTCATGTGAGCATCCTCACCTGGTGACGGGAGATCCGATTCGGCCGCGCTCCCCAGGCGTCAGGACCGCGTCTCCCGGCGCGATCCCCGCTGGGCACCCGCCAATGGCCTCGCGGCCAGCGGGCTTCCCCGGCCACCCGGCCGGGTCTCAGGCAGGCGGCGCGGAGCGCGCGCGCCGCCTGCCACGTCCATCAGTGTTCGTGCTGCATGAGCCCGATGAACACGGCACTCAGGAGCGCGAACACATAGGCCTGCAAGAAGGCGACGATCAGTTCCAGCATCAGGATGCCCACCACCAACGCGGCGGTGAGAATCCCGATGCCCCAGTTCCAGACGGCGAGGTGGCCGAAGAGAAAGATGATGCCGAAGAGCGACAGGATCACGAAGTGCCCCGCGGTCATGTTGCCGAACAGCCGGACCGCCAGGGCAAACGGCTTGACCAGCTTGCCCAGGAGCTCGATCGGCGCCATGGCCACCGAGAGCACCACCCCTCCCACCCCCGTCAGTCCCGGCATCTTGGGGAAGATGGTCCGCATGTAGCCGCCGGGCCCCAGCTTCAAGAACCCGCTGATCTCGACCACGAAGAACACCAGGATCGCGAGGGCTCCGGTCACCGCCAGGTTGCCGGTGGCGGTCGAGCCCCAGGGGACCAGACCCAGCACGTTGGCGTAGAGAATGAAGAAGAAGAGTGCCATGATGAGCGGCGCGAACTTGGCCCCGTCGTGCCCGATGTTGGCGATGGCGATCTCGTTGCGTACGAACAACACGAATGCCTCGATGGCGTTGGCGAACCCGTGGGGCGGTTTCTCGCCGGCGCGCTGCCGCTCGAGTTGGCGCGCCGCGAGCCGCATGGTGAGAAACACCAAGGCGGCGGCGACGAACATGAAGAACACGTGTTTGGTGGGCGAGAGATTGACCGTGAACGATCCGATGTGCAGATCGGGCCACCGCGGCAAGTGGAGCGTGAACAACGGCTCGAAGTTCACCGACCAGGCGTCGGCGGTATGGTGGAGGAGGACCTCCCCGATGTCGAGTTCGTGTCCTTCTTGGATCATCGAAAGAGCCGTATCTCCGTGAACAAGAGCGGCACCAGCACTCCCAGGAACCCAAGTGCGGTGGGGAGCGGCAGAAACACGTCCCGCCAGAGCCAGACGGCGAGCCCGAAGACCACGACCCCACCCAACCGAAGTGCCATCCCATACGCCCAGCGCCGGAGCAGATCCTCGAACGGCCCGCCGAGGACGGGACGCACCAGACCCGCGGCGGCGACTTGGATCGCGGTCGCGAGCAGCCCGAACAGCGCCACAGGGACGATCGCGCTTCGCCCAAACCCCCACCCCAGCACCGCGGTCAACGCCGCGGTGAGCGCAAGCCCGAGCCAGAGCGCCATCATGGCCCGGTGCGCGTGTCCTCCTTGTCGGCCCGGCGCTTGGCTTCGTCGGCCTGGAGCTTCCGGTAGACGTTGAGGAAGCTCAGCACCGCGCCGGCGAGGGTGCCGACGATGGTGAACAGCGGCAAGAGGCCGAGCCAGCGGTCGATCCAGAATCCGGCGGCCATGAAGACGATGACCCCGCCGGCGAACGTCATCCCGAGGGAGACGTGCTTGTAGCCTTCCCCGATCTCGCGGCCGGGAGCGCCAGGGCCAGGACGGCCGGATTTTGGCTTCATGCTCGCGGGCAATCTAGGAGTTTGTGAAAAATTTCGCAAGCAATCGGGGGCGCCTTCATGGGCCCCAACACCGGCGGGGCGGCCCGTGTGGACCGCCCCGCTGGTGTGAGGTTCGGCTCGCCGGATGGGTGAGCTCTGGCTCAGTTGTTTGGCCACTCACCCCAGTTGCTGCAGTGGCCGCCGATGTCGGTCCCGACCAGGGCCCGGAATGGGGCCGCGTAGAGGGCATTCATGACCGCCCGGGGCGACGCCTTGAGGCTGCCGTCGTTCTTGAGCCACACCTTGCCGAAGTGGGCCTGGCTCAGCCCGTGGCCGATCTCGTGCAGCGCCACCGACTCGACGTCGACGTTGGTGCTGCCGTCGTCGGCCCAGCTGAAGCTGGGATCGTAGTAGATCTCGCGGAAGGCGGTATCCAGCTTGCCGTTGCCGTCGATGTCGGTGGGCCCATTCACGTCGACCCATATGAAGGTGAAGGTGACCCCCAAGATCCCGCCGGCGAAGTTGATGTCACGCCAGCCGGCGTGCTGGACGTCGGCGAACACGAAGGGGCTGCCGCCGAACCCGAAGATGTCGGCGATGACGCCGACGTCGAGCCCGAATGTCGGGTTGCGGCTCTGTTCGAGCGTCGAGCACCTCAGCCCTTCCCACGAGTCATGGCCGCGCACGATCGCCGCGTCGGTCTGGGCGGCGCTCAGCCCGCCGAAGAACGGCACCGCGTCGCCGGTCTGATCGATCGCGTAGGTAATCGCGTTTCCGCCGCCACTGCTCCATGCACGCCGGCCGTCGTTCGGCACGAAGTCGTGGCCCAGCTGCTTGTTGCCAACGTTCTTGGCCAGCACGGTCCCGCCGGCCTCGCCGCCGGCGACGTCGGTGATGTACTCGGCTATGAAGGCGCGATAGTTAGCGCCGCTCCCTTCGAGCGACACGTTGACGTTGTCCATGATGTCGGTGAGGGCCACGTCGGGGCTCGCGGCCTCCGAGAACATGGGTCCGGTCCCGGGCTCAGCATCCGGAACCGCGGTCTCCTTCATCGAGCTGTCGCACGCGGCCAGGCCGAGTGCCACTGCCGCCGCTGCGGCGAACGCCAAGCGGCGTGAACGTGCTGCTGCCATGCCTGATCCTCCTGGGAAACGAATGTGGGGAACTCCCGCGCCGGCCGGCGGCCGGGCACCTGGAAGTCCAGCGAGAATGGATATTTGAACGGTGTGAGTTACCGTGCTCACCCGCATCTGTCAACCAAACCCCAGGCGGTTGTGCTGGGCCGGCCACCAGCACCGGAGCCGGATTACCCGCCGTCCCTCTAGGTGGCGCCCGGCTCCGCCCGCTACTACTCTCCTAACGACTTCCCTCGAGCCCACTTCCCCACTCCCTGGCCCATGACCTCCACTCCCGCCCACCCACACGCCGCCGACGACGTCCAGCAACTCGAGCACCTGGGGCGAGCGGTCGAGAGCCTGCGCGCGCAGGTGGCTCAGCGGATCGTGGGCCAGCAGGAGGCGGTGGACGGGATCGTGGCGGCGATCCTGGCGGGCGGGCATGCCCTTCTGATCGGGGTGCCGGGCCTGGCCAAGACACTCATGGTGTCGACCGTGTCGGCGGCGCTCGACCTGAGCTTCCACCGGATCCAGTTCACACCCGATCTCATGCCGAGCGACATCACCGGCACCGAGATCATCGAAGAAGACACCACCACCGGCAAGCGCTCCTTCCGGTTCGTCGAGGGTCCCGTGTTCTCGAACGTGGTGCTGGCCGACGAGATCAACCGCACGCCGCCCAAGACCCAGGCGGCGCTGCTCCAGGCCATGCAGGAGCACGAGGTGACGGCCGGCGGCACTACCTATCGACTGCCGGAGCCGTTCTTTGTGTTGGCCACCCAGAATCCCATCGAGCAGGAGGGCACCTACCCCTTACCCGAAGCCCAGCTCGACCGCTTCATGTTCGAGCTCCGGGTGGGGTATCCGTCCAAGCAAGAGGAAGAGACCATCGTGGAGCAGACCACCGGGAGCCGCGAGGTCACCATCGAGCCGGTGCTCGACGCCGAGTCGCTGGTCTCGCTCCAGGGCCTGGTGCGCCGGATCCCGGTCTCGCGCGAGCTCATCCGCTCGGCGGTGACGCTGGCGCGGATCACCAGGCCGTCGGACAGCGAGGCGCCGCCGGTAGTCAGGGAGTTCGTGGAATGGGGCGCGGGGCCGCGGGCGTCCCAGTATCTGATCCTCGGGGCCAAGGCGCGGGCGGCGATGGACGGGCGGCCCCTGGCCGACTTGGACGACGTGCGCGACGTGGCATCGGCGGTGCTGCGCCACCGGGTGGTGACCAACTTCGCCGCCGAGGCCAAGGGGCGGAGCAGCGGAGACGTGGTGCGGGAGGTGCTGGAGGGGAGACAGTGGGTCGGGTAGGAGCTCGGCCGGTCACGGGCTCTTGTCGTCCGGCACGGCACGCCCGGCGGTAAGCAGGCGCTCCGCGAAGTCGAGTCGTTCCTGGGTCTCGGCCAACTGGGTGCGGGTGTGTTCCTGCTGGTCGGCCAGCTGATCCACATCGTCGCGCAGTGCCTCGACGACGGGTCCCAACCCGGCATCGCCGCCGTGCACCTCCGCCTCTTTTTTCTTGACCTTGAACCAGGCCAGCGCCCAGACGGTGCCGGTGAACGCCACGCTCCCCATCACGATGCTGATGATCTGGACTTCGACCGGCATGACGTCTCCTCCTCGAACGCTCCGGGGACCGAGGTTATCCGGGAACCGAGCCAACGTGCCGCAGCTTCACGGCGACGGGGTGGGCACCAGACGCGGCTGCGGGGAGGGGATTGCGGCCGGCAACGTGTCGGCGGCGGGACGCTCGGAGTCGTCGAGGAGCGGCTCGATCCTGGCCCGCTCGCGCTCGAAGAGTTCCTGGGCCTCCTCATCGGTGTAGACCACGTACGGCGTGAGGAAGATGGCGAGCTCGGTCGTGAACCGCTGCGTCGATCGGCTCTTGAAGAGGAAGCCCAGAATGGGGATGTCCTTGAGAAGGGGGATCCCCCGCTCGATGACCGAGCTGGTCCGGTCGATGAGGCCGCCGATCACGATCGTTTGCCCGTTCCGGACGATGGCACTCGTCTCGGCCTCGCGAGAGGTGATGATCGGGGCATCGAGCGCCGCCTCGAGCGTTTGATTCGTGAGGTTGCTCACCTCCTGCAAGATCCGGAAGGTGACGTAGCCGTCATCGTTGATGGTCGGCAGCACCGTGAGCTGCGTTCCCACGTCGCGGTACTGCACCACGCGGTCCACCACCACGTCGAGCCCGGTCCGGGTCGACTGGTTGAACGGCACCTGGCTGCCGACGAGAATGCGGGCCTGCTCGTTGTTCAAGGCCAGAATGCGCGGATTCGACAGGACCCGCACATCCGTTTGGCTCGCGAGCGCGCGCAGCACCGCCCGGACATCGACCGTGTTGAGTCGCACCAGGCGGAGGAGCCCGTCCCCGACCCCGGCCAGGGCACTGTCACTGAAGGCCGGCAGCCCGAACCGGGCGGTGACGTCGGCGTCCGACCCCTCGGAGAATATCGACCAGTTGATCCCGAACTCGTTCGCCCGGTCGAGCGTGATTTCCGCGATGTGGACTTCCAGGAGAACCTGGGCCGGCCGGACATCGAGGGCGTCGATCGTTTCCTTGAGGAGCAGGAAATTGGGCGGCGAGGTACGGAGCACCAGGGAATTGGTGGCCGGCTCCGGAACGATGGTCGTGAGGCTCACAGCGCCCCGGGCAGCACTTGCCTCACTCGTCGTGTCGGCACTCGGTTGAACGGCCAGAGGGATCGGCGTGGCCCGCCGCATGTCGAGCGCCTGGAGTTCACGCTCGCGGAATCCTTCCAGCGTGCGAGAGAGGCTTCGGTCCTCGAGCGCTCGCACCCTCGCCCGCTCCGGCAGGGTCGCGGGCACCGAGGCCCCGAAGATCTGCGCCAATGTCAGGGCGAGCTCGCCGGCGTTGGCGTGCTTGAGCCGAACCACGAAGGTCCGGAGCCCGGCCTCGCCGTCGGACCGGACGTCCAGGCCGCGCAGCAGCTCGAGATACCGCGCCACGTTGCTGCTGAGATCCGTGATGAGCACCGCGTTCGAGCGAGGGACCAGGTCGATGTGCGCCAGGGGGCCGGCCACCTGGGTGAGCATGTCGAGTCCCTCCTCGGCGCGGATGAACTCGAGCGGCACGATCTGGGTGATAAGCCCGAGCGGCGGCGGCCGGGGCAGTTCCTTGCCGAACGCCACCGGTCCCGTCCGCGGCGCGTTGGCCTGGGGCATGACCTCCCCCACCGGGCCGCGCTGCACCAAGACCAGTCCCTGGCTCTCGAGAATCGCTTCGAGGACGGCACCGACCTGGTCCGTAGGCACCGTCCGTTGGGTCGTATAGGTGACCCGCTTCGTTGGGACGTCCTCGGTCAGCAACACGTTTACGCCGAGGATGGCCGCCAACGACCGGATCACGTCGCCGAGATCGGCATTCACGTAATTGAGGCGAGCCCCTTGTTGCGCCGCGAGCGGCGCCGGCATCACCAGGACCGCGACGCAGATGACCCAGATGGCCCGCCCTCGCCAGTAGCGGATGACGCGATGGCTCATGGTGACCCCTGTCTGGAACTGGGGAGTCTCAACACGATGCGGCCGGCCGCCCCCTCGATGACAACCATCGTATCGGCGATCTGGATCAAGCGGGCATCGAGGACCCGGTCTCCCAACCGATAAATCTCCGCTCCCGGGATACTGGGGTCGGCATCGATCAGGGCCACGGCCCCGTTGGGCCCGGAGGCGACCCCGAAGAGCCGGGGCGCGGCACTCGACGTTCGTCGCTGGACACTTCGCTCGGCCTGCTGGCCGGGCGGGGTGTACCTGGCCTTCGGAGCGGCGCGGTCTTGCGCAAAAAGATTGGAGCGCGGAATCTCTTCGAATGACAGCAACTCGGCCGCCTTGACGTTGGGGCTCTTCTCGGGCGTGGCCTCGGGGATGCCGGCGACCGCAACGTCCGGCTCTCCGGTCGCGGCGGGTGCCACCAACAGCACGAGGCCCATCGTGGCCATCACCCCCGCCGCAACCCACAGCCAACGCATGCGCGTCACGCCGGTTCCTCCTCCCGACTACTGTACAGTCCGTGTAACCGGAGCGTGAGGGTCAGCAGCTGCTGGCCGCTGGCCCGGCGTGGATTGCCCCGTACCGACATCTCATCGATAACGATCAACTTCTCCCCATCACGGATATACGCAAGGAAATCGACCAGACCGTAGATGTCGCCGTTGGCGGAGAGCTGGACCGGGACGGGACTGAGGCCCGCGACGCCGCCTTCGCCCTCCCTGGCTAGATCGATGCTTGCCAGCGCCACGCGGCTCTGCTCGGCGTAACGGGTGAGGATGCTCTGGAGGCGCGACGCGGCCAAGGCCGGGGTGCTGCCGTGGAGGAGCCGGCCGGCGCTCCGGACGCGCTGCTGCTCGAGCGCAGCCACGGCGTTCGCGAACTCTGCCTTCCCAGCCACCATCCCCTCGAGCCGGACGAGCTGCTCCGCCTTGGCCGCAATCGCGTCCTCCCGGGTGGTCCACCGATTCGCGAACGGGATCACCGCATAGAGGAGCACCAGCACGACGGCGATGATGCCGCCGCTCGCGGCGACCACCAGCCGCTCGCGCGGCTCAAGGCGTCGGAGTGTATTCGAGAGCGAGGGAGAAGCTTTCATATGTCTCGCGCCCGACCCGGAGCCGGCTCGTGCCGGTGAGAAACCGGGCCTCGGCGAAGTTGGGATGGTTTTCGAAGAGGGGGATCAAGGCGGCCGCGTCCTTGGCATACCCGTCGACCTGCCATTCCGAGCCCGAGGTGCGGACGGCCCGCACATAGGCCGTCGGCGGCAGAAGCCGGCTCATACCCAGCAGGACCTCGAGCGGCTGGGGGCGCCCCGCCACGATCGCGGACAGGGTGCCGGTCTGGCGCAGGATGGCCTCGGCTTCCGTCTGAAGCGCCAGCACCTCGCCCGCCTGCTCGCGGAGCCCCGCGATCCGGGCGTCGAGATGGCGCTCGGCGCGGGCCCGATGGGCGTCCGCCGACCACAAGAGGAAGATCAGTGCGGCTGCACACGCCATGGTGGCGACGAGCCGATCCCGCCGATGACGCCGCGCGATCTTGTGCGCCAGCTCCGGCGTCACCAGGCCGCCGTCCTGGCTCTCGCTGGAAGCGAGGGCCGCGCCATAGGCCGCGAGAAAGCCCGGACCGACACCGGCGATGTCCGGCGGGGCCTGAACGCGATCCGGCGGTACCACATCCTCGAGGGCCCCCGCGCGGGTCTCGTCCCACGGACACACGTAGATAGGTCCGCTACGCTCCGCCAACACGCGTGCCTCGAATCCGGGGCCGTCGTGCAGGAGCCGGCGGACGCTCTCGATCCGGCCCTCGCGGAGCACCGTCAGCTCGGAGGTGTTGGCAGCCCCATTACGGAGCACGCACCCCTCCCGGATGCGCGCCTTGACCAACGCTCTCGCCAGCGCCACCGGGGCCGGCTCGACGCTTTCCAGCCGTCCGATCGACTCCAAGAAGGGAAGCCAGCCGGTGAGGAGCGACTCGCGGATCGCGAAGACCAGGTCCTGGTCTTCCTGCACCCAGAAGACCAGGTCTTCGCCCCGCACGGGGAAGAACCGGTCGGGCTCGAGGCCCAGCATGCGGCGCTTCTCGGCCGCCGGGAGCGGCGGCAGCTGGAGCCGGCGCACGTGCAAGAGATCCAGACTCGCGGCCACCGTGAGCCGATCCACGGAACCCAGTGCCTCCCGAAGTGCGGTGAGCCCGGCGGCCGGCTGTTCCGGATCCCACGACACCTCGAGCGCGCGGACGGTGGGCCGGGGCCAGCCGGAGATGCGGACGGCCCGGATTGTGTCGCGAGCGAGCTCCACGCCGGCCCGGACGATCATGGCTCGGCCGGGACCAGGCGATCGAGTTCGAACCGGCGGCCGTCGGGGAGCAGGACCACGGCGGTCACTCGCACCAGGCCGTCGCCATGTCCCCGGCGTTCGACCCACCGGCTGAAGGCTCCGTCCAGCCGCTCGGGGCTTCCGGCATCGGGGGCGTGCCCCTCGAGCTTGTATCGCTCCATCACCTCTTCGGCATAGACGATCGCCCGAGACCACTCCTCCGAGCGGGTGGTGGCCCGGGTCGCGCCGGCGACGACCTGGAGGTAGGCGACCGCCGCCAGGCTCAGAATCACGAGCGCGATCATGACCTCGAGCAGCGTGAGACCGCGATCGCCCAGGCGGACGTCCATATGAAAGGAGGGCCGGCCGGCCCTCCGATGCTGAGCGATTCGGGCGGCCTCGGCCACGGCCCGTTCAGGCCCCCGACCTCCCAGGCGAGTCTCACTCACAGGCGAAGGTCTCCGTGCGCTCGATGAAGGTCACGGCATCATCGGTCTGGGGCACCCGCACGGCCGTCACCGGGGCCGAGAGGGCCTGGGTCGTCATGCAACCGGACCCGGGAGCGGTCTCGCGCACCACCACCCGGAGTTCCCCGGCCCCGCCCTCGGCAGATACCTCATCGATCGCGATGGCATAACCGCCGGTGCCGCGCCGGCCCATCGCGGCGAGAATCACCATATCGCGCGCGAAGTCGACCGAGGGCGGCTCGGGCACAGGCGTACGCTGGCCCACGACCTCCGCCCAGACGGCCTGCCAGGTACCGGCGTCTCGGATGACCAGGCGGCGGGCGTCGTCGATCCCGCTGTAGGAATCGGTGAACAGGGGCTCCGCGATCACGGGCGTCGGATCCTGGGAGAAGGCGACGAGGTGTGGTGAGCGGTTCCCGCATGCCGGCAGCAGCGGGCTCGCGAGCACCAGGACAATCGGGATGGTTGTTCTCGGCTTCATGTGGCCACCGCTGTTAGAGTTATCCGCGATTGGACCGGGGCGCAACCCGGACCGATCGGCCCCCGCAAAGCCCGCCCGGGCCCGCCTGGGAGGTGGGTCCCCACCCCCAGATCGGCGTTGACACCCCCTTCAGGCACCGGCAAGTTAGCGAGCCGGCGCGGAGGTTCCCAAGCTCCATCGAACCCGAGCCGGCCACTGCCCACGCCGCTCAGCGGAGTGACCCGTCCTCCATGCCAATGCACATCTCCCACCGCGGGCAACCGGCAGGCCCGATGCCCGCACCGGGCTTCACCCTGATCGAGGTGATCGTGGTGCTGGTGTTGCTCGGCCTCATGGCCGGGCTAGTGGCCCCGCGCCTCATCACGCCCACCCGCCCCGAAGAGTCCCAGTTGGCGGGGGTCGTGCGCGCAGCCCGGGAGCTGGCGGCCAAGCGGGGAGAGCTCATCCACGTGCGGGTGGGGGCCACGGGCGCCTGGCGGCTCGAATCCGAGAGCGGCCCGAGTCCGGAGCGGCTGGCATCGGGCACCCTGGGCGAATTCGAGGGCGCGGCGTTGACCCTGATGGTCGGCCCGCTGGGGACCTGTGCCTTCGACGCGCGCAGTTCCGCCGCCGCGAGGGCCATTCCGCTCGACCCCCTCACCTGCGAGTTGGGAGAGCCGGCGCGGGAGCGGAGCCGGTGAGCCGGCAAGCGATGGGATCGTCGCCGCGAAGCGGTCGATCGGCCGGCTTCACGCTGCTCGAGGTGCTCGTGGCGGTGGTGCTCCTCGGCGTGGTGGCGATGTTGGTCTACGGGACGGCCAGCGTCTCGCTCGACACCGAGCGTCGTCTGGTGGAGCGACGACGCGCCCTCCAATCCTCCCGGGCGTGGCGGGCCACCATCGAGGACGCGCTTCGAAACGCCTACCCCGCCCCCATGAGGGGCGACACCACCTTTCTATTAGAGAGCGAGTACACGGCCGGTGGGCGGCCCATGGACCGGCTCCGCTTCGTGACCGCCGGCGCCCTGCCACCCTTGACGCCGGACGCGGATTGGGAGGTGACCCTGTCGCCGACGCCGGCCGGTCTTGCCCTCACCGCGAGGCCGCTCGGGGTGGCAGCGCCGCCGCGCATGGTCCTGGGCCGGCCCGACGTGCGCGGCCTGGACGTGCGGGTGCTCACGTGGGGCGGCAGGCAGGAATGGACCGACCGATGGCGGTTCCCGACCCTGGTGCCGGAGGCCATCGAGCTCACGTACTGGGGCGAGGATCGGCCGCTGGAGGGGGTGGCGCCGCTGCGGTTGGCGCTGCCCCATGGAGGCGTGCGGTG
>JBFGLJ010000050.1:0-15948 GCA_041576235.1 Gemmatimonadales bacterium | reverse complement strand
GCTGCCTCCTCGCGAGCTCCGCACTCATGGCGGGTACCGTGCACGCCCAATCCATGCGGACCTTCAGCGCAGCCCGGCAGCTCCACGGCGAGACTCGACTCGAGACGACCGTGGACTTCGCGGCCGGATCGTTCCGCTTGAGGCCGGCCACCGAGCCTATGCTCTACCGCATGCGGGTGGAGTACGATCAAGACCGGTTCCGTCCGGTGAGTGCATACAGCATTGTCAATCGTCATGTGACCCTTGGGCTCGAGACCATTGGCGATTGGGAGCTCCGGGTGCCTTCCCGGAAGCAGCTGAGCCAGTCGGCCTCCCTCGAACTCGCCCGCGCCGTGGATCTGGCGGTCGATGCGACCTTCGGCGCGGCCGATGCGGAACTCGAGCTAGGCGGTCTTCGGCTCACGGCCTTATCGCTGAAGACCGGGGCTAGCAAAGTCATCGTGCGGTTTTCGGAGCCCAATGCAACACGCTGCCGGCAGGCGACGTTCTCAGCCGGAGCCGCAGACCTGAGGGTCTACGGACTGGGCAACAGCCGTTGCGATCGCGTGAAGCTGGACGGCGGGGTCGGCGCGGTGACGCTGGATTTCACCGGCACATGGACCACCGATCTCGAGCTGATTGCCACCGTGGCCGCGGGAGAGTTGACCCTGCGGTTCCCCGAGACCGTCGGGGTACGAATGTCGGTCGAAAAATTTCTGGTGAGCTTCGCGCCTCGCGGCTTTATCCGCCGGGGAAGCGAGTATCTGTCAGACAACTATGGCAAGACGGCGCACATGCTCGATATTCACCTGACGACCACGGTCTCCGGCCTGACCGTCGAGTGGCTCGACTGAGTCACGCAAACACAGCGCGAATCCGGCTCCCGACCCCGGCGTCCAGACGCCGGGCTGCCGAACCCTCTCGGACCGCCACCTCGACGGTTCCTCCCGATCCGATATAGGCCACCATCCCGCCGGGCCCCACATCGCCGAAGGTGGAGCGGATCGGTCCGATACTCTCCCCACTGACTTCCAGGCCATTGCACCCGTCGACCTCGGCCGCGGCCAAGTTGGTGACCAAATTGCCAAAGTGGTCGACGTAGACGACGACCCCGATGACCCGCTGTTCTTCTCGCCGGACTTCCGCCTCTTGGAAGCGCAGGATGGGCCCGGCCGCGGCTGCCCCCAGGGAGGTGAGATCCTTGCCCATGGCAAGCGCAGCAGCGGCCGGAGCAAACACATCGCGTCCGTGGAATGTAGGGGCAGCATGCTCTTTGGTGGGCAACTCGACCACGTGCGCGTGATCGAGTTCTGGGAGGGTGGTGAACACGCCATTATCGGGCCCGACGAAGAAGTGCTCGCCGAGGTGGAAAGCAAGGGCTCGACGGCGAGTACCGACGCCCGGGTCTACCACCACCAGATGGACCGTGCCTGGGGGATAATGACCCCACGAGCGGGCGAGGATATAGGCGGCGGTCGGGATGTTGCCGGGTGGGACCTCGTGGGTGAGATCCACCAAGGTTGCCGACGGCGCCTTGCTCAAGAGCACACCGCGCAGTTCTCCGGCGTACGGATCGGCTGTGCCGAAGTCGGTCAAGAGGGTAATGATGGACATGGGCGCTGGGTGCAAGGCGTGGAGCGGGGCGTCATCCCCGGAGGATAGGGAGATCGACCGATTTCCTGCCGGCGGCCTGATGGACGGCAACCGACAGGTCTCGGAGGGCGCGGGCGGCCGGGCTCTCGGGCTCACCGACAACGATGGGGATTCCGGAGTCGGCCTGATCGGCCATCCCGGCCTGGAGCGGGATGGTCCCGAGCAATGGCACTCCGATCTCGGCTGCGAGACGTGCTCCACCCCCCGCGAGAAAGATCTCGGATACTTCACCGCAGTGGGGACAGTGGAACCCGCTCATGTTCTCGATGATTCCCAGAACGGGAACGTTGACCCGCTCGAACATCTTCGCTCCGCGGAGCGCATCGCCAACGGCGAGTTCCTGCGGAGTGGTAACGATCAAGGCGCCACTCACGTGGGTCGCCTGAACCAGCGAGAGCTGAGCATCACCCGTGCCTGGAGGGAGGTCGACGAACAAGTAATCCAATCCGCCCCATTCGACATCTCGGAGGAATTGCTGCACGATCTTCATGATGATGGGCCCACGCCAAATCGCCGGGGCATCCCGTTCGACAAGGAAGCCCAACGACATGAGGCGGACGCCGGACGCCATGAGGGGTTGGATCTTCCCCCCGATGACGGCCGGTTTCTCTTGCACACCGAACAGCCGGGGAATGTTAGGACCGTAAATATCGCCATCCATTAGGCCAACGCGATGACCAGCTTCACCCAACGCCACCGCGAGATTCGACGCCACTGTCGACTTGCCCACCCCGCCTTTGCCGGATGAAATCGCCAAGACGGTGCCGAGCTCTTGGTCGACCGATGGCATGGGCGGTCGCGCCGGCTGGGCCCCCGGGGGGGGGCCTGGCGGAGCATGTTGGGTCTTGGGAGGACCGGACGGATCGAGCACGTTGAGTTTGACCTCAGCCACCCCGTCGATCCGCTGAAGCGCCTTCCGTGCCTCGCGGACCAATGTCGCGGGGTCGTCACGGCTCAACAGGAACGTGAGCGAGACGTGGCCATCCGGACTCACCTCAAGGTCACGGATCATCCCGGCGGAGAGCAGGTCGTTTTCGAGACGGGGGTTGTGGATCTGAGCAAGCGCCGCGGTGACCTGGGATTCCAGGGATTGCGTCACGGGTTCCTCCTCACTGCCGCTCCCAGTTCAGAGGGCTTCAACCCGTTTCACCTCGGGGACCGTGTGTCGCAAGCGCTCTTCGATTCCCTGCTTGAGGGTGATGGTCGACGCCGAGCATCCATGGCACGTGCCGCCCATGCGCAAGAGGAGCGTGCCATCCAACTCGTCGAAATCCACGACTTCCACCGTGCCCCTGTGCGAGGCGATGTACGGACGGAGGGTATCCAGGGCGGCTTCGATCTTGGTGAGTGTTCCGTCTTGCACGGCCAGGCCTTCCAGGGGGTGTGCGTCACCGGCGCCTGTTTCAGCACCGAACCTGGAATCTAGTCCGGTCCCGTCACGCGGCAAAGGTCACCGGCTCCCGTTTCCATCGAGGAATTTCCGGGCTTCGCGGAGGACGATCGATTGCACTTCGGCCATACTGCCAGGGAGGGACATTCCCGCCGCCTTGGTGTGTCCACCCCCGCCGAACGCGTTGGCAAATGTAGCGACGTTCACGTCGCCCACGGACCTCAGGGAGACCTTGATCCGTCCCTGAGAGATCTCTCGAAAGAGAAGCGCCATGCGCACACCGGCGATGGAGCGCGGGTGCTCGACGACCCCGTCGAGATCATCCGCCGTGAGCCCGAGGCGGTCCAAGGCGCCCGGAGGGACGGTGACCCACGCGAGACCATGTTCCTGATCCACCACCAGGGTCTGCAGGGCCTCCGCCAGCAGGCGGGGCCGGCCGGCCGGTGCGTTGGCATAGACCTGGGCATAGATCTGTTCCGGGTCGAGCCCGCTTTCGAGCAAGTCCGCGGCAACCCGTAACGTGCGCGGATGAGTGTTGCTGAAGCGGAAGCTCCCCGTATCCGTCATGATTGCCACGTACAATGCCCGGGCGGCCGGCTTGCCGAGGGCCCAGCCATTGGCTTGTGCGATCTCGAAGACCAGTTCTCCGGTGGCGGCGGCGCTCGGATCGACATACCGCGGGCCGGCAGGCAGGGTGCCCGGACTGAAATGGTGATCGATGCATCCCACTTCCCCCGAGAGCGTATTCACTGGGTCCGACAGCATGCCGAGTCGACCCAGATCGGAGATATCCAAGACGATCACGGCGTCGGCGCTGCGAAGCTGCTTGACGGCATCGCGGCTCCGGTCTCCCCCGGGCAGGTCATCGAAGAGAAAGTGAAACCGTGACGGGGTGAGCGACGGGTTCGTGACTACCGCCTCAAGGCCCCGGGCGCGCAGCATGTGGACCAAGGCGACCTCGCTCCCGAGGCCGTCACCATCAGGATTGACGTGGGTCGTCACACATACCCGTTTCCCCGGGGTGAGCCAGTCATTGAAGACCCGCGCCGCCGCGATTTTTTCCGAGCTCAGGTCCACCGACACCGTATCGCTCTCCACGGAAGGACGCTCTGCCCCTACCGCAGCGCCTCAGCGCTATAGTTGGGGGCTTCGCGAGTGATCGTGACGTCGTGCGGGTGGGACTCCCGGAGCCCGGCTGGGCTGATCCGGAGGAGTTCGACCGTGGATTGGAGCGCGGCAATGTCCGCAACGCCGCAATACCCCATTCCGCTGCGCAGGCCACCGACCATTTGGAACAGCACATCCACGACGGGTCCCTTGTACGGCACTCGGCCTTCAATGCCTTCCGGGACGAGCTTGGTCGGAGATAACTCGCCCTCCTGGAAGTAGCGGTCGGCCGACCCGTCCCGCATGGCCGACAGGCTTCCCATCCCACGGATCACCTTGAAGCGCCGGCCCTCCGCCAGGATTGACTCGCCCGGGCTTTCCTCGGTGCCCGCGAGCATCCCACCCATCATGACGGAAGACGCGCCACAGGCCAGGGCCTTGACGACGTCGCCCGAGTATTTCACACCACCGTCGGCTATCAGGGGAATGTCCCGCGCACCGCGCAACGCATCCCTGATGGCGGTGACTTGCGGCACCCCCACTCCGGTCACAACCCGGGTCGTGCAAATGCTCCCAGGACCGACCCCCACCTTCACCGCGTCCACTCCCCGGCGCACCAGTTCCTGAGCCCCGGTCTCGGTGGCCACATTCCCCGCGACGAGTTGCACATGGGGATGCGCATCCCGCAGGTCGTCGACAGTCTGTAGCACCCCGGCGCTATGACCGTGGGCCGAGTCGACAACGATCACGTCGACGTTGGCCTCAATGAGGGCGTTGGCACGGGCGCGGGCATCGGGGCCCGCACCGACCGCCGCCGCGACGCGAAGCCGGCCGTGCTCGTCCTTATTGGCATCGGGATGCTGCTTACGCTTGAAAATATCCTTGACCGTTATGAGGCCGCGGAGAACGCCTTCGCGGTCGACCACGGGCAGTTTCTCGATGCGATGTTTCGCCAGGATGCGCTCGGCGTGATCGAGGTTCGTGCCCACCGGGGCCGTGATCAAGTTGTCCTTGGTCATGGCATCGGCAACGGGCTGATCCATATTCTGTTCGAACTGCAAGTCTCGGTTGGTGATGATGCCGATGAGACGGCCCTGGCCATCCACGATCGGCACACCGGATATCTTGAACCGGGCCATCAGCGCTGCCGCTTCCCGCACGGGACGATCGGGCCCAAGAGTAATCGGGTTCAGGATCATTCCGCTTTCGCTGCGTTTGACTCTGTCGACTTCTGCAGCTTGCCGATCGATCGACATGTTCTTGTGCAGCACACCAATACCGCCGGCGCGCGCCATGGCGATTGCCATGGCCGCTTCGGTGACCGTGTCCATCGCGGCGGACACGATGGGAATGTGAAGCGTGATTCCCCGCGTGAATCGCGTCGCGGTCGAAACGTCACGCGGGTGCACACTCGAGTGCCGCGGCACCAGCAACACATCATCGAAGGTGAGGCCGTACTCAGGCCGAATAGTACTCATCGCCCTCTCCTGACAAACAACACGGCCCACCACCTGCCCATGCGGGCGAGCGGTGCGCCGTGGAAGTAACGGGTTCCATCTCGAAGGATAGAAGGCCGTCTGACCGAACGCAAGCAGCCAACTGACCTGCTACTGCTCCGCGGCATCCTCCTTCTTGTCTTCGGGTTTCGGCATGGCGTCCGATGAGGGAGCTGCCGGCGCGGAGGCTGCCTTCACGGCCTCCTCCACCACGGCTTCGCCGGCCGCAACCAAGCCGCGCATCACCTTCGCCGCACTGTCCATCACGCCCATCGTCCCGGAAATGGCCTGCACCGGTAGCTTGCCCGCGCGCATGGTGTCCTCGACCGTCTCCGTGATCTTCGCGAATATCCCGGTCGGCGCCGCGCGAGCCGCGTACTTGCTCTCCAAGAACTCGATGTAGTCAAGAACTTGGTACCCTCTGTCATCGGGCAACGACTCGAGCTTGCGAGCAATGCGTTGCCGTAAGAGATCGTTCATGGTTCCACACCTTCCTTCCAGATCGGCCGCCCACCGGCGCCTCGTCTATCCCACCCTCGAGGCCATGCCCTACGATCAATCGTCGATAACCGTTTCGAGCTCCAACACGGGGTTCGGGAGGTATTTGGTTTTCGCCGCCCGCAGCCGTCCCCGGACACGAAATTCCTGCAAGGGCTGCGCCGTTTCAAATTGCTCGAGTTGGTCCGGAGCGACCATGATGTAGACGAACCCCGGCTCCGGGAGGGGGCCGCGGGTCAAGAGATACGTCCGCCCGAGGGGAATCTCAGGACGCAGCTCATCGGCCTCTTGCAAGGCGATGAATTGCACCCGCCACTCCAGCATCGCGCCAAGGTAGCGCGCCGGGTTCGCCCTGACCTCGGCCGCGGTCACCCCGGCAACAATCCCGGCCGTGGTCGGCCCCACGTCGGCGCTCTTGACCCACGTCTCGACCTGGACTCGGGTCCATTCTCCGGCCCGGCCCACAACCCGGGCCGTGGCCCCCTTCTGAAGCGACCCGACGACGGCTCCCTCGGGGCGGTCGAGCATCGGGGCCTCCCGGAGGAATTCGACCCGATCGGATGCCGCAGACGCCGCCGAGGGGGTGGGCGCCGCCGCGCTGGGCGGTGGCGGCCGGCCGGCTGGCCCCGCGCGCGCCTGTTCCCCGAGGGCGCGGCTCTCGACCCAGCCGGACCGTCGAACCCTGGTCCATGCGCCGCGACTCTCCAGCCGGCTCAAGAGGGCTCCCGTGCTCAGTTGCGCAAGGACTTGGCGGTTCGGGCTTTGCCGCAGATTCTCATGGGGACTCACCCCCACCGCGAGATCGAATCCATCGCGGGTATCGGGGCGTACGGAGGCAGAGAAGATCCATCCTTCTAGCGTCACCTCGCGCCAATCGCCCTCGGTCTGCCCAACGACAACGGTGGTGCCAGAGAGAATCGTGCCGAGCTGCACACCCTGGGGACTCTTGCGGAAGGCGGTGTTTTCGCGAATGGGCAGCGATTGCTGGCCTTCCAGCCCTGCCGCGGCAAGCACAGTGCCGGCGGCAATCAAGGCTGGTAGCCAGGAGATACGGAAACTAGATTGCGGCGCGTCCGTCACACCGACAGATAGTAGAAACCACGGAGTTTCATGTCAAACCGCACCGGTCCGTCTCGGGGCCGCCAGGTGGTGCTGATCGTTCTCGACGGCTGGGGGTACAGCCCCAACCGGGACGGGAATGCCATCGCCCTGAGCCGAACACCAGTGTGGGACCGGCTCTGGACCGACCACCCGCGAACCCTCCTCCAGGCCAGCGGGAGGGCGGTGGGGCTGCCGGAGGGCCAGATGGGAAATAGCGAGGTGGGTCACTTGACCCTTGGCGCGGGACGCGAGGTTCCGCAAGACCTGGTGCGGATCTCGGACAGTATCGCCTCCGGGGCGTTCTTTGCCCTCCCACCGCTTGTCGAATTGTGCAACACCCTCCGCGAGGATAATGGCACCCTCCATCTCGTCGGGTTGCTGGGACCGGGAGGCGTCCACGCCATCGATACCCACCTGCTCGCCTGCGTCGAGCTCGCGGTGCGGCAACGCGTCGGACGGATCGCCGTGCACGGATTCCTCGATGGCCGCGACACGCCTCCCACCTCGGCAGCGGATGTGGTGGCCACGCTCGAGGCCGATCTCGACCGGATCGGGCAGGGCCGCGCGGCCATTGCCACCCTCACGGGCCGCTACTATGGAATGGACCGCGATCGACGCTGGGATCGGACGGCGCTCGCGTACCGGGCCCTGATCCGCGGCGAGGGCATTCGTGCGACACATCCCGTGGAGGCCATCCGGGGGGCATACGCCGAGGCGCAGACCGACGAGTTCATCATGCCTCGGGTGCTCACGGAGAACGGGCAGCCCGTCTCTATAATGAAAGACGGCGACGGGGTACTCTGCTTCAATTACCGCAGTGACCGAATGCGGCAGATCGTCCGGGCGTTGGCAGTCGAAGGCTTCCGGGAATTCGACGTCTCGGATCGCCCCACGATGGCACTGGTGACGATGACCGAGTACGACCAAACCTTCACATTTCCACGGGCCTTCCCGCCCATCACCCTCTCGCGAATCGTAGCCCAGGTGCTCTCGGCGCATGAGCGCCCACAGTTTCACACCGCGGAAACGGAGAAATACCCGCATGTGACCTACTTCTTCAACGGCGGCCATGAGCCTCCCTATCCAGGGGAAGAGCGGTGCCTCATTCCCTCCCCCAGAGTGGCCACCTACGACTTGGCGCCGGCCATGAGCGCGCCAGGGGTGACCGATGCCCTCTGCGCGGCCATCGAGGCGCGAGACCATGATTTCATTTTGTGTAATTATGCCAATCCCGACATGGTCGGTCATACAGGCGTCCTTCCCGCGGTGGTGGAAGCCGTCGAGACCGTCGACGCCTGCCTTGGGCAAGGGCTGAGGAGTGCGGAACGTGCCAACGCCAGGGTTATCATTACCGCGGACCATGGAAACTGTGAGCAGATGATCGACCACTCCGGCGGGCCGCACACGGCCCACACCACCAACCCCGTGCCCTTGGTGATGGTGCGCGGGGATGCGACCGATCTTCGGAGCGGCGGCTCCCTGAAGGATGTCGGCCCCACGGTCCTTCATTTGCTCGGCATCACGCCGCCGCCCGACATGACTGGCCACGACCTTCGAGATCTGACGACGACATGCGCCTCCTAGGTTCCCTGCTGCTCGCCCTCGCGCTCCCCCTGCCCACGACTGCCATGGCCCAGGCAGGGCATCCTCCAAGCGGCTCACCCTACCGTGACATCAGGTACGGACACTCGGTGCTGCTCAACGTGGGACAATTCGGTGGAGGTGGAGGCCGACTGGAACTCGGGCCGCATGACGGCACGCTGTACGGTCTCCGGTATGACATTCGAGTCAGCGGCCCAATCCAGTTTGGATTCTCGGTCGCGAACGGCACCCTGGAGCGCTTGATACAGGATCCCGATGACAGCGTCGCGACGCGCACAAGCGGGCCGGTCCCGCAAAAGGTAACCTTCGCCGAACTGGCTATTCAATTCAATCTGACGGGGTCGAAGACCTGGCGTGGCCTTGCCCCATACATCGCCGGGAGTGGCGGCCTCGCGCTGAGCGGCGGTGTCCCGGCCGACACGACCGGCTATGACTTCGGAAACAAATTCTACATCGTTCCCGCAGCAGGGCTCCGCTTCTTTCTCACACCCAATATCCACCTCCGCGCCGAGGCACGGTCAGTGTTCTGGAAGTTGAGTTACCCGGTCTCGTTCGCCGAGGAACCCGCTGAGGAGCCTGGCGACGCTGCCAGTCCGAACGCCCTGCTGCCCGATGGCCGCCTCGACGAGTGGACCAGCAGCCGGTGGCTGCTGATCGGCCTCGGCGTAAGCTTTTCTCTATGACCGTCCGATGTTCCCGCTCTGCTCAGCCCGATTCCCTGCGTGACATCGGCGGCCGCGACACCGTTCGCCATGTCTGATTCAAGAGACCAGCCTGAGGTGCGCCGTCCCACCAAGCGCAGAGGGCGGGCCAACGCACGCGCCGTCGTCGACGAGGTGCCAGTGTGGCTCGAGGTGAACCATGTCCCCTTGGTCACGTGGATGTGCACCCCGGAGCTTCTAGAGGAGTTGGCCATCGGGTGGCTCCACGGCGAAGGGTACATCGACACCGTGGAGCAGGTAACGCTGCGCCCCTGCGCGACCGACCTTGGCTTCTGGGCAGACATCCCAGCCGAGCGGGTGGATCGCGTTCAAACCGAAGGGCGGCGGCCGGTTCTCGCCTCGGGGTGCGGGGCCGTCGCTACCTTCCTCGCCGACCCGGCCACCGTCACCCCGCAGCAGCCGCGCGGGGCGCCACCCCCAACGGAGGATTTGCGGGCATTGTTCAAATCGCTCTTCGCCCAGGGATCGCGGTATCAGGAGACCGGCGGCATCCACGCGGCGGCGCTCACGAACGGAAGAGAATTGCTGGCCCACGCCGAGGACATCGGCCGTCACAACGCGGTGGACAAGGTCATCGGGGACGCGCTCGTCCGAGGCAGGGCCGTCGCGGGACTCGGGCTTCTCGTGACCGGGCGGATCTCGGCCGAGCTGGCATACAAAGGGGCACGAGCCGGAATCGTCTACATCGCGACCCCGTCGGTCCCATCGACCCTGGCGGTGGAGATCGCCGGCCGGAGCGGCATGACCCTGATCGGCCGCGCCGTGAGCGGGCGGCCGCAACACCACGGGGGCGGGGGCGGGGGCGAGGACAGCGATGCCAGTCACCGCGGATGACCAGCGTGTGCGAGAGGTGGTGCGGACGGCGCGGCGGATCGCCGTCGTCGGGTTGAGCCCCAAACCCTATCGCCCGAGCCATCAAGTCGCCAAGTACCTGCAGGAGGCTGGCTACACCATCGTGCCCATTCATCCCGCGGGCGGCACGATCCTCGGCGAGGCCGTGCACCCGGATCTCTATCAGGCCCGGGAAACCGGCGAACTCGACATCGTGAACGTCTTTCGGCGGTCCTCGGCGGTGCCGGCTCTCGTGGAGCCGTGTGTCGCCGTTGCGCCGCAGCTCGTCTGGATGCAAGTAGGAGTCGCGCACCAGGTGGCTGCCCGTCAGCTCGAAGACGCAGACATCCTGGTCGTGATGAATCGCTGCCTCGCGGTGGTCCACCAACACCTGGGGGAATGATGTCCCTTCGCGCGCTTGTCCTCGTTGCGAGCTTTCTGGCCACCGCACCCGCCCTGGCCGCCCAGCGCGAGGCCGATCAGGCGAACCTCGTCTTCACCATCGCGGGGGCCGTGTCAGGCGGGGCCAACCTGTGGAGTATTAGTCGCCAACCGGTGTTCCTGTCGTCCGTGGCCGATACCTTCTCGCTAGCCCGCCGCCGCAAGTCCGGATTCGGCGTGTTCCTCGCCGGGATCTACTACCCGGGCCAGCATGTTGGCCTTGCCGGGGAGGCCTTTTTCCTCGGCGGCGGACAGGAGGATAGCTGTACCCATCGATTCCGAAGCGGAGACACGACCGCCGCGGCCGTATGTACTGTGATCAACGGGTCATCGAGATCGAACACGGCGGTCATCTTGAGCGCCGGACCGGTCTTTCGCATCAACGCCAGGAAGACGATCACCCCATATGTGCGGTTCAATGCCGGCCTCCAAATCGGCGGCCGCAGCGCCGTGGAGGTGGCGGGACGCAGCGGCGATCGCTTCATTGTCGTCTATGATGATGCCGAGACTCGCAACGTGTCCGCATCGCTCGCCGCGGCCGCCGGGTTCACCGCGTCGCTCGGCAAAGGCTATCAGCTTCGCTGGGAAGTACGCGACAACTACATCGGCATCGACCGAATCACCCAGGCAACCGCCCGCGATGGACAATCGCCCACCCGAGAACTCAAGTACCATCATGTATGGAGCTTTGTGATCGGGGTCGATATCGTGCTCGAGCGCCGACGCGGCCGGCGCTACTGAGGCGCGCCGTCCCGGCAGACACCTCACCGGTCTCCACCCCGGACCGTGTAATCCGAGGCGCGATCGTTGCAGGCGGCGGCGCCACCAGATTTGGCGGCCAGCCAAAAGGGCTCGAACGGGTGGGCGGCCGGCGGATCCTAGACCGACTGATTGAGGCCTTCGTGGAGGCGCTGGGCGGCGCGCCGCTGCTGGTGGCCAACGCACCCGACGCCGCGGCCTGGGCGCCGGGGCTCGAGGTCGTGCACGACGTGGTCCAGGGCGCGGGGCCCCTTGGTGGCCTCTACACCGCGGTCATGTCGGCACCCGCCCCGGTGGTGTGCGTGGCCTGGGACATTCCGTTCGTGCCGCCGGGCTTGATCGCCGCCCTCGCCGCCCAGCTCGATCGCCACGACGCGGTCCTGCCCGCCAGTGGGGGACGGCGCGGGGTCGAACCCCTCTGTGCGGGGTACGGACCTGCTTGCGCCGGCCCCATGCGCCAGCGGATCGAGCGAGGCGACTTTCGGGCAATTGCCTTCCATGACGCGGTGAGAGTCAGTATCCTCTCTCTGGACGCGATCCGGCGCTTCGGCGATCCGGAGATGTTGTTCTTCAACGTCAACACCCCGAGCGACCTCACCAAGGCGGACCAGCTGTGGCGGCAACACGGATCCTCTCGATAGTTGGCCGAAAGGGATCGGGAAAAACAACCCTTGCAGTTGCCTTGGCCGCGGAGTTCATCCGGCGCGGGCGGCGTGTGATGACCATGAAGCACGCGCATCACCCGGCCGTAGTGGACCAGAACGGGACGGACAGCTATCGGCACTTCCATGAGGGCAAGGTCGAACGGGTCCTGTTAGCCACACCGGACACCCGAATCGTCTTCGAACGAAGCCCCGATGATACGGGTCCCATGGCCCTAGCCGCCCAGTACCTGCGTGGGGCCGACCTCGTGTTGGCCGAAGGCTTCACCAAGTTCCCCCTTCCCAAGATCGAGGTCTACCGCCGTGAGGTGTCGGCCACGCCGTTGTTCGACTCGACCGCATCGGACGCGGACAACTGGCTCGCCATCCTGACTGACGATGAGGCGTTCCAGGCTCCATGTTCCGTCCTCCGCTTTCGCGATACCATGTGGCTCCAGCTCTTGGCCAACCTCGCCTGGGATGGCGCCAAGGTGCTCAGTCCATGACGCCGCTGGCGGCGGCGGAGGCCGCTGCCCGCATTCTCGATCACGTCACCCGTCAGCCTCCGCTTCGAACCCCCCTGGACGACGCCCTGGGCAGTGTGCTCGCCGAAGACATCGTGAGCCCACTCGATATCCCTCCTTGGACCAATTCCGCCATGGACGGGTACGCCGTCCGGGCGGATGACGTCCGCGGCGCCAGCGCCGACAACCCTGTCCGCCTCCGCGTCGTCGAGGGCATCGCGGCAGGCCAGTTCCCAGCGCGCCCTGTCGATTCGGGCGAGTGTGCGCGCATCTTCACGGGCGCGCCGCTCCCACCCGGCGCCGACAGCGTCATTCGACAGGAAGACACCGATGGCAGGGACGACGTTGTCACGATTACTCGGGACCGAGACGCATCCAGGAACATCCGCTTTGCGGGCGAGGACATCCGCAAGGGAACCACCGTTCTGCGGGCGGGGGCGACCCTCGATCCCGCGCGCCTCGGCGTCCTCGCCGCGATCGGGTCGGCCCATGTGATGGTGGTGCGCCGGCCCCGGGTAGCCATCTTGGCCAGCGGCGATGAGATCGTCGATGTCGACCAGCCCGAGGAGATCATAGCCGGTCGCAAGATCGCGAGCTCCAACACCCATACGCTCCTCGCCATGATCCGTCTGGCCGGAGGGGTACCGCTCAACTTGGGTATCGCTCGCGACAGCCCGGAGAGTCTCCGGGAGCATCTCGACCGGGCCGCAGAGGCCGACCTGTTGATCACGTCGGCCGGCATCAGTGTCGGCGAACACGATCACATGCGAGGCGTCCTGGCCGAGATGGGGGCCGATCTCAAGTTTTGGCGCCTCCGGATGCGGCCGGGGGCGCCGGTTGGATTCGGCCTGCTGGGCGCCATTCCATGGATCGGTTTGCCCGGGAACCCGGTCAGCACCATGGTGACCTTCGAGTTGTTCGTGCGCCCGGCAATTCGAGCGATGGCGGGGCACGCGCTGCCCTTTCGCCGCGCGGTCTCCGTTACGGTCGATGAGCCCATCACCCTCAAGCCCAAGCTGCAGCATTTTCTTCGCGCGATGCTCACCGATGGCCCAGACGGCTTGCACGCGCGACTGACCGGCTCGCAGGGATCGGGAATCTTGACCTCCATGGTCAAAGCCGATGCGTTGCTCATCGTGCCCGAAGGACAGCACGACACCGCACAGGGGGCCCGGATCGACGCGCTGATCTTGGATGACCCCCGTCATCAGGCGGCCCCGCCCTTCTGATCCCTCGCCCATGATGCTCTCAATGCTCCTGGCCGGTCTCGGCCTGGCGTTGCTCTATGCCGGGGGCGAGGCCCTGGTGCGTGGCGCCTCACGGCTCGCCCTTCGGACCGGCGTCTCCGCGGTGGGCGTGGGACTCACGGTGGTGGCGTTCGGCACCAGCATGCCCGAACTCGTCGTGTCACTGAACGCCGCGTTGTCCGGAACGACCGACATCGCCATCGGCAACGTTGTTGGATCGAACATCTGTAACGTGGCGTTGATCCTCGGCGTGACCGTCCTCGTGCGTCCCATCGTGGTCCATTCGAAACTGGTTCGCGTCGATGGACCGATCATGGTCGGCTGCTCGCTCCTCGCGTTGGCGATGATGGCAAACGGGACGCTTGGGCGGCTGGAAGGCACGATGCTGCTCATGGGTGTGCTGGCATTCACTGCCTTTACCCTGCGCACGGCCCGCCGCGAGCCGGAGCCGATTCAGGCCGAGTTCGCCGAAGCGACACCGAGAAGGCCTCGCCCCATGGCGGTGGATGTGCTTCTCATCGGCATCGGCCTCCTCACGCTCGTCGCCGGCGCGCACCTCCTCGTCGGGGCCGCGGTCGACCTGGCCCGCGCCTGGCGCGTCTCGGAAGCGGTCATTGGGCTCACCATCGTTGCGCTTGGGACAAGCCTCCCGGAGTTCGCCACGTCCGTCGTGGCGACGCTCAAGGGCGAAGGCGACATCGCCGTCGGCAACGTGATCGGAAGCAACATCTTCAACCTGCTCGGCATCCTCGGGACGACGGCGTTGGTGCGCCCGCTTTCGCTGGGCGGGATCGCGTGGCTCGATCTGGGCGCCATGCTGGCGGCGGCCATCCTGCTGTTGCCGCTGCTCTATACCGGCACACGCCTGAGCCGCCCGGAAGGAATGCTCTTGGTCGCCGGGTACGCGGCCTACGTCGCGGCCCTGCTGGCCTGAGGCGCCCCCACCTCGGCAGCGCACCGGGGATTCCTCGATTTCTCGTCCGTGTGTAGCTTACGAGGTTCCTCGGTTCCCGGTATCTCCGTACGGGGCGGGGACAAGCGAACTCAACATGAGGTGATGAAGGACCAATGAACAACGTCAAGACTTTTGTGCTCATGGCCGGCCTCATGGCCCTGTTCTTGGCCATTGGGCAGTTGTTGGGTGGGTCGAGTGGACTGATGCTCGCCCTGGTGCTCGGCGCGGGCATGAACTTCTTCATGTATTTCTTTTCGGACAAACTGGTGCTCAAGATGTACCGAGCCCAAATCGTGACCGAGAAGGAGGCTCCGGAACTCTACGCCTTGGTGGACCGGCTGCGCCAGCGCGCCAACCTGCCCATGCCAGTGGTCGCCGTGGCGCCGCATGAACAACCCAACGCGTTCGCGACGGGACGCAGTCCCAGGAAGGCCGTGGTCGCGGTCACAACTGGCATCATGAAGCACATGCCCCAAGAGGAGCTGGCCGGGGTCATCGCGCACGAGCTGGCGCATATCAAGAACCGCGACATGCTCATTTCCACGGTCGCCGCCGGGATCGCCGGAGCGATCAGCTACCTCCCGTACCTCATGCTCTTTGGGCGGGGAAATAGGGGTGGGAATCCCCTGCTCTCGTTGGCCATGATCCTCCTCGCCCCACTCGCCGCCATGATGATCCAGTTCGCGGTCTCCAGGCAGCGGGAATTCGAAGCCGATCGGGTCGGGGCGGAGATCCTGGGCCGGCCCGAGCCGCTGGCGAACGCGCTCAGGCGGTTGGATTCCATGGCCCGCAGGATCCCGATGCAGGTGGCACCCGCTGCCGCTCCGCTGGCGCAGGTCAATCCGCTGGCGGCGCACGGAGGCGGCTTTTCGAGGCTGTTCAGCACCCATCCGCCCACGGAGGAACGGATCGCCGCGCTCGAGGCCCTCGCGGGCGGGCGCTAGACACCCCACCCGGCTCAACCCACCGAGGCCCCTGTGGCGGCCCAAGGCCGGAGGGGGG
>JBFGLJ010000049.1:0-16194 GCA_041576235.1 Gemmatimonadales bacterium | reverse complement strand
GCTCAAACCGCCGTGAGGACGGGCGGAATCAGGAATGAAGAAACCTTTAGGCTCTTGATTGCCAGGAAGGCTCCCGGGTATCATGCCCCCATGCGCTGGACCGCTCCACCGTTCCGCTCCGGGGTCCGTCTTGGGGGCCGGCTGGTCATGTTCATGGCCGGCCTCATGAGCGGGTTCACCCCGCTCTCGGCCACGAGCCAGGCGGCAGCGGGCCACTGCGACCGTCACGGGTCCCACACCCAGCCCGCGGCCGCGAGCGCCGCTCACCAGAGCCATGGCTCGCAGGGGTCCATCCTCACGCTCACCGTGGGTGAGGCGCAGGACGGAGGGTGCGCCCATTGCCCGCCCGCCGAGTGCGCCCTGACCGCCGCCTGCGCCACCTCGGTGGCCCCCAACCTGCCGGCACCTGCGCCTGCGTGGGCGGTGACCGCTCGGCAGGTCCAGGACGCCGGGTGGGGGTACCGCTCGCCGCACTCGATCACCCTCGAACCTCACCTCCGACCCCCCATTTCGATCCTCTAGGCGCGTTCGCGGTTCGCCGTTTCACGACTTCGAGGATCGACCATGCACACCCTTCGCACCACCGCCCTGGTGGTGACCCTTGGCCTGTCCGGGGTCCTCACCGGGTGGGCTCAGAACGGAAACCCCGCCCCCGCTCGGGAGCAGACCGCGCGGCCGGCTCCGCAGGACACCCTGCGGCGTGCCGACGCCCTGGCACTGGCGCGGGCCCAGAACCCGATGATCATCGCCGCCCGACTCGAGGCCGATGCCGCCCGGGAGCGGATCGGACCGGCCGGGGCCCTGCCCGACCCCCAGCTGGCCTTCGCCCTCATGAACCGGCCGCTCGGCGACTTCGGCACCAGCGAGCCCATGACGATGAACCAGGTGCAGCTGACCCAGATGCTGCCCTGGCCCGGAAAGCTGGGCTTCGCCAAGGAACGGGCCCGGCACCTGGCCGAGGCCGAGCGGCTGGATGCCGAAGAGCAGGAGGTGGCGCTGGTGGCCCGGGTCAAGACCCTCTATGCCCAGCTGGCGTACATGGACCGCGCCCTGATCATCATGGACGACACCCGGGAGTTGCTCCGGGACTTCCTCCGCATTTCCTCCGCGATGTACGCGGTGGGTACCGGCCGCCAGCAGGACGTGCTCCAGGCCCAGGTGGCGGTCGCCTCCATGTCCGAAGACATCACGGTGATGGAGCAGTCGCGGCTCGCGATGAGCGCCCGGCTCAATGCGCTGCTCGGGCGGGGGGCCACGGCACCGGTTGGCTGGCTCGACCTCCCGGCACCCGGGTTCGACCTGGCCGGCCCCGACTCGCTCATGGCCCGAGCGGCCCGCACCCGTCCCGCGCTGGCTGCGGCTCGGGCACGGGTGTCGGCAGCGGAGGCCGGCTATCGGCAGGCGCGGCGGGAGCTCTATCCGGACCTCATGCTGGGCGTCGCGTACGGCGAACGTCCCCAGTTCGATGACATGGCCTCCTTCATGGTCGGCATCAGCGTCCCCCTCTTTGCCGGCGCGCGGCAGCTGCCGATGAGGCGGGAAATGGAGGCGATGGAGGCGAGCCGCCGGGCGATGGAGCGCGATCTCTACAACGAGACCTTCGCCGAACTCGCCGAGCGGCACGCCGAGGCCGAGCGGTCGCGGCGCCTGTCGGACCTCTACGCCACGGCGGTGGTGCCGCAGGCACGGGCCGCGGTCGAGACCGCGCTCTCGGCTTACCGGGTGGGCGAGGTGGACTACATGACCTTGGTCGAAAGCGAGATGACGTTGAACCGATACGCGATTGAGTCGGTGCGGCTCGTCGCCACGTTCCACCAGGCGGTGGCAGAAATCGAGGCCTTGGTGGGAGCCGAATTCGGAGGTGCGGAATGAGACGGGCCTGGATGGTAGTGCTCGGAATGATCGCTGCGGGGGCGTGCACGAAGGCGGAGGAATCGCCGATGCTCGAGATGACGGCCGAGGAGCACGCCCAGATGTTGGCCGGGGGGGGGGGGACGGCGGGTCAGGTGGACACCACCGGTGCCCTCTTGCGGGAGCCGGTGCACCTGACCGCGGAACAGGAGCGGGCCTTGGGGGTGGCGTACACCCGGGTCCGCCGGGAGACCCTTACCAAGACCATTCGCACGGTGGGCCGGATCGAGCCCGCCGAACCGCTGCTGACGGAGATCACGCCGAAGATAGAGGGGTTCGTGGAGCGGCTCATGGTGAGCTCAACCGGGCAGGCCGTGCGCAAGGGCGCGCCTCTCTTGTCGATCTACAGTCCCGCCTTGGTGGCCGCGCAGGAGGAACTGCTGACGGCCAAGCGGCTCGCGTCGCAGCTGGACTCGAGCGCCGGCGAGGCATGGCACAGCGCCCAGTCCATGCTCGAGGCCTCCCGGCGCCGGCTGGCCTATTGGGACATCACGCCCCAGCAGGTGGCCCGGGTCGAGGAGACGGGAGAGGTCACCAAGACGCTCACCCTCGTCTCGCCGGTCAACGGCGTGGTGTTGGAGAAGGACGTAGTCGCGGGGCAGCGAGTCATGCCCGGCATGCGGCTCTACCGGCTGGCGGATCTGAGCCGGGTCTGGGTCGAGGGCGACGTGTTCGAGCAGGACCTCCAGTTCGTCCGGGAGGGGTCGCAGGTCCACATCGAGGTAGCCGCCTATCCGGGGCAGCATCTCATGGGCCGGGTCAGTTTCGTCTACCCGATGATCGATCCCGAGAGCCGCACCAACCGGGTGCGGCTCACCGTGCCGAACCCCGCCCTCAGGCTCAAGCCCGGCATGTTCGCCACCGTGTTCTTCGACGCCGAGATCGGCCCGAACGTCCTGACGGTGCCGAAGGAGGCGGTGGTAGTGACCGGCGAGCGGAACCTGGTCTTCGTCCGCGACCAGAGCGGCGTGCTCTCGCCCCGCGATGTCGTTCTCGGCCCGCGGGCCGGCGACCGGGTCCAGATCCTCCAGGGGCTCGAGGAAGGCGAGCGGGTAGTGGCCTCGGCCAACTTCCTGGTTGACGCCGAATCACGGCTCGGGAGTACTGGGGGCAGCATGCCCGGCATGCAGCACGGGGCCATTGATGAGGCGCCGGAGGGTCAGGCGCATGATTAACGCCATCATCGCCTGGTCGCTCCGGAACCGGGTGCTGGTGCTCCTGGCCACGGCCGCCGTCATCGGCGGCGGCCTCTGGGCCATGCGGGCCACCCCGCTCGATGCGATCCCGGATCTCTCCGACGTGCAGGTCATCGTCCAGACCGATTTCAGCGAGCAGGCCCCGCAGATCGTCGAGGACCAGGTCACCTACCCCATCACCACCGAAATGCTCAAGGTGCCGGGCGCTCGGGTGGTGCGCGGCTACTCGTTCTTCGGGCTGAGCCTGGTGTACGTGATCTTCGAGGACGGCACCGACATCTACTGGGCGCGCTCGCGGGTGCTCGAATACCTGAACGGCATCCGCCAACAGTTGCCCCGCGGCGTCGAGCCTACGCTGGGACCCGACGCGACCGGTGTCGGCTGGGTGTTCGAGTACATCCTCGAATCGGACAGTCTGGACCTCGCCCAGCTCAGGACACTGCAGGACTGGTACATCCGCTACCAGCTGACCGCGGTGCCCGGGGTGTCGGAGGTGGCCAGCTTGGGCGGTTTCGTGCGGCAGTACCAGGTGGAGGTCGACCCCGAGCGGCTCCGGGCCTTCGGTATCCCGGTGACTCGGGTGGCCCAGGCCATCGGGGCCCACAACATCGACATCGGGGCCCGGGTGCTCGAGATGGGCGGCCGCGAGTACATGATCCGCGGGCTGGGCTATCTCCGGGGCGTCGCTGACATCGAGAACGTCACCGTGGGGGCCACCCCCAACGGGACGCCGATTCGGGTGGGCGATGTGGCCACCGTGCAACTGGGACCCGCCCCGCGGCGGGGGGCGGCCGACCGGGACGGGAAAGGCGAGGTGGTGGCGGGGATCGTCGTCATGCGCTTCGGGTCCGACGCGCTCCAGACCATCGAGGCGGTGAAGGAGCGCCTCGCCAAGGTCGAGGCCGGCCTGCCGGCCGGCGTCCGCCTCCGGACCGCGTACGACCGAAGCGACTTGATCCACCACGCCATCGCCACCCTTCGCGACAAGCTCATCGAGGAGTCGCTCATCGTGGCGGCCGTAGCGGTCTTGTTCCTCTTGCATGCTCGCTCAGCGTTGGTGGCGATCATCACCCTGCCCCTCGGCATCCTGATTTCGTTCATGGTGATGCGCATAATCGGGGTCAACGCCAACATCATGAGCCTTGGCGGCATCGCCATCGCCATCGGGGCCATGGTGGACGGCGCCATCGTTATGATCGAGAACATGCACAAACACATCGAGCGGGCCCAAGGACGGATCCCCCGCTGGGAACTGGTGTTGGAGAGCGCCAAGCAAGTGGGCCCGCCGCTCTTCTTCTCGCTCCTGATCATCACCTTCAGCTTTCTGCCGGTGTTTGCGCTTGAACAACAAGAAGGCCGTTTGTTCAAGCCTCTGGCCTTTACCAAGACCTTTGCCATGGCTGGGTCGGCGCTGTTATCGATCACCCTGGTGCCGGTGCTGATGGGCTACCTGATCAGCGGCAAGATCCGGCCCGAGTCACAGAACCCGATCAACCGGGGGCTCCGGTTCCTCTACCGCCCCGTCATCGACTTCGCGGTCTCCCGGCCCTGGGCGGTCATCCTGGGTGCGGCCGTCGTCCTCGGTGCCACCGTAGTGCCCTGGCGGCGGCTCGGCAGCGAATTCATGCCCCCGCTTCACGAAGGCTCGATCCTGTTCATGCCGACCACCGTCCCCGGGGTCTCGATCGCCCAGGCCCGGGAGATCATGCGCTACCAGGACAGCGTGCTGGCGTCGTTCCCCGAGGTGGCCATCGTGTTGGGCAAGGCGGGCCGGGCCACCACCGCCACCGATCCGGCCCCGCTCGACATGTACGAGACCACTATCACCTTGAGGCCCAAGAGCGAGTGGCGGCCGGGCCTGAGTTACGAGCGGCTAATCAGCGAGATGGACGAGGCCGTCCGCATGCCCGGGGTCACCAACGCCTGGACCATGCCGATCAAGGGCCGGATCGACATGCTGGCCACGGGTGTCCGCACCCCGGTCGGGATCAAGATCTTCGGGCCGGACCTCGACACGCTCCAGATGCTGGGAGAGCGGGTCGAGCGCATGGTGCAGGCAGTGCCCGGCACCCGGAGCGCCTTCGCCGAGCGCGGCGTGTCGGGGTATTACGTGGACATCGACATCGACCGCACCGAGGCCGCGCGCTACGGGCTCAACGTGGGCGACATCCACGACGGCATCATGGCCACGGTGGGCGGCATGGACGCGGCCTTCACGGTCGAGGGGCGGGAGCGCTACGCGGTCAATGTCCGGTATCCGAGGGAGCTCCGCGACAACGTGGAGAAGCTCAAGGAGGTCGTCATCCCCGCCATGAGCGGCGCCCAGATCCCGCTGGGGCAGCTGGCCAGCGTCCAGGTGGTCCAGGGGCCCATGGCGGTCAAGACCGAGAACGCATTCCCCGTCACAACGATCTTCGTGGACATCGGCGAGCGCGACGTGGGCGGCTACGTCCGCGAAGCCCAAGCAGTGGTGGCCCGCCAACTGACGCTGCCAGCGGGATACACCCTACTCTGGAGTGGGCAATACGAGTTCATGCAGCGGGTGGTCGAGAAGATGAAGATCGTGGTCCCGGTGACGCTCGGGATCATCTTCCTCTTGCTTTACCTCAATTTCCGCGGTGTGGCCAAGTCGCTGATCGTGATGATGGCCTTGCCCTTCTCGCTGGTGGGCGGGGTGTGGTTCCTGTGGCTCCTGGGGTACAACACTAGCGTGGCGGTGTGGGTGGGGTTCATCGCCTTGGCGGGAGTGGCGGCGGAGACCGGGGTGGTGATGCTGATCTACCTGGACGAGGCGTTCCACCGCCGGAGCCTCGAGGGCCGGATGCAGGCCCCGGCCGATGTCGCCGCAGCCGTCAGGGAGGGAGCACTCGAACGGCTCCGACCGGTCGTCATGACGGTCACTGCGATCATGGCGGGGCTGGCGCCGATTCTCTGGAGCACCGGCACTGGGGCGGATGTGATGAAACGGATTGCGGCACCCATGGTAGGCGGCATGATCACGGCCACTGCGCTGACGCTGATCGTGATCCCCGCCATCTACTTGTTGTGGCGCCGCTGGCAGGTCGCCCACCGGCCCGAGGCCGTGGTCAAGGGGGCGTTGCGGGACGAGCTGGCGCTCGCCCCCACGGAGTAGGACTGCATCGCAAAAACCGTCGACTCAAGACTCTCGACCGGTGTTTAGAACGCGCGGCCCCGCCTGAGCGGGGCCGAGAGCGGGCGACCGGACTCGAACCGGCGACGTCCAGCTTGGGAAGCTGGCATTCTACCACTGAATTACGCCCGCGATGCTGGCCGGAATCTGAGGACCCGGCCGGCGTGGTGTCAAGCAACCGGTGTTACATCTCCGTGGCGCGGTAGCGCCAGGCCACGATTCCCGCCCCCGCCCCTTCAAGGCTTACTTCGTGCACCGTCTCGGGTTCGAGAACCGGAACGGTCACCTCCTGGGTGGCGACCACTGAACCGTCCTCGGCCAGAAACTCGAACGCCAGGCTCATCGGCTTCTTGGCGACGGCGTTCCCCTCGATGTCGCGGGCCTCCCGCCCCACGGCCTCGCCGCGGAAGGTGGCGCCGTCTTGCCGGACCCGGAAATCCTTCACTTCGAAATTGAACGGGGCCGCCTCGATAGCCTTGAAGATCTCGAGCAGCTTGTCGGTCTGGTCGGTGAGCCGGTAGCCTTCGCCCAGGAGCTTCCGTCCGTATTCGCTCATGGGGTCCAACGCCAAGAGCCGCTCCGCGGTGGCGATGAGCTTCTCGCCGTCTTTGGTGACGAAGTAGGAGTTGGCCAGATTGTAAATGGCGTCCCGGTGATTGGGCTCGCGTTCGATTAGCGCCGCGAAGGCCTCGACGGCCGCCTCGTAGTTCTTCTCGTTGAAGGCGCTGACGCCGATGCGGAAGAGGTCCTCGCTCGCCGCCGCCGCTCCGCCGGCCTCGTCGCCCGAGGCGGCGACCAGTTCCGCCTCGACCGCCTGGGCGCTGTCTACCATGCCCGCGCCGCGGAAGGCTTGGGCCAGACCGCGCTTGGCATCCATGTCATCCGGCACCCAGCTGCGGTAACGGCGCCATTCTGCTACGGCTTCGTCGTAGCGTCCGCTGTTGCCGAGCATGACCGCCAGGTTGAACACCGATTTGTTGCGGTCGTCCTCGATGGCCGAATTCTTCTCGGCCAGTGTGGTCGCGACCTCGGCCGATTGCCGGAAGTAGACGATGGCGCTGTCCGCCCGGTTGGCGTTCGAATGCAGGATGCCAAGCAAATACATGGCGTTGGGCTCGCCGCGATAGATGCGGTGGGCCAGTTGGAGCAGGGGGTAGGCCGAATCCGTCTGCTCCGTCTGGAGCATCTGGGTCGCCGGCTGCACCAGCACCACCCACGAGGCCCGTCGATAGAGCCCGATGTCGTCGACGCATTCCGGCTCCAACGCCTCCGCCTTGGTGAAGGCCGAGTCGGCACCGACCACGTCCCCTTCCATCAGATAGGTCCGGCCCAAGTAATACCAGGCGGCACCGTTGTCGGCCTGGTCCTTCTCGGTGATGGCCTCGATCAAGACCTCCTTGGCCTTGCCGAACAGCCGGGCCCGGTTGCCGGTAATGGAGTTCTCCATCCCCGATTTGAGGTAGGTGGCCCCGCTGCCGACCAGGAAGTGACCGCCCTTGAGCTTGCACTCGGGCTGCCGGTACTGGCTGGGCTGGGCCAACGCGACCCGCTCGCTATACACCGCTTCCTGGGCGGTTGCGCTCCCCGCCAAGACCAAGAAACCACAAGCCAACGTCCACTTCCGCATGCTCACTCCTTGTTCGCGGCACCGGGCCCGGCTGTCGAACTCGATGCAACCAAGCTCAATGCTCGTTCACTCATCTCACGTGCAATCTCAAAGGCGGGCCGCCCCACCGCGCGCGCCACCGCCACCACGTCATCGTATTCCGGTTTGACCCTCAGTCCATCCGGACCGTCCACCACTTTCACGCGAACCCGGTGCCCCTCGGCGGTGGTCACTTCGATCTGTCGCCGTGCCAGGGTGACCCGCTCGGCGCGGGTCCACCGGATTCCCGCGGTCGAGCTGTGGCGGAACAATGCCCCGCACACCGCGTCGGCCGTGGAGGGGTCGGCCACTACCTCCACCCGAAATCCCACCCTGCCCTTCTTCATGTGTGTCGCCCAGATCTGGACGTCCAACCCTCCCGCCTCGACCAGGGCGAGCCTGAGCGGTTCCAAGTACTCCGGACTCAGGTCGTCCAGGTCGGTCGCGAGCATCACCACGTCGGCCGCTTCCGTCACCGGCTCGCCCAGGATCAGCCGGAGGGCGTTGGGGTAGTGCTCCGGGTTTCGTCCGCCCGCTCCCCATCCGCTTGCCACCGGTCGCCACCGCGCCGGCGGCCGCCCCTTCGAAAGCACCCTCAAGAGTACGGCACCGGTGGGCGTCGTCGCCTCGCCCCGGACCGGGCCATCGGGCCCGATCTCCAGCCCTTCCAGGAGCGACGCCGTCGCCGGGGCCGGAATCGGCAGGTTTCCGTGGGCTGCCGTGATCCAGCCGCTGCCGACCGCCACCGGGCGAGCGAAGATCTCGGTGATCCCCAACCGCTCGAACCCCTCGATCGCTCCGACGATGTCGACCAGGGCATCGACCGCGCCCACTTCATGGAGGGCGACTCGCTCGGCCGGGACACCGTGCACCCGGCCTTCGGCCTCTGCCAGCAACTCAAACGCCGTGACGGCACGCTCCTCGACCCAGTCCGTCAACGGGGCCCGCCGGATCTGGGCGATGATCTCCGCCACATGCCGGTGCGGATGCCGGTCGAGCTGGTCCGATCGCACCGAATACGGCAGGTCGCCTCGGGTTTCGGATGGGCCCTCCGTCTGGCCGTCTGGAAGCCGGACCGTCACCTTGACCGCCGCCAGCGACGAGCGCTGGGTGCGCTCGATCTCGACGCTCGTGCCCGTTATCCCCAGCCGCTCGGGCAACCCGTGGAGCCACGACTCCGGGGCTCCAACATCGATCAGGGCCCCGAGCAGCATGTCCCCGCTGATGCCCGCTGCCGGGTCGATGATGGCGAAGCGTCGAGCAGTCATAACCCCCGAATATCACCCCGTAGCTGCGAGCCAGGCAAATCGTCCGGCACCCGGTAGAGCCACCCGGCGCCGGTATTGAACAGCACCACCCGGTCGTTCTCGTCCAGGAACCCGCTCCGCCTCAAGTCCATGGCACAGGCCACCGTCGCCGCCCCCTCTGGGGAGAGGTCCACCCCTTCCTCGCGTCCCAGCTGCCGCTCGATATCGGCCAGTCGCTCATCGCTCACCGCCGCGGCGGTTCCCCCGCTCTCTCTCAGCGCCGAGAGTATGAGCCGTCCGCCCAGCGGGTTGGGCACCCGAAGCCCGCTCGCTCGGGTCGTGGGCACGGGCCACGGCTCGCAATGGTCCTTGCCCTTCTCGAACGCCTCGACCACGGGTGCGCACCCGGTCGACTGCACCGAGACCATCCGGGGCAGGCGTTGGTCGGCAGCGATCCAACCAGCCTGCACCAACTCTCGGAAGGCCTTCCACATTCCGATCAAGCCCGTCCCCCCGCCGGTGGGGTAGATGATGGCGTCCGGCAGGGTCCACTCGAGCTGTAGGGCAAGTTCGAGACCCAGAGTTTTCTTGCCTTCGATTCTGTATGGCTCTCGTAAGGTGCTCAAATCAAATGCGTTAGTGGATTGGGCATAATCCTTTGCTTGAACTCCGCAATCGCCGATATGTCCTCGCACGAGGACGAGGTCGCCCCCGAACGTGACAATCTGGGCGAGGATGGTGGCCGGGGTCCCCACCGGGGCGTAGACCCGAACGGTGGCGCCGGACCGCGCGGCGTATGCGCTGGCGGCGACGCCGGCGTTCCCCGCCGTGGGCAGGGTGAACCGCCGCGCGCCCGCCACGCTGGCCCGGGTCATGGCCGCCGCGAGCCCCCTGGCCTTGAACGAGCCGGTGGGGTTGGCGGCTTCGTCTTTCATGAGGAGGTTCGCGAACCCCAGCCGCTGGCCGGTGCGCTCGAGCTCGAGGAGCGGGGTATCGCCCTCGCCCAGCGTGACCGGTGCTTCTCCCGTGGCGAGGGGCAGGAAGGGTCTCCAGCGCCACATGCTCTGGCCCCGAAGCACCTGGTCCCGCTGGTCTGAGGTCCAGGTCCGGGTGGGGTAGCGCACCAACCACGGGGCTCCGCATCGGCACACGGTCGGCAGGCCGGCGGGCTCTCGGGTTGCGGCGCAGGCCGAGCACTCGAGGGTCCAATCCGGGGACGGCATTCAGGCGCTTGCCAGGTGGTCCAGCAGCCGTTGGGCGCCGGCGTGCGAGAACCCGCTGATCGAGGCGATCTCCTCGACGGTGGCGGATTTGATGCCGGCCAAGCTGCCGAAGCGCTCGAGCAGGAGCCGCCGCTTGGTGGGTCCGATACCCGGCACGTCGAGCAGCGCCGAGGCGATGGTGCGCTGGGTGCGGCGCTTGCGGCTGTAGGCGAGCCCGAATCGGTGGGCCTCGTCCCGGGCGCGCTGAAGCAGCCGCAGCGATTCGCTCCGCCGCGATAGGCGGAGGCTTTCCGGATGCCCTGGCAGGAAGACCTCCTCGTCGCGCTTGGCCAGGCTGGCGAGCGGCAAGTCCTCGAGCCCGAGGGCCCGGGTTGCCTCCAGCGCCGCGCCGAGCTGCCCCTTGCCGCCGTCGATGACCATGATGTCGGGCAGCGGTTTGCCTTCGTCCACCCGCCGGGTCAAATAGCGGGTCACCACCTCCTGGATGGCGGCGTAGTCGTCCTGCTGGCCGGCGCCCTTGATCTTGAACCTCCGGTATTCGCTTGTCTTGGGCCGGCCCGCCTCGAACCACACCAGGGACCCGACCGTGTCGCGGCCTTGGTTGGTGGAGATGTCGATGCACACCAGGCTGCGGGGCACCGCGCTGAGTCCCAGATCGCGGCCCAGCGCGTAGACGGGGTCTTCGGCCCGCTCATCGGTCTCGAAGGACTCGATCTTGAGGCTCTCCAAGAGGTGCCGGGCGTTCTGATCGGCCAGGGCGAGCCACCGTTGGGCCACGCCCCGCTGGGGGAAGCGGATGGTGGTCTCGGACGCCAGTTGCTCCAGACTGGCGAGGTCGCTGGGTGGCAGCGGCAAGACCAGTTGCCGGACCCGGTCATCGGCCGGCAGGTAGTACCGCACCAGGAACGCGCTCAGGATGTCCTCGTCCGATTCGTCCAGCACGGTCTCGAGGAACCGGTGCTCGCGTGACACGACTCGGCCCTTCCGGAGCCGAAGCCAGACCCCTACCGCGTCGTCGCCATCCCGTGCATAGCCCACCACATCGGCACTTCCCTGCCCGATCGACTCGACCGCTTGGTTGGCCTCGAGTTGCTCCAGCCACTTCAAGGTATCGCGCAGGGTGGCGGCCCGCTCGTAGTCCTGCCGGTCGCTGGCCGCCTGCATCATGCCGCGCACCCGTGACCGGACATCCAGCGTCTTGCCTTCGAGAAACTCGAGTACCTCATCGATCATGGCCCGGTAGGCCACCTGGGCCTGCCACCCGACGCACGGGGCCTTGCACTTGCCGATGAAGTAGTCGAGACAGGGACGCTCCCGGGTTTGGCGCGGGATGTCGTCGCTGCAGCTTCGCACCGTGAAAATCCGCCGCACCAGCGTCAGCGTTCGCCGCATCTTGGCCACGTCGGTGTAGGGCCCGAAGTACTTGGCCCCGGGAATGTTCCGCTGTCGCGTCACCAGCACCCGCGGGAACGGCTCGGCGAGGGTCACCGCGATCGAGGGATAGCTCTTGTCGTCCTTGAGCCGGACGTTGAACCGCGGCTTGAACTCCTTGATCAGGTTGTTCTCGAGGAGGAGCGACTGCGCCTCGTCGGGCGCGACGATCGTATCGACGTCGGCGATCAAGGACACCAGGCGCCGGTTCTTGGGGCTGGTGATGACATCCGCGTTCAGGTAACTGCGGACCCGTTGCCGGAGACTCTTGGCCTTGCCCACGTACAGGACCTTGCCGAGCCGGTCTTTCCACATGTAGACACCGGGCCCGTCGGGGAGGGTCTCGAGTTTGCGCTGGAACTGGTCGTGAGAGGTCGTCCGACTCTCCATGGGCTTACCGTCTGAAGAACCGCCCCGTCACGGCCTCTGCCTGGGGCACCCTGAGGAGGCTGGTCGACCCGAAGTATACCAGGCCGTAGGGAACCAAAACCACAAGGGCCAGGAGGACAGGATGCCGGCCGGCCACCCCCGCCAGGCCGATCACGGCCCAGGCCACGCCGGCAGCGGCGAGGGCGGAGGCCCAGAGCTTGGCCTGAAAGGGCAGCGGGAGGCTGGTCGGACCGATTCTCCGGTTCATGGCGCGTCTCAGCAACCAGAACTCGATCCAGCCGGCCAGCCCGGCGGACGCGGTGAGGCCGGCGGCGCCCCACTTCGGGTCGAGCCCGAGCCAGCCCGGGAGCAGCAGGGCAAAGGGGAACCCCAGGCCAATCGTCCCGCCGAGGCGCACCATCGCGAAGCGGAGCGGGGTCCGGGTGTCGCGCAAGGCGTAGTAGGTCGAGGCGTAGAGGCGGCCCAGGGTGGAGGCGAGAAGTCCCACGGCGGACCCTGCCAGGATGCCCCACACGTAGAGGGTGTCGGCGCGGGTGAATTCCCCGGTCTGATAGAGCGCGCCGGCCAGCACGTGACCCAGCGCGACGAAGGCCATCGCCGACGGCACCACGTAATAGGCGATGTGCCGGAGTCCCTGGTTCAACCGCTCGCGCAGGTAGCTCGCGGCTTCGGTGTCCGTGGTGGCCGCTCGCGACATCTCGGGCAGTTCGGCGGCGGAGACCGACATGCCGAAGAGGCTCACCGGCAAGACGGCGATGGTCTGGGTATAGGCCATGGCGGCGACGGCCCCGGCCGGCAGGAGGGTGGCGATGAGTTCGTCGACGAAGATGCTCACCTGAACGACCCCGCGGCTCATGAACGCCGGCACGAAGTTGCGGATGACGAGGCGGACGCTTTCGTTCGCGGTGGTGAACACCGGACGCAGGCGGCCCAAGAGCCCGATGACGTGGGGCAACTGCACCGCCACTTGGAGCCCGCTTCCCACCACCGACCCCCACGCGGCGGCGGCGGCCAGGGAACCTCCGGTGAGGCTTCGGCCGTAGAGGATCAGGGTGCCGATCACAGTCAGGTTCCACGCGACCGGGGCCGCGTAGCTCAAGAAGAACCGTCGGTGGCTGTTCAGGATCCCCAAGCACCATGCGGAGAGGACGAGGAGCCCGGCCCCGGGGAACAGGATCCGCACCAGATGAATGGTGAGGTCGCGTTTGGCGCCGGTGAACCCGGGCGCGATGGCGCTGACCAGGAGCGGCGCGGCAAGCACCCCGAGCAGCACCAGCACCGCGATGACCAGGCCGAGCAAGGCCAGGATGGCGTTGGCGGTGCGGTCGGCTTCGGCCCTGTCCTCCTTGCCCAGATGACCGGCATACACCGGAATGAAGCTGGCGGAGAGGGCACCCTCCCCAAAGAGGTTTTGCAGCAGATTGGGAATGCGAAACGCCGCCATGAAGGCGTCTGCCGGATCGGTGTTGCCGAGGAAGTGGGCGAAGGCTCGTTGGCGGATGAGCCCGAAGACCCGGCTCAGGAGGATCCCGGCGGCGACCAGGGCCGCTGGGCGTGATGATCTCGGTGCGCGCTTGGCGGTCAGGATCCCGAGGCGGGCGGAAGGTGTGGGGGACCGGGACGGGCGCGTTCTTCGGGCGGGGCTCCGATCAACTTCTGAAGAAACGCGCTCTCGTCCTTGAGCTGCTCCACGGCGCGGTTGAGATCATCCATCTCGGCCTCGAGAAGATCGACCTTTTTGGTCAGGATATCCACGTCCGGTGGGACGGTCTCCGGACCTTCCAGGCGCCGGGCCATGGCACGACCGATCGGGGAATCGATGATGATCCCGATGATCGGGATGAGCAGCGCCACAAAGAGGATGAGTCCGATGAACACCATGTGTCGAGTCTACGAAGGAATGGGGTTGCCTTCAAGGGCCGCGCTATACCACGCATCCACGGCGCGGGCGAGGTCCTGGATCAGATCGTCGCCATACAGCGCGCGAAACGTCGCGAGACCCAAGACCCGCTCCTGGGGCTTCTCGAGCGGGCGGACCGCTGTCCTGGCCCGGGCGATCTGACGCAGTTCCGTCTTCTCGCGGCGCTTGAGATGGCTGATCAACCGATGCTCGGCGTCCGCGGTCCCAGCGAGCGCCTGATGGCGGACGCGCTTGAGCGGCTTCTCGAGGGTGGGATCGATGGCGACGCCGAGACGCTCGACGGTGTCGTAGGCCCCCTCGATGGCCTCCCGCAGCGACGCCAGGGCGGACAGGGCATCCGTGGGCACGTGTGAGCGCACCACCCGGGTCTCCAGCGCCTCGCCCGGCCGGAGCAACTCGTCCAGGGTGGCCTCGAACTTCTCCAGCACCCGGTCGACGCGGCGGGGAACGATCAGTCCGGACCACCGCGGCATGGGACGTTGCTGGATGATCCGCATGCGTTGATAGATCGGCGGGGTCAGTTCCAAGTAGCGCAGCTCTCCCGGCCCGGCCACGTAGGCGACGGTCGGAAGGAGCGCGCTTTCGATCACGGGGCGCAAGAGCACGTTGGCCGACAGGCGGGACGGTTCCTGGGCGGCGATGGCGTGGAGATCGTCCAGCTGGAAGCGCTCTTGGCTGCGCCGGGTGACGAGCGAGCGGCCGTCGATGATCAAGCGGTCGCGACCGAGCCGGCTTTCGAGCATGGCGAGGGTGGCGCCGTCGCCTACGGACACGCCCGGCTTCACCCCGGCCTGTTCCAGGGCCCGTGCCCGGGCGGCGAGATCGCGATCGAGGTCTTGGGAGAGCCCGACGGCTTTCATGATGTGCCGTGCTGCGAGCCGTTTGGCGGCCGGGTGGGTCGAATCGAAGCAGACCACCCCAAGCGGGGCGAGCAGCTCGGCCATGGCGCCGTTGAAGGCGCCGGCGATGGTGGCGTCGGGGCGGTAGTGCCGACCCAGCCATGCGACCACGTCCGCCCCATGCGGCGCGGAGGCCAGATCGGCCTCGAGGGTGTCGAGCAGGGCGAGGACCCCCGTGCCGAGCGGCAATCGGTAGAGCGGCGTGAGAGGGGCCGTTTCGGGTCGCGCCTCGAGCGACGCGGTGGCGAGACTCCCATCCGCCCGGAGCCAGTTCGCGTGGTTGGCCTCTGCGAAGTCGTGGTCGTCGCCGGCGGTCCAGAAGACGGGAACCACGGGCCGGTCCCAGCGCTCGCGCAGGTGTTGAGCCAGCGCCCGCGCCGAGATCGCCTTGTAGAGGGTGTAGAGCGGCCCCGTAAAGAGCCCCGGCTGCTGCCCGCTGGTCACCACCAGCACCTCCGGCTGGGCCAGCGAGTCCAGCGCCTCGCGGATGCCGTCGGTCCGGATGCAGGCGTCGAGCATGCCGTCCGCCATCCCGCCCGGGCGCGCCTCGGGCCACTCGAGCTCCGCACCCTGTCCGTCCAGGGGCGTCGGCACGAGGCGGTAGGTCACGCCCGCTGGCCCATCAGAATCACCCGCGGCGAGGCGGCGGTGAGGGGCGTGCCGTCGAAGGCGCCGAAGCGGTGGCGGGTGTGGACACCTTCTGCCCGCATCATGCGCTCGAGTTGGGCGGCGCTGAACAACCGGACGCGCTCGAGAAAGTGCTTGCCGTCATCGGTCGCGATGGTCTTGACCACAAAGCGCCCGTCGGGGGTGATGTGACGCGAGATCCGCACCTGGTGTCCGCCCAGCGTTGTGTCTTCCTCTCTCACCAGCGTCTCCCGGACAAACTGTTGGTTCAGGAAGTCGATGACGAACCACCCACCCGGGCGGAGGGTTCCGACCATCTCACCCAGGACGCGGGCATGCTCGGCGTCGGACTCAAAGTAACCGAAACTGGTGAAAAGATTGAGCGTGAGGTCCATGGTTCCCGGACGGACAGGGAGGGCCCGCATGTCGGCGCGGACCAGCGGTGCCGTGGTCTGCTGGCGAGCCCGGACGAGCAGGGGCCAGGAGAGATCGAGGCCGACGGGCCTGGTTCCGCGGGTCTCGAGGGCCCGGGCGTGCCGCCCGGCCCCGCACG